>JBDTWH010000280.1:0-28216 GCA_040006795.1 Actinomycetota bacterium | reverse complement strand
TGACCAAGCACGCGAACGGAGCGGACCTACATGACCAAGTACGTGATCGGACCGGACGTGGCCATTCGCCGCGGGCTGCGGATTCGACTGCTCGGAGACCGCGTCCTTCAGCAAGTCGCCTGGAAGGTCGCTGACCAGCTCGGGTGGTCCGACACCTACAACGCCGAGTACGTCGCCCTGACCCAGCTCCAGGCCGACGCCTTCATCACACTCGATGGGCAGCTCGCCCATGCCGTGAAGGACCTGGTGAAGATCGCACCGATCGAGGCGCTGTCCTGATCGACAGCACACCTCACGACACCAGACGTCGAGCGGATTCGCACCCGTACTCATCTACCGCTGATCGGGCGCCGGCTCGCGCCCGATTGACCGCACCGATCTACGCCCAGTCTCACGTTGCTGCCGCACCTACCTCCCGCTGAGACGCCGCCCGGCCAGAGCAGGCAGCCGAGCGTTGGCAGCCATGGAACATCGTGGTCAAGCGTCCAACCGGGGTTGATCTGTGATCGCCCCTCTACCCGGCAGCGGCACATCGGAGTAGGAAGACCCTATGGCCAGGCTCACCTGTTCGGGGATCACCTCGCTCGACGGCTACATCGCGGACCAGGACGGGAACTTCGACTGGAGTGCGCCGGACGAGGAGGTGCACACCTTCGTCAACGACCTCGAGCGACCCATCGGCACCTACCTGTACGGGCGCCGGATGTACGAGGTGATGCTCTACTGGGAGACCGCCCAGGAGCTCGCGGACCAGCCTGCCTTCATCCGGGACTTCACCAGTATCTGGCAGGCGGCCGACAAGATCGTGTACTCCACGACACTCGGGACGGTGTCCAGTGCCAGGACCCGGATCGAACGGCAGTTTGACCCGGCAGCGGTCCGGGCGCTGAAAGCGGCAGCGGATCGTGACATCAGCGTTGCCGGCCCCGACCTGGCAGCCCAGGCGTTCAGGGCCGGGCTGGTCGACGAGTGCCACCTGCTCGTGACTCCCCTCGTGGTCGGAGGCGGAAAGCAGTTCTTCCCCGACGACGTTCGCGTGAAGCTGGAGCTGTTGGATGAGCGTGCCTTCGGCAACGGTGTGGTTCACCTCCACTACCGCATCGCCCTCTAGGGGTGAGCCTGCACGCACCAGGCCGATGCGGTGATCTCGAACGGTGCCTGCGGCAGCAGCCGTTCGCATCGGGCCCGCAGGACAGCGCGCTGCACCTCATCCAGCTGTGCAACGTGGGCACCCGCCGGTCCCACCCCCAGGGTGAAAGGCTCCCACCAGTCGGAGAATGTCGGGAACCGGACGACGACAGTGAGTGATGCGGGGCGGATGTCTTTGAGGCCGGCCTCTGCGCAGAGGTCGGCAAGATGACCCTCGCGGGCGCCGGCAAGCCGCGACTCGTTGTGAGCATCCGGATCGATGTCGTGCACCGCCCGCCAGAAGGCGTCAAGGGGACCGCCCTTCCCGGCGGTATCCCAGACGCAGGCGGCCACCACGCCTCCCGGGCGGGTGACCCGTGCCATCTCCGACAGCCCTGACACCGGATCGGCCATGAAGTGCACGACAAGCTGGGCAAGGCTGACGTCGAAGCCGTCGTCGGGGAAGGGAAGGTGCTCGGCAGACCCGGACCACACATCGACCCCGGGGAATCGCGAACGGACAGCCGCGACGAAGGGGTCCGACGGGTCGATCGCCGAAACCGCGTCCGCGCCCACGCGTTCCACCAGCTGTGCGGTCAGAGCTCCCGGTCCGCACCCGACGTCCAGCACCTTCTGGCCCGGCCGCACCCCGGCCAGAGCCGCGAACCGCACAGCCAGGGGCTCGGAGAACCGGCCCATGAACCGGGCGTAGGCGTCAGCCGGGACATTGAACATCACGCTCTGAAGTATGCATCGGAAGGCCTCCGCCGGCGGTGCATGGCCGACCCTGAGGGCAGCGAGCTCGACAACGACGTCCTGCCGGACAGCCTGACCACCCCGCGCGCTCTCAGAGAGATCTCACGGGGAGCCGGCGGGTCAAGCCGCCAGGTTGGCCGGGTCGTTCTCCTGCACGGCGGCCTTGCCGATGTTGATCAGTGCCCCAGCGACCACCGTGGCGAACAGCAGGAACCCCCCCGCGACCAGGAAGGCCTGGGTGTAGCCATGGGTCAGCGCCGCCTTCAGCGGCGGCGGAACGCCACGGTGGGAGGCGAGGTATGTCGTGGTCGCGCCGGCGGCCACCGTGTTGAGCAGTGCGGTGCCCAGCGAGGCGCCCACCTGCTGGCTGGTGTTGATCATCGCGCTGGCGACGCCGGCGTCATGACCGCCGATGGCATGCAGGGCCGTGCTCGCCACCGGGATGAACACCATGGCCAGCCCAACGCTCATCATGACCAAGGACGGCAGCACGTGCCCTGCGTAGGTGCTGGTCGGGGCGAGCCGGCTCAGCAGCAGCATCCCGACAGTGGCCAGGAGCAGCCCGGGCACCATGAGCGGGCGTGGCCCGAACCGGGGCAGCAGGTTGGCGGCGAGCCCGGCTGTGAGGATGATCCCCGCGGCGAACGGCAGCATCGCCAGGCCGGCCCTGATGGGTGAGTAGTCCAGGATCGTCTGCAGGTACAGGCTGAGGAAGAGGAACATCCCGAACAGGCCGATCGCGGTGATCAGCATCACGATGTACGCACCACCCCGGTTGCGGTCCAGGATCACGCGCATGGGCAGCAGCGGGTTCTCGGTGCGGGTCTCGATCACGAAGAAGCTGGCCAGCAGCACCACGGCGACGCCGAACCAGGTGAGTGTGGTGGGGTCGGTCCACCGGCTGGGGTCCCCGGGGCCCGCCGGGGCCGCCTTCGTGAAGGCGTACACGAGTGAGACGAGGCCACCGGTCACGGTGATGGCACCCGGGATGTCGTAGCGGGTGTCCCCACTGGCCTTCGACTCCTTGACCTCCCTGAGCGCGCCGGCGACGGCGAGCAGGGCGATCGGCACGTTGACCAGCAGGCACCACCGCCACGAGAGGTACTCGGTGAGCACGCCGCCGAGCAGCAGGCCGATCGCCGCCCCGCCACCGGAGATGGCGCCGTAGACCCCGAAGGCCTTCGCCCGCTCCCTTGGGTCGTGGAAGGTCACGGTGAGCAGGCTGAGGGCGGCCGGGGCCAGGAAGGCGGCGAAGCCGCCCTGCAGCGCCCGGGAGGCGAAGAGCAGGCCCTGGTTGGGGGCCACCCCCCCGAGGAAGCTCGCACCGGCGAATCCCAGCAGCCCGATGATGAACATCCGTCTGCGGCCGGCGTAGTCAGCGACCCGTCCGCCCAGCAGCAGCAGCCCGCCGAAAGACAGGGTGTAGGCGGTGATCATCCACTGCTGGTTGGCATTCGAGATGCCCAGGTCTGCCTTGGCCGAGGGGAGCGCCAGGTTCACGATCGACGCGTCGAGCACGACCATCAGCTGGGCGATGGCGATCACGCCAAGCGCGTACCAGCGTCTCGGATCCGGCGCCCCGGTGCCATGATCTGATGGTGGCGCCTCTGACCTGATGGTCGCCGCCTCGGTCCTGCCAGTCTCTCCCGAGCCCCGTGACATGCGCCTGTCCCTCCTGTGTTGGTCAAACTCCAGCAATCTTTCGGCCAACATCATCGGGGCGCCCAGGTATTCCGGCTGTTCCGCGATGTGGATCGGAATTCCGGGAGGACCGATCTGGCCCGGCGCGGGCACCCCCGGCTGCGGTGGGCGTGGGGGCAAGGATGAGCCGTCAGCAGAGGTGAGCTGTCAGCAGCGGTGAGCCGTCAGCGCACGCGCCATCCCCGCAGCGGTGGGGGTGGTGGCGACTGTGCGCTGTCGGCAACGGTGAGGGGAGCCGATCCGGCGAACTGCCGGGCCAGCTGGTCGCCGTCGCGCAGCCCCGTCGGGAAGGGCATCCTGGCGACCCGCCGGCGAAGGGCGCCGATGTCCAGCGGGGAGTGGGAGGCAACGGCGACGGTGTTGCCGAAACGCTTGCGCTTGAGAATCTCGTGGGTCCCGATCAGGGCGACCTGCCCGAAGACGGTGACCAGGCCGGCATACACGCGGCGCAGGTAGGCCATCTCGGGCTCGTCGGCGATGTTGACCATCATCGTCCCGTTCGGCTTGAGCACTCTTGAGACATCGGCGATGAACTCCACGGTGGTGAGCTCCGCCGGGACCCGGCCGTCGGCATACGCGTCAAGCACCACCACGTCAGCGCTCGCATCGGCGAGCTGGGCGACTCCGGTGAGACCGTCCAGGGGGCGCACCCGGATCCGGTGCTGTCGCGGCAGGGGCAGCTCCCGGCGTACCAGCTCAGTCACCTCGGCACGGGGCTCCAGGACTATCTGGGGCGATCCAGGCCGCTCGGCGTTGAGGTAGCGGGCCAGAGTCAGGCCTGCGCCGCCGATGTGGGTCACTCCCAGCGGACCGGCGGGCAGGGTGTCGATGACCGCGGCGAAGTGGGCGATGTACTCGAACCCGAGGCTGCCCGGGTCGGCCAGGTTGACGTGGGACTGGGGGCTGCCGTCCATCATCACGGTGACGCCCCCCCGGCCGTCATCGTCGGGCACGAGCTCGATCTGTTCAGCGTGGTCCTGTGACACGACATCAGCCTAGGCGGACCCAGGGATCAGTTCCGCCCGCGCGGGCAGCCGACCGTCTAGGTTAGGGAACGAGTCGGGGATTGCGGGACACCAACGAGAGGGAGACACCATGGCAGGCTTTGTCGCCACGGCAACAACGGAGATCAACGCCTCGCCGGCCAAGGTCTGGCTTGCCCTGACCGACCCGAAGCTCATCAAGAAGTACATGTTCGGCTCCGAGGTGGTGACCGACTGGCAGCCGGGCAGCCCGATCGTGTGGAGGGGAAACCACGCGGGCCTGCGGTATGAGGACAAGGGCGAGATCCTGGAGATCGAGGCAGAACGCCATCTGAAGGTCACCCACTTCAGCCCGGCGAGCGGCCAGGCGGACGTTCCCGAGAACTACCACACCCTGGTGTACGAGCTGGCGGCACACGGGGACGGGACCTTCGTCTCACTGAGCCAGGACCGGAACGCGACTGAGGCGCAGGCCGAGCACTCGAAGGACATGTGGGCGACGATGCTCGTCGGGCTCAAAGAGGTCGTCGAGGGCGGTTAGGGACGCAGGATCGTCTTGATGGCGCGGCGCTGATCCATCGCCTCGTAGCCCTCCGCCACCCTGTCCAGTGGCAGGTCAAGGTCGAAGACGAGCCCGGGGTCTATCGCCCCGGACAGCACGTCGTCGCGCAGTGCAGGGAGGTACTGCCGGACCGGTGCCACGCCACCGGCGACGCCGACGTTGCGGGAGAACATCGAGCGCACCGGAAGCTCGACCCCGTGAGGCACCCCCACATAGCCGACGGTGGCGCCCGGGCGGGCGATGGCGATGGCAGTGGTCATCGACTCGCCGGTGCCCACGCACTCCAGCACCGCGTCGGCTCCGACACCACCGGTGAGCTCGAGGACGGCCGCCTCGCCTGCCTCACCGCGCTCCGCGATGACATCGGTGGCGCCGAACACCCGGGCGATCTTCTGGCGTGCGTCGTGCCGGGACATGGCGACCACTCGTTCGGCGCCCATTCGCGAGGCCGCGAGAACGCCGGACAGACCGACCGCGCCGTCGCCCACGACGACGACCGTGTCGCCCACCTGGACCCGGGCGGCCATCGCCGCGTGCCAGCCCGTGCCCATCACGTCGGACAGGGCTAGCAGCGAGGGCACCATTGCCGCGTCAGGGTTATCTCGTGTGGCAACGAGGGTGCCGTCCGCCAGGGGGACCCGGACATACTCGCCCTGACCTCCGTCCGCCATCAGCCCGTCGCGGTCCGGTCCGCCCCAGAACCCTCCTGCCGAACACGCCGACTGCATCCCGACCCGGCAGTGCGGGCAGGTGCTGTCGGAGTACATGAACGGTGCGATCACGAAGTCACCCTGGTGCAGCGACCGGACCCCTGAGCCCAGCTCCTGGACGATGCCGACGAACTCGTGGCCGATCCGGAACGGGTCCTGGATCGGGTTGTCTCCGCGATAGGACCAGAGGTCCGAGCCGCAGACACACGCGGCGACGACCTTCACGATCGCGTCGGTCGGTCTCCGGATGGTCGGGTCCGGCTGGTCCTCGAGCCGGACGTCGCCGGCGGCATAGATCGTCGTTGCCTTCATACGCCCAACCCTAGATCGGCCTGACGCGGTCGGTGGTGCCACCATGGACGCCATGCCACCCCGTCGCCGCATCCCCCCCGACGATGGTCGGCAAGCCGTTGCGGTATGGCGGTCGGACCCGTCCGAGGCGCCGAACGACGTTGTCGCCACGGCGGTCCGGTATGCGCTGGAGGAGCTGGCGGAGCGTGCGCCAGGGCGGACGGTGGAGGTCCGCGTCCCGCCATACGGCGCGGTTCAGTGTGTGCAGGGCCCGCGCCACACCCGCGGCACACCTGCGAACGTGATCGAGATGGATGCCCGGACCTGGCTGGGTCTGGTCACCGGACAGCTGGAATGGGCGAGCGCCATTGATGAGGGCGCGGTGCACGCGAGCGGTCAGCGGGCGACCCTGGACGGGCTGTTGCCGCTCGTCGCGGGCTAGCCTCGGGCTATGCGATTCGGCCTGACGATCCTGCCTGAGCACCGCTGGTCCGAGGCGGCCCCGATGTGGCGGCGGGCGGAGGAGCTCGGCTTTGACCATGCGTGGACCTATGACCACCTTGTCTGGGGCGGGCTGCCCGACTCGGCGTGGTTCGGCACGACTCCCACGCTCACGGCGGCCGCAATGGTCACCTCGACGATCCGGCTGGGCACTTTTGTCACGTCGCCGAACTACCGGCATCCGGTGCCGTTCATGCGTGACCTGCTGGCCCTGGACGACATCTCTGGCGGTCGCTTCATCTGCGGTATCGGCGCCGGGGGCGACATCGACAGCTCCATCCTCGGCGGACCGCCGCTGACCCCCAAAGAGCGGTTCGAACGGCTTGCCGAGTTCACCGCGCTGCTCGACCGGCTGCTGACCCAGGACCATGTCTCTCACCGGGGCAGGCACTTCTCGGCTGTCGACGCCCGCACCCTGCCGGGCCCGGCTCAGCGACCGAGGATCCCGTTCGTCATGGCAGCCAACGGTCCCCGCTCGCTGCGCCTGGCAGTTGAGTATGGTGCCGGCTGGGTCACCACCGGTCCCAACGTCGAGACGGTGAACCAGTGGTGGGCCGCTCTCGCAACGCTGGGCGGTCGCCTCGACGAGGCTCTGGCTGCAGCGGGCCGCGACTCCGCCACCTTGCAGCGGCACCTCAACCTCGACTCCTCACCCCAGTTCGCTCTGTCCAGCGCGGGGGCGTTCGAGGAGATGGCGGGCCGCGCCGGCGAGCTCGGCTTCACCGACGTGATCACCCACTGGCCCAGACCAGAGGGTCCGTATGCCGGCGAGGTCGCCACGTTGGAGAGGGTTGCCTCCGAGGTCATCCCCAAGCTCCAGACCCCCTAGAGGCTGCACCATCCCCAGGTTTGCGGATACGTTGAAGGGGTGAGCCAGAAGCCGCGCAAGGAACAGCCCAGAGCGGCCCGCCGGGCGCCGAGGTTCTCCGCGTTCCTGCTTACCGGCGGTCTGGCAGGACTGCTCACCGGGTTGTTCCTGAGCTTCATCGGCCCGGTCGATGTTCGCTATGACACCTCGGCCGCGCTGGGCTTCCTGGGGTTGATCTTTGCCGGGCTGGGCGCGCTGGCCGGGGCCATCATCGCCGTCGTGCTCGAGAAGCGGACGTAGCCCCGGCCCATCGGCAGCAGCGAGGGCCAGCCGGCATACCGGGCTGTGGGAGACTGTGACACGTGGCACGCGGCGATGGGCGACTGACCCACGATCTTCTTCCTGGCGAGAGGGCTCCCCAGGACGCCTGTGGTGTCTTCGGAGTCTGGGCACCAGGCGAGGACGTCGCCAAGCTGACGTACTTCGGGCTGTACGCGTTGCAGCACCGTGGTCAGGAGTCTGCCGGTATCGCGGCCAGTGATGGCAAGCGGCTGCTCGTCTACAAGGACATGGGGCTGGTCTCGCAGGTCTTCGACGAGGCGAGCCTGGGTTCTCTGAAGGGCCACCTGGCCATCGGCCACTGCCGTTACTCCACCACCGGTGGCAGCACGTGGGAGAACGCGCAGCCCACCCTGGGCGGCACCGAGGAATCGACTGTCGCACTGGCCCACAACGGCAACCTCATCAACTCGGCCGAGCTGCGCGACCTGTTGTTCGAGCGACACGGCGACGCGTTTGCCTCCCAGGTCGGTGGCGAGCTGCATCGGGGCAACACCACTGACACGGCACTGGTCACGGCACTGCTCTCCAGCGACCCCGACCTCAGCCTCGAGGCCACCGCCATGGAGGTGCTGCCCAGGCTCAAGGGTGCCTTCAGCTTCGTGTTCATGGACGAGCAGACGTTGTATGCCGCCCGGGACCGCCATGGGATCCGCCCCCTGGTCCTGGGTCGCCTGGAGCGCGGCTGGGTGGTGGCCAGTGAGTCCGCGGCCCTGGCAACGGTCGGCGCCAGCGTGATTCGCGAGGTTCAGCCGGGCGAGCTCATCGCCATCGACCAGGACGGTCTGCGGTCGCACCAGTTCACCGAGCCCGACCCCAAGGGCTGCGTCTTCGAGTACGTCTATCTTGCCCGCCCCGACGCAACCATCTCGGGCCGGTCGGTGCATGAGGCCCGGGTCGACATGGGCCGGCGGCTTGCCAGGGAGTACCCGGTCGAGGCTGACCTGGTCATTCCGGTGCCCGAGTCCGGCACGCCTGCGGCGATCGGCTATGCAGAGGCCAGTGGCATCCCCTACGGGCAGGGCTTCGTCAAGAACTCCTACGTCGGGCGCACGTTCATCCAGCCCAGCCAGACGCTGCGTCAGCTTGGCATCCGCCTGAAGCTCAACGCGCTCGAGACGGTCATCCGGGGCAAGCGACTGGTGGTCGTCGACGACTCGATCGTGCGAGGCAACACCCAGCGTGCCCAGGTCCGGATGCTGCGAGAGGCTGGAGCAGCCGAGATCCACGTGCGCATCTCCAGCCCGCCGGTGAAGTGGCCGTGCTTCTACGGCATCGACTTCGCGACCCGCGCCGAGCTGGTCGCCAACGGCCTCAAGATCGAGGAGATCCGTGCCAGCATCGGCGCGGACAGCCTCGGCTACCTGCACGAGGGCGCGATGATCGAGGCGACGGGTCAGCCGCCCGAGCGGTTGTGCACGGCCTGCTTCACCGGCGACTACCCCATTGCCCTGCCCGACTCGACGCTGCTTGGCAAGCAGTTCCTCGAGGTCCTGCCGGGCCTGGAGACCCCTACGCCCGCGGGGTTCGATGTTGAGGGTGTCGGCACGGGGGTCCCGGGCGGCGCGGTTGACGCTCTCTCGCGTCCCTGAGCCCGGTTCTGCCTGTGCTGAGCAAGACCCGCGCGCTCCCCGGGTTTGCGGTCACGTCACCCGAATGCTCCCCGGTTTGCGGTCAGCTGCCTGCACAGCCCCTAGGTTTGCCTTTGTCCGGACGTCCTCTGAGAGTGAGCTGCTGAGTCATGCCTTCTGAAAACGCCCCCATCACCTATGCCGGTGCCGGCGTCGACGTCGAGGCCGGCGACCGGGCCATCGCGCTGATGAAGGCCTCGGTCATGGCGGCGCAACGCCCCGAGGTGCTGGGGGGGCTTGGCGGCTTCGCCGGCATGTTCGACGCCGGCCTGCTGGCCCGGATGACTCGTCCGGTGCTGGTGACCAGCACCGATGGCGTGGGCACCAAGGTGGCCATCGCCCAGGCCATGGACAAGCACGACACCATCGGCTTCGACCTGGTCGGCATGGTCGTCGACGACATCGTCGTCTGCGGCGCGGAACCGCTCTTCATGACCGACTACATCGCGGCTGGCAAGGTCGTGCCAGAGCGGATCGCCGCGATTGTGTCCGGTATCGCGGCCGGTTGCGTGAGTGCAGGCGTTGCCCTGATCGGCGGCGAGACCGCCGAGCACCCGGGTCTGCTGGCACCGGCGGAGTATGACTGCGCGGGCGCCGCCACGGGAGTCGTGGAGTTCGGCGACATTCTGGGGCCGAGCCGTGTGGTGGCCGGCGATGTCGTGGTTGCCCTGGCCTCGTCAGGACTTCACTCAAACGGCTACTCGCTGGTGCGCAAGGTCTTTGCCTCCGCCGGGTGGACGTACGACCGGCACGTGGCGGAGTTCGGCAGGTCACTCGGCGAGGAGCTTCTTGAGCCCACCCGGGTCTACGCGCGCGACCTGCTCACGCTGACCCGGACCGAGGGCATCGACGTTCATGCCCTGAGCCATGTCACCGGCGGGGGGCTGGCCGCGAACCTGGCCCGGGTACTGCCCCAGGGAGCCTTTGCCCAGATCGACCGGTCGACCTGGATCCCGCCTGCGGTGTTCGAGGTCGTGCGAGCTGTTGGCCAGGTTCCCCGGGCGGATCTTGAGCGCACCCTGAACATGGGCATCGGCTTTGTGGCGGTTCTTCCGGCTGCCGACAGCGACTCGGCGATCGAGATCCTCAGAACGCTGGGGATTGACGCCTGGTTGCTCGGACAGGTCAGCGACCTTGCCAACGCGCCGATACAGCAGGGCCTCGAGGTTGTGCGGGGCACGAAGGGCGTTGACGGAGGCTCCGTGCAGGTGGTCGGAACCTCGCCCCGCTGAGAAGGCTCAAGACGAAGGGCCGAGCGGAGGGCGTAGGTCCCGGGACGCGTGGTCGCCATGTCACCACGAGAGCACGCATGGATCACCCAGCGCATGGATCACCCAGCGCATGGATCACACCAACAGCACGCGAGCTACACCGGTGGCTCAGCCCTTGCCTGAGGCCGACTGGCCGTATTCCTCGTACCCGTCATCGTCGTCAGCAGGCGGAGCAGTGTCAGCGACACGTTTCGGCAGGCTGTCGAATGGTGACGGAGCATGCAGTTCTCGCTCAAGAGCACTCAGGTCCGTGTCCGGGCTGTAGTACTTCAGCTCGCGAGCAACCTTGGTCTGCTTGGCTTTGGCTCGGCCGCGCCCCATGACGTCGACCCCCTTGCGCGTTTGCCGGGGCAGCATCGCTTGACCGAACCACATATCGCAGTTCGTGTCATCACGGAGCGGACCCGGGAATCTCGTATTTCGTAGTGCCAACGGTACACGGTCGGAGCCTATTCCGGATCCCCGGGGCCTCGACTCTCGCCAAAACGGCCCTCGAAACCTGGTGCAGCGCCAACCCGGCCCGCTGGGTCAGCGCGCCGGAAGCCAGATCCGGTTGCTCCCCACCCGGGCCATCCGCTCCTCGGCCAGGTGATCGGCCGCCTCTGCCGGTGAGACCCCCTTGTCGGCCGCCACCCGCAGTACCGATGCGGTCGCGTCGAAGATGCCGGCGGTGCGGTGTTTGGCACGCTCGAAGTTGAAGCCGTGCAGCTCGTCGCTGACCTGGATCACTCCGCCTGCATTGACCAGGAAGTCCGGCGCGTACGTGATGCCGCGCTTCAGCAGGGCTTCCGCGGTGCCGCCGGAGCCCTCCGTGACGAGCTGGTTGTTGGCTGCACCGCAGATCACCTCGGCCTTCAGGACGGCCACCGTCGTCTCGTCGAGTGCACCACCGAGCGCGCAGGGAGCGTAGACGTCCAGGTCGGACCGGACCAGCTCGAAGACGTCCGCTGCGACGTCGATCTCCTGATGCTGCTCGCACAGGGCCTGCACGGCGGAGCTCTTGACGTCGGTCACCACCACGCGGGCACCGCTGTCCAGCAGCAGGCCGGCCAGCAGGTGGCCCACCTTGCCCACGCCGGCGATGCCGACGGTCTTGCCGGCCAGGCTGGGACTTCCCCAGACATGGGCTGCGCTGGCACACATACCCTGGAAGACGCCGAATGCCGTCAGGACGGATGAGTCCCCGGCGCCTCCGTTGGCCTCGCTTCGGCCAGTCGCAAAGCGGGTCTCCTTGGCGATGACGTCCATATCGGCGACGTAGGTGCCCACGTCGCAGGCGGTGACGTAGCGTCCGCCCAGGCTCTCCACGAACCGGCCGTACGCGCGCAGCAGGGCCTCGCTCTTGTCCTTGGCCGGGTCGCCGATGATGACTCCCTTACCGCCGCCATGGTCGAGGCCGCAGAGGGCGTTCTTGTAGGCCATGGCCCGCGAGAGGCGCAGCACGTCCCAGAGGGCGGCCTGCTCCGTGGCATACGGGTAGAAGCGTGTCCCCCCCAGAGCAGGCCCCAGGGCTGTCGTATAGATGCTGATGATCGCTCGCAGGCCGGTGGCCTTGTCGTGGCAGAACGCGACCTGCTCATGTCCCAGCGCGGACAGGGGTGGGGCGGGCGGTGACAGCTGCGAGGGTGAGGTCGAGCCAGCGAGCGATGACGTGGTCACGGTGGTGACTCCTTGGGTCCGAGCCTGGGTGCGGGGTTGCGCATATTCAGCCTATGCCGGGCGCAGAGACCTGCCCACTGGCCCCGGATGAACGCGTGGGAATGCAGATGACTAGTCATTTCGGTCAGCGGGAAATAGCTCTCCTGCATCTTCCTCTGGCCGTACACATGCCCCAAAGTGGACATATCAGATCAATACAGCGGAGGACTCATGACAAATCATCCTTTCGAAGGTGACGCTCTGCTGACCCCGGCCGAGGTCGCCGCACTTTTTCGGGTCGACCCGAAGACCGTCACGCGTTGGGCCAGAGCCGGAAAGCTCACGTCGCTGCGGACGCTCGGCGGCCACCGGCGCTACCGCGAGTCCGAGGTCCGCGCGCTGCTCGGCGGGGACGGCATCGCCTCCTGACGGCGGGCGTTTCCTCGCACGTCCGTATTCTGTTCGCCCGTCGGTCCGCATCTGGTCTCGTGACACCATGGTCGCCTGCACTCATGAGGGAGACCTGATTCATGATCAAGTATCAGAGCGCGGCGGACAGCGCCAAGAAGCGTCTGAGCTCGAGAGACCTTGCACTGGTCGCGTCCTTCGCAGCCTTGATCGCCGTGCTGGGCCTACCTGGAGCGGTCAGCCTGCCAGGCAACCTCGTCCCTATCACCTTGCAGTCGATGGGCATCATGCTCGCCGGTTCGATCCTGGGGTGGAGGCGTGGGGCGTTGTCGGTCCTGGTTCTGCTGGTGCTGGTGGCGGCGGGGCTGCCGCTGCTCTCCGGTGGCCGCGGCGGGCTCGGGGTCTTCGCGGGTCCCAGTGTCGGGTACCTGATCGGCTGGGTCTTCGGGGCCGCCGCAGTCGGGTGGCTGGTGCAGCAACGGCTGCCGGCTTACCCGTTGTGGTGGGGCGGTCTGGCGAACGTGCTGGGTGGCATCGGCGTGGTCTACCTGGTGGGGGTTCCCGTTCAGGCTGCGATCACCCATACCTCGGTGTGGGTCGCCGCCGTGTCGTCGCTGGCCTTCCTGCCCGGTGACGCGCTCAAGGTGGTGATCGCCACCGTGGTGGCTTCGGCAGTCCATCGCGGCTACCCGGGGATCACCCCGGGGAGTGGACTCACCCGGAGGCAGCGGGGCGCAGAGCGGGTCAGCACGCGGTGACCTGCACGGTCGTTCAGGACCTGGAACAGCCGCGGTTGTATGACGCCGTGTCCCGCGCCGCGGGCACCGGCATGCCGTTCGCCGTGGTGGACCCGACGTGGCCCCCGACGTTCCTGGCCCTGGCATCCGGGCAGATCGAGCAGGCTGACTCTCGTGGCCTCTTCGTCGACGGCGACATGGTGGTATTCAGCTCTGGGTCAACAGGTCGGCCCCGGGGGATTGTGCGCACCGTCGAGTCCTGGAGGGTCAGCTTTGCCGCCTTCAGCGACATCACCGGGATCACGGCGCAGGACAGGGTGTGGTTGCCCGGGCCGCTCTGGTCCTCGCTGTTCCTGTATGGCGCGTTCCACGCGGGCGCTGTCGGTGCTCAGATGATCTTTCGGGACGAAAGCCCCTCGAGGGCAACGGTCTTGCACTGCGTTCCGTCCCAGCTGCCCGGGGTGTTGAGCCGTGCGCAGGCCGGGGGGCTGCCCCTGGTCCGGCGGGTGGTGGTCGCGGGTGATCATTGCGCGGAAACCCTGAGGCGGCGCTGCGAGGCAGCAGGCTGGGAGGTCCTGGAGTACTACGGCGCAGCCGAGCTGTCCCTCGTGGCATGGCGCGACCGGGCCGGACCGCTCCGCGCCTTTCCCGGCGTCGCGACCGAGCTGAGGACGGAGGCCGGTCTGAGGAGGGAGAGCGGGCCGGGGCCGGAGACCGAGCAGGAGACGAGGGCCGGGAGGGACCCCGGCGTGCTGTGGGCTCGCTCGCCCTACCTGGCAAAGGACTACCTGAGCGCCCGCGATCACGGCCCGCTCCGGCGTGACCCGCAAGGCTGGGCGACCGTGCAAGACCTGGCCCTGGCAGTTCCCGGCGGGCTGGAGATCGTGGGGCGTGGCGATAACGCAGTCACCTCAGGGGGACACACGGTGGTCGTCGAGGAGGTCGAGCAGCTCCTCCGGGGGCTCCCCGGGGTGGACCAGGTCGCGGTGCTCGGGGTGCCCCACCCCCAGCTCGGGCAGGTTCTGACCGCCGTCGTCGTGGGCCCGGCCGCCGACAGCACCCTGCGGACGGCGGTAGCCGGGATGCCGGCGCCCTCCCGCCCCCGCCGCTGGCTGCATGCGGACGCTCTCCCTCTCACCTCGGCAGGCAAGCTTCGCCGGGACGCGCTGCCGGACCTCGTCGTGAGGCTGGGCCGGCTGTGAGCGGGCTGGCCGACCGGGCCCCGGTGGTGATTGCCGCTCGCCGGACGCCGGTGGGCACGGCCGGGCACGCTCTGGCCGGAGTTGACCTTGTGGGACTGCTGGCGCCCGTGCTCCGTGCCCTTGTGGATGACCTCGGTCCCTGCGCCCCGGTCGTGGATGACGTGGTGATCGGCAACTGCAGGGGACCCGGTGGCAATCCTGCCCGCGTGGCTGTGCTTGCCGCGGGGCTGGGCACCGGCGTCCCCGGGGTCACCGTCGACCGTCAGTGCGGCAGCGGTCAGGAGGCTGTGCATCAGGGCGCGACCGCCGTGCTGGCCGGTGCCGCTGACCTGGTTCTTGCCGGTGGGGCCGAGAGCGCCAGCACCGCGCCGTGGCGTCTGACTCGCCCGGCCACGTCGACCGGCCTGGGAGTCCCCTACGATCGTGCTCCCTTCGCCCCCTCGGAGATCGGTGACCCCGATATGGGGCCCGCTGCTGAGTCGGTCGCGGTGATGTGCGGCGTGACCCGTCAGCGCCAGGATGCGTACGCAGCACGATCCCATGCCCTGACGCTGGCCGCAGCACGGGCCGGAGCCTTTGACGCCGAGCTGGTGCCTGTCGCGGGCGTGGTCCGCGATGAGCGACCCAGACCCCTGACCGAGGCCGTTCTGTCACGCCTGCGTCCCGCTTTCGTCCCCGGAGGCACGGTGACGGCCGGCAACTGTTGCGGGGTCAGTGACGGCGCGGCCGTGGTGGCGGTGGTCCCGGAGGCCGTCCGCGCCGGGCTGGGAGCTCCAGGCCTGGCCCTGCGCGGCTGGGTCAGTGTGGGGCTGGACCCGAACACGCCTGGCCTGGGTCCGGTTCCTGCCGTGGCAAAGCTGTTGAAGGACGCCGGGATCGACCTCGCTGAGGTGGGTGTCCTTGAGATGACCGAAGCGTTCGCCGCCCAGGTTCTGGCCTGCACCGATGCGCTGGGCCTTGACCCGCTGGGTCGCGCCGGCCTCCGGGGCCGGGATGCCGGGCGGGTCTGTCCTCAGGGTGGCGCCATCGCCATGGGTCATCCGTGGGGTGCGTCCGGGGCAATGCTGCTGGTACGACTGTTCGCTCAGATGGTGCGGGTGGACGGTCCGCGGCTGGGGATCGCGACCTGTGCCATCGGCGGCGGCCAGGGGCTTGCACTGCTCGCTGAGCGGGTGGGCTAGTTGATCCAGATCGAGGGCGTGAGTCACCGGTATGGCGACCGCGAGGTGTTGTCAGGCGTTGACCTGTCGCTGGTCGAGGACCGGATCGGGGTCATCGGAGCCAACGGGTCCGGCAAGTCAACCCTGGCCAGGCTCCTCAACGGCCTGGTGGTCCCGACGACCGGGCGGGTGCTCGTCGACGGGATGGACACGTCCCGCGACGGGGCGGGCGTTCGGCGCAAGGTTGCCTTCGTCTTCTCTGACCCCGACGCGCAGATCGTGATGCCCACCGTCGCCGAGGATGTGGCGTTCTCGTTGCGACGCCACGGGCTGGGCAAGGCGGAGGTGGAGGAGCGGGTTGGCGACATCCTCGGTCGCTACGGGCTGGGCGGCCACGCGGACCATCCGGCGCACCTGCTGTCCAGCGGACAGAAGCAGCTTCTGGCGCTCGCGGCGGTGCTGGTCACCGAGCCCGAGGTTCTGGTCTGCGACGAGCCGACGACGTTGCTGGACCTGCGCAACAGCCGCCACGTGGCCGGGCTGCTCGAGGGCCTGGCCCAGCGGGTGGTCCTGGTCACCCACGACCTTGGCCTGCTTCGCGGCTGGCAGCGCGTTCTGGTCATCGACCGGGGCCGGGTCGTGGCGGACGGCCCTGCCGAAGAGTCGATCGGCCTCTACCAGGCGTTGATGGGGGCGGAGCGGTCGTGCTGACCAGCACCTACCAGCCGGGCACCTCGCTGGTGCATCGGTCGGCCGCCGGCGTGAAGCTGCTCGGGCTCGTGGTCTTCTCGACGCTGCTGGTTGCCCTCCAGTCGCCGGTGACCGTCCTGGCCGGGTTCGTCGTGGTGGCCGGGTTGTATGCCGTTGCCGGTTTCGGCCCGCGGATCCTCGCCCAACAGGTGTGGCCGCTCCGCTGGTTCGTGCTGTTCCTGTTGCCCTTCCAGTGGTGGACCGTCGGCTGGCAGGGTGCTGTCGCGGTTGTGGGCACCCTCGTGGTGGCAGTGATGGGGGCCGCGCTGATCACCGTGACGACCCGCGTCACGGATCTGCTCGACGTGATCAGCCGGATCCTCCAGCCGGCCCGGCGCATCGGAGTCGACCCCGACCGGGTGGCCCTGCTGCTCGCGCTGACCATCCGAGCCGTCCCGGTCATCGCCGCGACGCTGCACGACGCCCGCGACGCGAGACGGGCTCGCGGGCTGGAGCGCAGCACCCGGGCGCTGGTCACGCCCGTCGTGGTGCGCACGATCCGGCACGCCGATCGGGTCGGCGATGCCCTGGCAGCCCGAGGTGTCGACGACTGACCTGGTCTGCTCCGGCCGGCTCCTGCAAAATGCCCTCACCCAACCCGGGTGATGTGGCTCCCTGGCAACCAGGAGAGGCTCGGTGCATGTCGACGGTGGTGGCGATCGCTGCTGTCTTGCTCGTGCTGGTGGTCATCAACCTCTGGGTCCATGTGGGACCCACCGGCCTGCACGTCGTGACCGGCCCGCTGGCCGCCCTGCTTCTGCTGGTCCTGGCGAGAGCGGCCGGGCTGACCTGGTCGGAGCTGGGCCTCGGGAGCCGGACGTTCCTGCGGGGTGCGCAGGTCGCTGCGGCCACCTTCGTCGCTGTCGCGATCGTGTATGCCGTGGCCGTCGCGATCCCCTTCACCCGTGGCGCCTTTCGTGACACCCGATACCGCCTGGGTCTGTGGCCCGCGCTGTACCTGTCCCTGGTCGCCATCCCTCTGGGCACCGTCCTGTTCGAGGAGGTCGCGTTTCGCAGCGTGCTCTGGGGGTTGCTGGCTCGCGACTTCGGGGTTCCTGTGGCCACTGCCGTGTCGGCCACCCTGTTCGGGCTCTGGCACGTGTTGCCCGCCCTTGCCGTTTCACGGACCCACACGGCGGTGCGGGGTACGACGGCTGGTGTCCGGCGGGTCTCTCTGACGGTGCTGGCGACCATCGTGTTCACCGCCATCGCCGGCGTCGTCTTCGCCGAGCTGCGGCGCCGAAGCGGAAGTCTGGTGGCACCGATCGGCCTGCACTGGGCGACGAACGGCCTCGGGGTCCTGGCAGCGGCGCGTGTCTGGGCACTCTCACCGGGCGGCGCAGCGTCCACCTCCGGTGAGGTGGCGGCCGGCGACACGCCGGTTGCCGGGCCGGTGAGTCAGCCCGTCTGGCAGCGCGTCGTCAGAAGGCTGTCGAGTCGCTCGTGACGCGCTGTTCTCCGATACTGCTGCTCACCCGTGCTGGTTGCTGGTGCTGCTAACCCTCCTGCCTGACGTGCTCACCCTTGCTCCTGCTCACGGGTGGAGGATCTTGTCCTTCTGCACCTCGAACTCAGCGTCGGTGAGCACGCCCTGCTCCTTCAGACTGCCCAGCTCCTTGAGCTGGGCAAGCTTGCTGTCCATGTCATCGCCCTGCGACTGGGGGGCGGCCGGCGGTTCCTCGGCTGCTGGTTCAGCGGCATACTGCTGGTTCAGCGCCTGCTGGTCCTTCGCCGCCCACCGGCCCTGCTGGCGGCGGGACACCCTTCCGGATACCGCCGTGGCCGTTCCGGCAACGACGGCGGTCCTCGCTATACCGCGCATGAGACCTGGCATGTCTGCTCCTCTTCCCTGTTCGTCTTCCTGCTGGGCTGGGTTCCGGCCTCGGCCGCTACTCGGCGGCGTCCAGCGCCGCGAGCATCGCCTGGACGGGAATGCGACCGCTGGCGACCAGCTGGCCGCCCGAACGACGGACTGCTGCCGCAAATGGCGCCGCCCAGAGATTCTCGAAGACGAGGATTCCGGCCGAGCTTCCCGGCTCGAGCACCCCACCTGCCTCCTGGATGTCGTCGTCGCCGATCAAACCGGACGACGCTCCCTCGAAGACGGTCAGGTCAAGCTCGCCGTCACTGTCGAGCTCCTTCAGCTCGAGCCCGACGACGGACCCGTCGGTGTCCTTTCTGACAAAGACCAGATCGAGGATGCGAACGAGTCCTCTGTCGACCAGATCCACCAGGAGGGGAAAGGCCTCGCCGGTCATCCGGTTGCCCGGAAACTCCACCACGATGTAGTCAATGGGTCCCATCTCGTCAATCGAACCCGCCTGGCCGAAATCGTCAGTCATCTCTCCACCCTCCGCGATAGCAACCGATCATCTCTGGCCCTGATGTTGCCTTTGACTCGTTGTCCTTGACGGAGCCTGTGTGCTCAGGCGCCTCAGTAGTCGGGCGTCATGCCTCCGCCACGGCCGGGGAGCAAGGCCCCGATGATCCACAGCACCGGCAAGAAGATGCCAAGGATGCCGAGCACAAAGTGGCCCTTGCGGAAGGTCATCAGGCCAACGGTGAAGATGAAGACGAGGTAAAGGACAGCGAAGAAGGTGCCCCAGAACCACTGCATTCCCGACATGGTCAACGCCTTTCTTGACAGAGCGAGCCCCGGGGAACCTGGCTCGAGAACAAGAACACACCCGCCGTCTCGGAGACCGACTCATCCCCCGAGGGTGATTGGTGGCCGCGATCACCCTGCAGGGATGAGGCGTCACGTCCGCGCAGGAGCCGACCCTAGGGGAGGAAAAGGCGTTCTGTTGCGACTGCGAATCTGCTGCGATGCGAACCGGCGGCACGGTTCGCCGATCAGGGTCCGTGGAGTTCTCCAGACTCAGGCCAGGGCCTGAGCGCCTTGCCTGAAGAGCTCGCACGAGGAGAGGTCAGCCAGTGGTCACACGCTCGGAAGACGAAGAGGAAGGCCCGGGCCCTGTAGAACCGGCCCGGTCAGAGTCCTCCACCCAGCCCTTGCCCACACCCGCTGTGGGCTCGGATCAGGGCAAGGAGCCCGATGCGGAACGGCAGGAGATCGAGCGTCAGAAGGAGGAGCTTGCCCTGCTGCACAGACAGCTCGACACCAGGGGACGGCGTCAACGACGGATCACCCTGCTGCGTCAGGTTGTTGCCGCGGTGCTCGTGTTCATCGCCGCCCTGGGCGCAACCGCCTCGGTGATCGGCGTCTGGGCCGGGCGGACGACCTTGAACACGGACCGCTGGGTGGAAACCGTCGCGCCTCTGAGCCAGGACCCGGCAGTGCGGGCTGCAGTCTCGGCCTACTCCACGGAACAGATCTTCTCGACCCTCAACGTCGAGCAGCGAGTCAGGGAGGCGCTGCCGCCGAAGGCGGCCTTCCTCACCTCTCCGCTGACCGACCAGGTGCACGGCTTCGTCCAGGGTGCGGTGACCAAGGCGCTCGCCAGCCCGCAGTTCGCCGAGCTGTGGCCGGCGGTCAACCGTGTGGCGCACCAGCAGGTCATGGCCATTCTCAACAACGACAACAAGGCCGTGCAGAGCAACGGCGAGACCGTGACGCTGAACCTGCTTCCTGTTGTGAACAACGTGCTCAGCAGCCTCCAGCAGCAGGTCCCGACCCTGTTCGGTAAGACCGTCAGCCTGCCGACCATCACCAACGGCCAGATCCCGCCCGGGCTCCAGACAAGGATCGAGAGTGCACTCGGAGTGACGCTGCCGTCCAGCTTTGCGGCGATCCCCATCTATCGCGGGGACCAGCTCTCGGTGGCTCAGCAGGCCGTGGTTCAGGTCAAGCGAGGCCTGACTCTGCTCGTCATAGGCTCGATCCTCGCGCTCGGGCTTGCTCTGTGGATCTCTCCAAGGCGCCGCCGCACCACCCTTCAGCTCGGCCTGTGGCTCGTCGTCGATGTGGTGGCACTGACGACCGTGCTCAGGGCAGTTCGCACCCAGCTCACTGATCAGGTACCGGCAGGTGTGTTGCGGGCCGGGGTCGACTCGGCCGTCCAGGTCGTCTTCGTCACCCTGCGTCAGCGAGGCACCCAGCTGCTCTGGCTGGGCATCCTGATCGCTCTGGTTGCGTATCTGGTCGGTCCCGGGCGCATGCCTGTCGCGCTAAGGGCGAGGGCGGTGCAGGCAGGGACGTTCCTGGGTGAGAGGGGCCGCCGCTATGGACGAGTGGCCATCGCTGACAGCCCTGGTTTTGCCCGTGCCCATCTCGATCCGCTGCGGATCGGGGGCCTTGCCGTGGCCGGGGTGCTCCTTCTCTTCTTCACGTCATGGACGGGTCTCTTCTGGATCGCACTGCTCCTGGGACTGTATGAGGTGCTGGTGACGGCGGTGGCCGCTGCCGGGCGCGGGCCGAGAGGGGAAGCGGTGAGCTCACGGGGACAGATGACCTCGCGAGGACCTGACCTGGCACGCTGATGGCGCGGTAGAGGCCCGCGAATGTCAAGGGAATCTTACTCTTGTAAGACGCTCGCACGTGGGTGTTCACTGTTGAGTCTGGGCCGGTCCGGCCCAGGCCCTGACGGTGGCTGGATCGGTGGCGGGGTGTTTGCGTTGTCGACCCGAAGGCGGCCGTAGCGTGAAGCTTGAGACAGTCGGTGAGAGCCTGGAGGTCGAGGCGGGAGCCGTCATCCAGGTCGGGTCGCTGGATGAGAGATTCATCATCCCGACGCAAGCAGATGGTCTTCTGCATCGTAACCGCCTCATGGAGAAGCTTGAGGCGGCTGTCGCCGGACCCCTGACCTTGGTGAGCGCCCCGGCCGGCACGGGCAAGACCGTCCTGGTCTCGGACTGGGCGAGAGGAACCCAGGCGTGGGGTCCCATCGCCTGGGTCACGCTCCAGGCGAGTGACTCCTCCGTGCAGACGTTCAGGTCCTCCATCACGCAGGGCCTCAGACGCTGCGGTGTCAACGTCGAGCCACCGGCTGCTCAGACCGCGGGGGCTGACACTGACCATGCCGATGCGATCGTGTCCGCGCTTCTGGGCCGGCCGGAGCCGCAGCGCGGCGAGCCCGTGGTGGTGGTGCTGGACTGCGAGGCAGAGATCTCGACTCAGGTCGCCGATGAGCTCGACGCCATGCTGCATCGATCTGGGGGGTTGCTGCGGCTGGTGGTCGCAACCCGGGCGGATCCAGCTCTGCCGCTGCACCGTTACCGGCTCGCCGGAACTGTTGCGGAGATCCGGATGGCTGATCTGGCTTTCACGCTGGACGAGGCGCGAGAGCTCATGAGGAAGGCTGGGCTGAAGCTCTCCGGGACCGCGTTGCAGACCGTTGTTGACCGTACCGATGGGTGGGCGGCAGGACTCCGGTTCGCCGCGGTTTTCCTGGACCAGAATGGTGACCAGGATCGCGCCGCACTGGAGTTCCGCGGGGACATCGGGGACGTTGCCGAGTACCTCATCGCGGAGGTGCTCGGCGTGCAGGCGGAGGGTGGCCGTCAGCTGCTCCTGGAGACCAGCATCGTGGACGTCCTGCGGCCAGGCCTGAGCGAGGCTGTTGCCGGTCCGCAGGCGCAACGAGCCCTGGCAGTCCTCGTGCGCGGCAACTCCTTCCTGTGTGAGGTCCCTGACGCGCCCGGCTTCTATCGGTACCAGCAGCTGTTCCTTGAGCTGCTACGGGCCGAGCTCGCCTATGAGATGCCGCAGAGAGTCCCCGATCTGCATCGGGCCGCAGCGGCGTGGTTGGCAGACGAGGGGCTCGTGGGGGAAGCGGTTCGACACTCGGTTGCGGCCAGTGACTGGGAGGGCGCGGCGCGCTACCTGATCGATGACCTCGCGGTCGGGCGACTGCTCCTGCCGGGCGGGGGGCCACTCTCGGACCTCCTGGCACGGCTCCCCGAAGGCACTGACGGTGCCGCGGCATCTTTGGTTCGTGCCGCGCAGGCCATGGCTGTCTCCGACGTCGAAGCGTGCGGGGAACATCTGATCAGGGCTGAGGGCCAGCTGGGCGGTGCGCGGACGCCTCACTGGGGCGCTGCGGCTCTGGCGTTGCAGACGCTGCGGCTCACCCACTCCGCGGCCATGGCAGACGTTGAGCGTGCTCTCGGGTTTGCTGCATCCGCGGAACGGCTCCTTCACGCTCAGGTGCGTCAGCGGGTGGATGATCATCCAGAGCTGCTCGTGCTCATCGAGTCGGGCAGGGGCACCGCATGGCTCGCCGCGGGGAAGCTCGACGATGCGGTGGAGGCGTTCTCAGCCGCCGCCCGAGCGGCGGATCGACCTGGGTGTGAGCGCTCGCTGATCAGCTGCCTCGGGCACCTCGCCCTGCTCTCGGCCCTGCGAGGTCAGCTGCGCAGGGCTGCTGACCTGGCCGCCCGCGTGGACGCCATGCAGCAGGAGGCGTCCACCGCCGGTGCCGTGTGCACAAGCGCGGTCGTTGCCCTGGCCTGGGTGAACACCGAGCGATACGACCTTTCGGCCGCTCGCCGATATGCGCAGCGTGCCGCCGAGTCCATGTCAATCTCCGATGAGCCGACATCGCGGGCGATGCTGGCTCTTGTCGAGGCGCGCGTGCGGCGTGCACGCGGTGACGTCGAGGGAGCGCTTGCCCACATCATCGCTGCCCGCTCGCAGGTCCCACCCCAGTCTGGGTGGTTGCAGGACCTGCTGCGGATCGAGGAGGCAGAGCTCAATGTCGTCAACGGTCAGCCGGTGTTGGCCGCGCAGATCGTGGAAGGGTTGTCCGACCCGGAGAGCCCCGAGGGAGGTCTCGTCCTTGCGAGGGCAAGGATGGCCGCAGGCGAGGTCTTCGAGTCGCCGGCCAGCACGTTACGGAACGTGGCCGCGCCCCTGCCGGTCCGGGTGGGCGGTTGGCTGTTCGAGGCTACCCGCCAGCTGGACGGTGGCGACGAGCCCCGAGCCGGTCAGGCGCTCGAGCGTTCGCTGCGGCTCGCCGCTCCCGAAAGGCTGAGGCGCCCCTTCCGCGAGGCATCGCCGCAGGTACGCCAGCTGTTGCGCGCGGACCCCCAGCTCGCCGCTGAGCATGGCTGGCTCGGGGCGGCCACGCTGGACGACGCCCACATGTTCCTGCAGCCTCGGCGGGACGGCGAGCTTGAGCCCGGCGTTGACAAACCCGCCTCCACCCCCCTTCTCGAGCCGCTCACCGAGAAGGAGCGAGAAGTGCTTGGTCACCTTGCTGCGCTGCTCACCACAGACGAGATCGCGGGCGCCATGTTCGTATCGGTGAACACCGTACGCACCCACGTGCGCAACATCCTTCGCAAGCTCGCCGCCTCACGTCGTAATGAGGCCGTGCGCCGCGCGCGTGAGCTGGGGATCATCGAGGGCTGGGCCACCGTGGAGCCAACGGACGGGTCTCGGGTGGAGCCCACGGGTGGGTCTCTGCCGGCCTGATTCTGGGTCCGAACCAGTCCGAAATCGAGCAGTGCGGCGCCATTTCAGCGGGTCGTGCCGGTGTCCCGCCGGCACTGGTCCGCCGTTCAGGCACAATTCATCCCCCGGGGGTGAGGCCGCCTTCGCGGGGGGAGTTCAGTCTTTAGGTGCTCTAGAGCAGTACCCCCTCTGAAGGAGTGATCTGATCATGGCTGGATCTACGTCGATGTCTGGTGGCGGCGAAGCGGTTCGCAGGCAGTCCATGGAAGAGTCGGAGGTCACCGGGTGGGTCGGCTGGATCGTGTTCGCCGGCACCATGATGGCGATTCTCGGCGTGTTCCACATGTTTGAGGGCTTGATCGCGCTGTTCCGTCACACTGAAATCGCCTTCCCCACCTCAGGGCTCACCGTCCAGGTGACCTACACGCAGTGGGGTTGGCTACAGCTGATTGCCGGAGCTCTGGTCTTCCTCGCAGGGCTCGGCCTTTTCACGGGTCGGATGTGGGCCCGCACGGTTGCCGTCATCCTTGTGGCAGTCAGCGCGCTCGTAAACTTCGCCTGGGCCACGGCATTCCCCGTCTGGTCCCTCACCCTGTTGGCGATCAACCTGTTCGTGCTCTATGCGGTCATCGCGCACGGCTCTGAGATGAAGGTGGCCAGGGAAGCCGGGTAAGTCCCCTGTGCAGAAGGCTGAGAACGATCCGTGAGAGCAACAGAGATCCGTACGAGACGCCGGCCCGCCGCGATCAGCGGGCCGGCGCCTTCGGCGTTGCATGGTGTGCTTCCCAAGGGCCGCTCGGTGGCGTGCCTCCTGACTAGCAGGTATTCCGTGCCGCGCCAATGACTATATGGATGAGGGGTCATGCGGACCGAACCCGACAGCCAGATCGTTTATGACCTGAGCATGGCTCCGGCCTCGGTGGAGCTGGGCGAAGCGGTTGTTCAGGGTGTCAGGGCGGGGTTCGGGATCCTGTCCCTCGCCATCGGGGTCGCCTTGCGAACGTTGGGGGAGTCCCAGGAGACGGTGCCACGACAGCCGGGCCTGCGGATGCCGGTCGCGGAGGCAGCTGACCTCGTGGTGGGCACGGCGTGGGGGGCCGCACAGCTGACCGGCCGGGTCGCGGCTACAGGAGCCCGGATCGCCGCGCCCGCGATCAGCTTTGCCCTGCGACCGCCGCTGGTGCCGCGCTGGCTGCAGCCAGCGCACGGGGCACAGCTGATGGTCGAACGGTGGCAGCGCGACCGCCCCGAGACGCTGCGCACACTTGGCCGGTGGTCGTCAGCCGCTCTTCCCGGCGCAGTGGACGCCGCTCTGGACCAGGTGGACGTCGAGCAGGTCGCCGCCGTGGTCCTGGATCGCGTGAACCTCGACGTTCTCGTGGCCGACATCCTGCGGCGCCTGGACGTCACGGCGGTCACTCTGGCGGTGCTGCAGGGGCTGGATCTCACCAAGATCGCCACGACCGCGATCGAGAGCACTGACCTTGACCGTGCTGTCAATGAAGCGCTCGGGCGCCTTGACGTCGACGACGTGGCCGCCCGTCTGCTCGACCAGCTCGACCTGACCAAGCTGGTCCTCGACCGGGTGGACCTTGAGCGAGTGGTCGCCGGCGCCCTCGACGGCCTCGATCTCACCTCCATCGTCGTTGACCAGGTCGACCTCGGCGGTGTCGTCTCCGCGGCCTTGCAGCATGTCGACCTGACCCAGATCGTCATGCAACAGGTCGACCTGCTGGGGGTCGCCGAATACGTCATCGACGGTGTCGACCTGCCTGAAATCATCCGCGACTCGACTGGATCTGTCGCCTCCGAGGCTGTGGTGGGGCTGCGGATGCAGGGAGTTGACGCAGATATCGCGGTCGGGCGCATCGTCGACCGGATTCTGGGCCGTCGTCGCCAGCGTCGCTCTGAGAGAGTGCTGGATCCGATGGACTCGGAAGCACCGCCCCGGCCTCCGGCGGCGACACCGGTATGAGCGCGGAGGTGTCGCCTCAGCAGGGCAGCCCGATGCCCCGGCACGGGGATGCCGTGCACCCCAAGGTGGATGCCGTGCCACGGGAGGCTCGTCCGTTTCAGGGGCAGCGGGCTGGTGTCGTGACCCGTACCGCTGCCAACGTCCTCGACTTCTTGCTCGTGGCGGGCGTTCTGGCGTGCGGCTATGCCGCCTGGTGCGCCGTGACCTTTCTGGTCAACCCGGCGCGCTTCAGCTTCCCGACGGTGTCATTCTTCGTTCTGCTGGTCTGCGCCGGAGTGGTGCTGTTCACCTACTTCACGGTGAGCTGGGCGAGCACAGGGCGAACCTTTGGTGATCACCAGCTTGGCCTGAGGGTCGTCAACCCTCGCGGCGATCCGCTGCGATGGCCCGGGGCGGTGATCCGCGCGGCATTCTGCGTTCTGCTGCCTATCGGGCTGTACTGGGTGGTCCTCAGCCCGACCAACCGGTCGGTGCAGGACAGCGTGCTGCGAACCTCGGTCATCTACGACTGGACGGTCAGGAGGCACCGGCCCCCGCGGGTCACCAAGCCTGGGTGAGCCGGCGGTCAGCGGCCGGCGTGGTAGCGGTCCAGAGCCCGGGTCGTGAGCTGGGCCAGAACGGTTCCCAGGACCGAGCCGACCACCACGTCGCTCGGGTGGTGGACACCGGTGTGGACCCGTGAGTAGGCAACAACACCGGCGAGGGCGTGCAGTGGGACGGCGACCACCGGGAGCCGGTTCCCCACGCCGGTCGCGAAGGCGAACGCGACTGCCGAGTGGCCCGAAGGGAACGACAACGAGGTCGGCATCCGCACGTGCCTGGCGATCGGGACGTCCTCACCGGCACGGTCCGGCCGTTGCCGACGCCCGACCCGTTTCACCGCCAGGTTGACCGTTGCGCTGGTCACGGCGACCGAGGCGAGGCCCTCGCCCGCTGCCCGTCTACCGGACCGGCCACCTACCAGTGCCAGCACAGCGGCAGCGGCCATCCAGACCCGTGAGTAGTTCGCGGCATGGGACAGGGCGCCCATCCCACGGTCCAGCATCGGCGTGGGCGTGCGGGCGATCGCGGTGTAGACCGCCTGGTCGACATTCCTGGCATCCGTCAGCCAAGCTCTCACAGGGTCCGACCTCCAACCCGTGCTGGCATCGGACTCAGCTGGGGCGTTGGCCCTCTGACCTGTCAAGGCGCACCCCTTGTCGAGTGGATGGCCGGCGGCGGCGCAGATGGCGTGGATGCCGGTGGCGGAGGTCTCGGTAGCCACCTTTCCCGTGCGCGGAACAGGTGGCGTCACCCCCGGTGGGTGAGGTGGCTACTTCTGGCCGGGTGGGGTCGTCGCGACCAAGGACGTGTAGACGACCACGTTGGACAGGTAGTGGCCGGTTCCACTGTCGAACTGACCACCACAGGTGACCAGCTGGAGGGCGCGGTCCCCGTGCGAGGCGTACACCTTCTGGGCCGGGAACTGCGACTTCAGGTAGCTCGCCACCGTGGTGACGGCGAAATGAGCGACCGCACCATCGGCCAGGCTCACATCGACCTTGTCGCCGGGTCGCAGCGACCGGAGCCGGTAGAAGGCCGCCGGGCCCCTGTAGTCATCGACGTGTCCGAGAATGACCGCCGAACCGATCTGACCGGGAGTCGGGCCCAGCCGGAACCAGCCCGGAGCCTGGTCCCTGCCGGGCACCTGGACGGTCCCGTCGGGGTTGAGTCCGAGGGTGGAGAGTCTCAGCGAGACACCGATGGCCGGTATCCGCAGCGATACAGGTCCTGAACGGGCCATGGCCAGCCCGGATTGGCGGACAGGCGAGGTCCCCTTCGGCTTGGCGGACGGCGTCGCGGGATGCGTCGGGGGCGGGGTGGTGGTTGCGGGGTCGGCGGTCGGTGGCGACTGCGACAAGTGAGGTGTCGGCGAAGCCGTGCCGGTCAGTGGGTCAGTCCGGCCGAAAAGGCTCACACTGAGCATCCCTGCCCCGATGAGCACCAGTAGGACGACCACCAACCACCAGAGCGCGTTCAGTGGAGGTCGTCGGCCACCCGCGGGCGTCTCGGGGTTGGTCATTCATCCTCCGGGCGCCGAAGACCTGCTGCCGGCGAAGACGGCAACAGGTCCTCACGCGTGCTTGGTGACAGTAATTTCAAGGTCCCAGACTACTTCTTCCGGCTGGCGTGCCTGAGATCAAGGTGCTGTTGCCGTTGTCAGCTGCTTTGGTCGCCACCGCCCACCAGCGCGTCAGGTCTGGCTTGCTCCCCGGCAGCGACCGCCCCTCGAGGAGTGGTTACCCCTCGAGGAGCGACTGCTATCCGTTGG
>JBDTWH010000279.1:0-10633 GCA_040006795.1 Actinomycetota bacterium | reverse complement strand
TCGTCGAGCTCGACGGCGATGAGATGACGCGGATCATCTGGCAGTTCATCAAGGACCGCCTGATCCACCCCTACCTGGACATCGACCTCAAGTACTACGACCTGTCGATCCAGAAGCGCGACGAGACCGACGACCAGATCACGATCGACTCGGCGAACGCCATCAAGAAGTACGGCGTCGGCGTCAAGTGCGCGACCATCACCCCCGACGAGGCCCGCGTCAAGGAGTTCGGACTGAAGAAGATGTGGCCCTCACCCAATGGCACGGTCCGCAACATCCTGGGCGGCACCATCTTCCGTGAGCCGATCGTCATCAGCAACGTGCCGCGGCTGGTGCCGGGCTGGACCAAGCCGATCATCATCGGCCGCCACGCTTTCGGCGACCAGTACAAGGCCACCAACTTCAAGGTTCCCGGCGCGGGCAAGGTCACGATCTCGTGGCACCCGACTGACGCGTCGGCTCACGAGCCGATCGAGATGGACGTCGTGGACATCCCGGCCGAGGGTGGCGTGGTCATGGGCATGTACAACTTCAACAAGTCCATCGAGGACTTCGCCCGCGCGTCGTTGAACTACGGCCTGGAGCGCAAGTACCCGGTCTACCTCTCGACCAAGAACACCATCCTCAAGGCCTACGACGGCGCCTTCAAGGACATCTTCCAGGAGGTCTTCGACAAGGAGTTCAAGGAGTCGTACGACGCTGCCGGTCTCACCTACGAGCACCGCCTGATCGACGACATGGTGGCAGCGTGCATGAAGTGGGAGGGCGGCTACGTCTGGGCCTGCAAGAACTATGACGGTGATGTGCAGTCCGACACCGTGGCCCAGGGCTACGGTTCGCTGGGCCTCATGACGTCGGTGCTGATGACTCCCGACGGTCAGACCGTCGAGGCCGAGGCTGCGCACGGCACGGTGACCAGGCACTTCCGCCAGCACCAGCTTGGCAAGCCGACGTCCACCAACCCGATCGCCTCGATCTATGCGTGGACCGGTGGCATCAAGCACCGTGGCAAGCTCGACGGGACTCCCGAGGTGACGGCATTCGCCGAGACCCTCGAGCGGGTCTGCGTCCAGACTGTCGAGGAGGGCAAGATGACCAAGGACCTCGCGCTCCTGGTCGGCCCCGACCAGGCCTACCTGACCACCGAGGAGTTCCTGGCCGCGATCGACGAGAACCTCGCCGCAGCGCTGGCCTGATCCGCGGAGCCGGCGGCGGGTCCTGCCTTCGGGTGAGACCCGCCGCCTGCTGGCGAAATGCCCGATCTGTGTCAGCCGTTCGGTTCCCCCCTGGTGATCGGACGGGTGACCTGTGCCTCAAAATGACACGGTGCCGGCGTTGACGGGAGATCCTTGCCCTATGAGATTCGGACGGAGAGCTCTTAACAGCACCCTCGGCGTCGTGGCGGCCATGGCGCTTGCGCTGGGCCCGGCGGTCATCGTGGCAGCTCCGCCTGCTCAGGCGGCCACTGCACCCAGCGCAGCAGTCACGGCTCAGTACGAAGCACGGGTCATCTACCTGATGAACCGCCAGCGGCTCAGCCATGGGATCCACAGCCTCACGCCGGCGGCCTGCCCGGATCAGTGGGCCGAGGTCTGGGCTTCCTACCTGGGCAGCACAGGGCGCTTCTACCATCGCTCCATGAGCGCCTACCTGCGTGGCTGCGGGTCCAGCAGGGTGGCCGAGAACCTGGCGCGTGGCAATGTCAGTGCCGATCGCCTGGTGGCCGCGTGGATGGCTTCGCCAGGGCACCGCGCCAACATCCTGGACCGCCAGCTGACCACGATCGGCGTGGGGGCCGTCTACGCCCATGGCACCTGGACCCTCGTTGCTGACTTTGCCCGACCCTGACGAGGTCTGACTCAGAGGTGACGCGCCCCCCGAACTGTCGCCCGGCGGGTGGACGCGACACAATAGCGCGCATGCCCGCGCACGAGATCCCGAAGACCATCCGCAAGCCGCGCCTGCTTTCCGGTATGCAGCCCACCGGCTCGTTGCATCTTGGCAACTATCTGGGGGCCCTGGTCAACTGGGTGGAGATGCAGAAGACTCACGACGCGTTCTACTGCGTGGTGGACCTTCACGCACTCACGGTCGAGATCGAGCCGGCCAGGTTGCGCGACCGTACCCGCGCCACCGCCGCGCAGTACCTCGCGGCCGGTGTGGACACCGCGCAGTCCACCCTCTTCGTCCAGAGCCACATCGGTGAGCACGCCCAGCTTGCCTGGGTCCTGTCATGCCTGACCGGTTTTGGTGAAGCCAGCCGGATGACCCAGTTCAAGGACAAGGCCGGCAGGCACGGCGCCGAGGGCACGACAGTGGGCCTGTTCACCTATCCGGTGCTGATGGCCGCGGACATCCTGCTGTATGACGCCGACCAGGTGCCGGTGGGCGAGGACCAGCGTCAGCACCTCGAGCTGACCCGTGACCTCGCGGGGCGGTTCAACAGCCGTTTCGGTAGGACCTTCACGGTCCCCGAGCCACACATCGTCAAGGCGACCGGCAAGATCTACGACCTGCAGGACCCGACGTCCAAGATGAGCAAGTCTTCGGCCAGCCAGAGCGGGGTGATCGACCTGCTCGAGGATCCCAGGATCATCGCGAAGCGGATCAAGTCAGCGGTCACCGACGCGGGCAGGGAGGTCCGCTTCGACGAGGCAGACAAGCCGGGTATCTCCAACCTGCTGGGCATCTTCAGCGCCTTGTCGGGCAGGTCGGTCGAGGCACTCGAGGCAGACTACGAGGGCAGGGGCTACGGCGACCTCAAGAAGGACGTCTCCGAGATCGTGGTGGAAACCGCAACGCCTTACCGTGATCGCACGCTCGCCCTGCTGGCCGACCCCGCAGAGCTGGACAGGATCCTGGCGGAGGGGGCCGAGCGGGCCAGGGACGTGGCCGGCACCACGCTGGCCAGGGTCTATGACCGCGTGGGCTTCCTGCCCGGCAAGCGATAGCCCGATGAGGATGATCAGCGTCTCCATCGCCGTCCCGCCGCCGTTTGCCGGTGAGCTCCAGCGGCTGCGGGCGTCGTTCGGTGACCCATCGGCCAGGACGATCCCGACCCACGTCACGCTGCTGTCGCCCACCGAGATCGCCGATGACGAGGGCCCCGAGATCCATGATCATCTGCGACGTGTCGCCAGCAAGCAGCAACCCTTCACCATGTTGCTGCGCAGCACGGGCACCTTCCGTCCGATCTCTCCGGTCGTCTTCGTCCAGGTGGCAGGTGGAATCAGTGAGTGCGAGCAGATCGAGCAGGCCATCCGCACCGGCCCGCTGAAACGGGAGGTGCAGTTCTACTATCACCCACACGTCACGGTCGCCCACCATGTCGACGACGCGGCGATGGACCGCGCGTTCAACGAGCTGGCCACGTACGAGTGCACGTTCGAGGTCACCGCATTCGGCCTCTTCGAGCAGGGCAACGATCTTGTCTGGCGCCCCGTGAGCACCTTCGACTTCGGTACCGCCGAGGAGAAGAACGACCCGGACCGTATGCCGTGATACCCGCGGTAGCGCGGTTGATGGCGAGCAGGCCCGGGCGGGCGTGGAGGCGCTACTCGGGGGCGCGAGGCAATATTCTGGCAGCGGGCATCGGGTACTTCGCCTTCTTCTCGATCTTCCCGGCCGTCGCGCTCGCTTTCAGCGTGTTCGGGTTCGTGCTGCGGGAACACCCCCAGCTGTTGAGCTCGATCCTCGACCAGCTGGGCACCTACCTGCCGGGCCTGGTCAAAGATGCCCAGCACCCTGACGGACTCATCACGGCCAAGGCACCAGAGTCGCTGGCCCTCACGATCACCGGTGTCATCGCCTTCGTGACCCTGGTGCTCGCCGGGCTGGGCTGGCTGGGGGCCGTTCGGGAGGGCATCCGCGCCGTCTTCGGGGCCAGGGGATCCGGGGGGAACCTCATCACGAACCTGGCTCGGGACCTCGGTGTGCTCTTCACCCTTGGGCTGGGCATAGCTTTGGTCGCGGTGCTGACAAGTGGCGTCGGTGGGGCGGCTGGCTGGCTGGCCGACCGGATCGGGATGTCCGGTGACGGCTGGGTTCTCATGCTCGCGGGTTTCACGGTGAGCGTGCTGGCCGACACGGCCCTGATGATCCTCCTTCTGCGAGTGGTCTCGGGTGTACCTGTGGCGTGGCATCGGCTGTTCCAGGGGGCTTTGGTGGGCGGGGTCGGGTTAAGCCTGTTGAAGATCTCCGCGGCGGTCCTGCTGCCCCGGCTGACCCGCAACCCCTTGTTCGCCTCGTTTGCGATCGTGGTCGGTCTGCTGATCTGGCTCAACCTGATCGCGAGGCTGACCCTGATCTCCGCGGCATGGGCGGCCAACGACGTCGATGAGACCCTTCCCGGCGACCTTCTTGTGCAGACCCCGGCACCACACCAGCTCCCGGAGGCCGCGGGCCTGCCAGGGGCGAGAGCCGCTCGTGGCGCTGGGCTGCCCACTTTCGGTGCGAGGTCTGCGGACCGTACAGCTGTGGGGTCCGGATTCATTCTCGGTGCCGCGGCGATGGGGGCTGCCGGCGTGCTGGCGCGCGGACTACGTCTGGTCGCCCGTCTCGGCAGGCGCTGAGCCGGCCAGCGGCACCTGGCGGCCCTTTCTGCGCCGTGCCCACGCACCTGTCAAGCTCACTGCTCCGATGGCGACCGCAGCGCCGATCCATGCTTGCAGCTCCGGCTGTCCAGCCGACCTGATCTGCCGGGTGGTCGACGGCCCGGCAGGTACTGCGACCGCGGCCGTCTTCGCTACCTGGTCCACCGTCGCCTTCGAGGCGGCTGCCTCCCCCGGTTCGACCAGCCTGCCGATCGGGGTGACGGCGGAACCATGCGCGAAGGCCCAGTCCAGCAGCGCTGCAGTGGGACGCCAGCTGGCCTCGTTAGCGGCCATCTCGCTGACGAGGTACGTCTTGCCCCCTCGCGTTGCCGCCTCGATATACGTGTGCCCAGCGGCGATCGTGTAGCCGTTCTTGATGCCGATGGTGCCTGGGTAGTTGTAAAGCAGCAGGTTGTGGTTGCTGATGGTGAAGCCTGGCTTCATCGTGCCGTCTGCTGACCTGCCGCCGGGCAGGGTTGCGCTCTTGGTGCGGACATACCGTCGGAAGTCGGGGAGCCTCATCGCCGCCCGACCGATCAGTGCCAGGTCGTACGCACTGGTTCTCTGGCCGGTCCTGTCGAGGCCGCTGGGGTCCTTGGCCACGGTGTCGAGTGCGCCGAGATCTTTAGCGGTCGCGTTCATGGCCATCAGGGTCGTGGCGATGTCGTGGTCTGCGCGGGCCAGTGCGTACGCAGCATCGTTGCCGGAAGCCATCAGCATTCCCCGGAGCAGGGTGGCGACGCTGTAGGACGTCCCGGGCAGGATGCCCAGCCGTGTCCCGTCAACGTTCACATCCTGGTCTTTGACCAGGATCTTCGCGTTCGGGTTCAGCACGGGGATAAGGGTCAGTGCCGTGAGAGCCTTGATCGTGCTGGCCGGCAGGTGGGGGGCGTGGGGAGCCTTGGCGACCAGGATCTGCCCGGTGTCCATGTCAGCGAGCACAAAGGATGCGCCGGGCATCGCGGGCGGCGCCGGGACACCGGGGTGAAGGTTCACGATGACCCCTGCCGCGCCGAGCTGCCGGCCTCCGATGGAGCCCCCGACGGGGTCGACTGCCGCTTCGGACGCAAGGGAATGCTCCGCCACGCTCAGGGCGCCCGCGGCGCAGAGCGCGAGGCTCAGTGCAAGGGCGCGGACGCCATGGCGGTAAGAAGTCATCTCCAGAGATGACCCTAATGGCTGGATTGGTCAACGTCTGCTGGATGAGCCGACGTCTGGCGGATTAGTCAACGTCAGGTGGTGACGACGTGGTCGGAAGGTGGCGACTGGACCGTCTGCGACACGGCAGGCGACGGCGTTAAGTAGGATGCCAGCCATGGCTGAAACTCCCGTCGCGCGCAGTGAGTCCGACCTACCGATCGCCCAGGTCTATGACCATTCGGCACTTGAAGGCTTCGACGCCGCGGAGCGCCTCGGGTCGCCGGGGGAGTTCCCGTTCACGCGTGGGGTTTATCCGACCATGTACACCGGCAGGCCGTGGACGATGCGTCAGTATGCCGGGTTCGGCAACGCCAAGGAGTCGAACGAGCGGTACCTTCAGCTCGTCAAGGCCGGAACAGGTGGTCTCTCGGTTGCCTTCGACCTGCCCACCCAGATGGGCTATGACTCCGACGAGTCGATCGCCAGCGGTGAGGTCGGCAAGGTAGGCGTGGCGATCGACTCTCTGGATGACATGCGCACCTTGTTCACCGGGCTTCCGCTGGACAAGGTCAGCACCTCGATGACCATCAACGCGCCTGCCGCGACGCTGCTGCTGATGTACCAGCTGGCCGCCGAGCGGGAGGGCATCGCCGGCCGTGCGCTGACCGGCACGATTCAGAACGATGTGCTCAAGGAGTACATCGCGCGTGGCACCTACATCTACCCGCCGAAGCAGTCGCTGCGCCTGATCAGCGACATCTTCTCCTACTGCCGGACCGAGCTCCCGCGCTGGAACACGATCTCCATCTCCGGGTACCACATGGCAGAGGCCGGTGCCACCCCCGCTCAGGAGATCGCCTTCACCCTGGCGAATGCCAAGGAGTATGTGCGCACCGCGCTCGCCGCAGGCCTGGACATCGACGACTTCGCCCCGCGCCTCTCCTTCTTCTTCGTGGCTCGCACAACCCTGCTGGAGGAGATCGCCAAGTTCCGCGCGGCGCGCCGCATCTGGGCGCACATCATGAAGGAGGAGTTCGGCGCCAAGAACCCCAAGTCCCAGATGCTGCGCTTCCACACCCAGACCGCCGGGGTTCAGCTGACCGCCCAGCAGCCCGAGGTCAACATGGTGCGGGTGGCGCTCCAGGGCCTGGGAGCAGTCCTGGGGGGGACCCAGTCGCTGCACACCAACTCCTTCGACGAGGCCCTGGCGCTGCCAAGCCAGAGAGCCGCTCGCCTGGCGCTTCGCACGCAGCAGGTCATCGCCTATGAGACCGACGTCTGCAAGACCGTCGACCCGTTCGCCGGCTCCTATGTCATGGAGTCCATGACCGATGACGTCGAGACCGCGGCCCTGCAGCTCATGCAGCTGGTCGAGGACAAGGGCGGTGCCGTGGCTGCCATCGAGCAGGGGTTTCAGAAGGCCGAGATCGAGCGGTCGGCGTACCGCGTCCAGCTGGAGATCGACGGGGGCGAGCGCACCGTGGTCGGCCTCAACAAGTTCACCCTTGATGAGGAGGAGCCGTTCGAGCTGCTGCGCGCCGACCCTGCGATCGAGGCTGATCAGTGCGAGCGCCTTGCGGCGCTGCGCAAGGAGCGCGACAACGACGCGGTATCGCGCGCGCTGGAGGCCATGCGCACGGCCGCAGGGGGCACCGACAACATTCTCCTGCCGATGAAGGACGCCCTGGCGGCTCGTGCCACAGGTGGTGAAGTTGCTCACGCGTTGCGAGAGGTCTGGGGCACCTACGTCGCCAATGACGCCTTCTGAGGTCAGCCCGGTGATGGTCCTGCCGGCCCTGCGCGAGACAGTCGCCGCGCTGGAGGACGGGCTCGTGGAGTTTCGCCGCGACCTCCATGCACACCCTGAGATCGCCCGCGGCGAGTCCCGCACGACCGCCCAGGTCGCTGCCAGGCTGACTGCTGCGGGGGTGCGGGTGCGCCGGCTCCCCGGGACCGGGCTGATCGCGGACATCGGACCGTCAGACCCGGCGTATCGCGTGGCCTTGCGTGCGGACCTGGATGCGCTGCCGCTGACCGAGCGCACTGGCCTGTCGTTCGCATCGCAGTCGGAGGGGGTCTGTCACGCCTGCGGTCACGACGTCCACGTCGCGGCGGTCCTGGGGGCAGGACTGGCCCTGCATGAGCACGCCGATTCCCTTGCGGCACAGCGGGTCGGCGTCCGGCTGATCTTCCAGCCGGCCGAGGAGGTCACTCCCGGGGGAGCGCTGGCAGTGATCGAGGCGTGCGGTATTCAGGGGGTTGACGCAATCTTCGCAGTCCACTGCGATCCCACCCTTGACGTGGGTCTGGTGGGGCTGCGCGACGGTCCGCTGACCTCGGCGACCGACAGCGTCACCATCACGCTGCTGGGACGCGGCGGTCATACGTCCCGGCCACACCTGACCGAGGACCTCGTCTACGCGCTGGGCAAGGTCGTCACCGACGTCCCTGCGGCGCTTGCTCGAAGGGTCGACCCGCGGGCCGGGGTCGCGCTCGTGTGGGGAACCGTTCACTCCGGCAGCGCCGAGAACGTCATCCCCTCAACCGGTTTGGTCAGGGGAACCCTGCGAATGCTGGATGCCCGGCTCTGGGCGGACATCGGGCCCCTGCTGGAGGAGGTCGTCCACGCGGTGGTCCGCCCGTATGACGTGTCCGCCAGCGTCGAGCACGTCCGGGGGGCACCGCCGGTGGTCAACGACCCCGAGCTGGTGGCGAGGATGCATGGCGCCGCCGTCCTGATGCTGGGTCCGCAGGCACCGACGCCGACCTCGCAGTCCCTTGGCGGTGAGGACTTCGCCTGGTATCTGCAGCGGGTGCCGGGAGCCATGGCGCGGCTGGGGACCCGAACTCCTGGTGGTGCGACCCATGAGCTGCACCAGGGTGATCTGGTCGTTGATGAGCGCTCAGTCGTTATGGGCGCCGGGCTGTTGGCCGCCTCCGCGATGGCATATTCACCCACTTCAGAGGCGCCGGGTGACGCTCCGGCTACGGCGCGGTAAGCCAACGGGCGGGGTCGCCGCAAGGCAGGTAGAGTCACGAGCGGTTCGTGTTTACGGGTGTATTCAGAGAAGGAGATCGTTGTGCGTCGGATGAGGGTAGCGGCCGTGATGTCGGTCGCCGCGTTGGCATTGGCCGGGTGCGGAAGCAGCACGGACAGCACGCCGAGTGCTGGTGGCACCAGCAGTACTGCCAAGGCAATGAAGGTCGGCATGGCCTACGACGTGGGTGGGCGTGGGGACCAGTCGTTCAACGACGCTGCCGCTGCCGGCCTCGACAAGGCCAAGGCGGAGCTCGGCGCGGACACCAAGGAGGCCACTGCGGTCAACGGTGAGCCTGAGTCGGCGCGTGAGGAGCGCCTGCAGCAGCTCATCGATGCCGGCTATACCAATGTGGTTGCCGTTGGCTTCGCCTATGCGCCGGCGGTCAAGAAGATCGCAGCGGCCAACCCGGACTCGAAGATTGCTCTCATCGACTCCACGGATGCGGCCGGCCCCAACATCGAGAACCTCACCTTCGCCGAGCAGCAGGGCTCGTACCTGGTTGGTGCCGCGGCTGCGCTGAAGTCCAAGACGGCCAACATCGGCTTCATCGGCGGTGTCAACACCGACCTCATCAAGAAGTTCGAGGCCGGCTACACGGCGGGCGCCAAGGCGGTCAACCCCGCCATCAAGATCCAGGTCAAGTACCTCACCCAGCCGCCGGACTTCTCGGGATTCGGTGACCCGGCCAAGGGCAAGACGGCAGCAGAGGGCATGTACCAGCAGGGGGCTGACGTGATCTACCACGCGGCAGGTGGCTCCGGTGGTGGACTGTTCACCGCCGCCGCGGCTGCGAAGAAGATGGCGATCGGGGTCGACTCCGACCAGGCGCTGACCGCCTCGGCCGCGGCCAAGCCGTACATCATCACCTCGATGCTCAAGAAGGTTGACGTCGCGACGTTCGACTTCATCAAGTCGGTGTCCGAGGGCAAGTTCGTGGCCGGCACGAAGGTCTACGACCTGGAGGCGGACGGCGTGGGCTACAGCACCACCGGCGGCCAGATGGACGACATCAAGGCCAAGCTCGACGCCTACAAGCAGCAGATCATCGACGGCACGATCGTGGTCCCGACCAAGCCGTAGTTCTCCTGTCTCACACAAAGGCTCGGGCTGGCGCGGTAGCGTGCCACCCGAGCCTTTGTCCTTCTGCTCCGGTTCGAGACACAACGCCCGCCGCGTCGTGGGCCCTACGAGGAGTGTGTGCCATTACCGACTCTGCCCAAAGCGACAGCGGCGCGCATGCGGGACCTGCGGACTCGGGATCGGCGGCGCCAGCCGTCGAGCTTCGGGGAATCACCAAGCGCTACCCCGGAGTGGTGGCCAACAATGACGTGACCTTCTCGGTTCGGCGGGGCACCGTTCATGCCATCGTGGGCGAGAACGGCGCGGGCAAGTCCACCCTGATGAAGATCCTGTATGGCGTGCAGCGAGCCGACGAGGGCACGATCAGCGTGGATGGTCAACCGGTCTCGCTGCACAGCCCGTCGGATGCCATCGACGTCGGCATCGGCATGGTCTTCCAGCACTTCATGCTCGCCGACAACCTGACGGTCCTGGAGAACGTTGCGCTCGGTGCAGAGAAGCTTCATGGCATCGGCGACCGGGCGCGAGCCGAGATCGAGCGGATCTCGGGTGAGTACCGTCTCGACGTGCACCCCGACGACCTGGTTGCCGACCTCGGTGTCGGGAGACGTCAGCGGGTCGAGATCCTCAAGGTCCTCTATCGCGGAGCCAAGATCCTGATCCTCGACGAGCCCACGGCGGTACTGGTGCCACAGGAGGTTGACGAGCTCTTCGACAACCTCCGGGAGCTCAAGAGCGAGGGACTGACCGTCATCTTCATCTCCCACAAGCTCGACGAGG
>JBDTWH010000278.1:0-65879 GCA_040006795.1 Actinomycetota bacterium | reverse complement strand
GAGGGGTCTTGGTGATGAAGGTGAAGGAGCGGTCCTCGTAGACCGTGATCTCCACAGGGATGACGTTGCCACGCTGGGACTCCGTCGCCGCGTTATACGCCTTGACGAACTCCATGATGTTGACACCGTGCTGACCGAGGGCAGGGCCCACGGGGGGTGCCGGCGTTGCTGCACCGGCCTGGATCTGCAGCTTGATGAAGCCGGAGACCTTCTTCTTCTTGGGAGGCATTATCTGGGTCCTTATTTGCTGGGGATGGTGCATGGTTCTGGTGGTGCTGACGCTCCTGATGGTGCTGGATGGCCGCCGTCAGACGAGCGCCGTCCGCCGTTCACTCAGATCTTGGCGACCTGGCTGAACGAGAGCTCGACCGGAGTCTCGCGGCCGAAGATCGAGACCAGCACCTTGAGCTTCTGGCTCTCGGGGTTGATCTCGGAGATGGTGGCAGGAAGGGTCTCGAACGGCCCTTCCATGACGGTGACGGACTCGCCGACCTCGAAGTCGACGATGCTGGTCTCGCTCGTCTTCGCTCCCCCGCCCTCGCCCGAGTCTCCGGGGGTCTGGAAGGTCGGGTTGAGCATGGTGTAGATCTCATCGTGCGACAGCGGCACGGGCTGATGAGTGTGACCCACGAAGCCGGTGACACCCGGGGTGTGGCGAACCGCGCCCCAGCTCTCGTCGGTCAGATCCATCCGGACCAGGACGTAGCCCGGCATCCGAACGCGTGCCACCTGCTTGCGCTGGCCGTTCTTGATCTCGGTGACGGTCTCCATCGGGACCTGCACGTCGAAGATGTACGGCTCCATGTTCAGGGAGGTCACGCGGGTCTGAAGGTTGGCCTTGACCCGGTTCTCATAGCCGGCATAGGAGTGGATGACGAACCAGTCACCCTCCTGGATGCGCAGCCGGGCGCGGAAGGCAGCCTCGTCCTCGACGTCGTCCTCAGCGTCGACCGCGACGTCAGCGTCAGCCGGGTCGACGTCAGCAGGAGCGTCGTCAGCCGCGGCAACCTCTGCGACGGCTTCGTCTGCGACGGCTTCGTCAGTCTCGAGCGCGACGTCAGCCTGTTCGACCACGTCGACGCCCTGCCCGCGCTCGGCGGCTGGGTCGGCGGAGACCTCGGAGGTCCACTGCTCGGACACGCTGATAACCCACTTCCTCGTTCTGACGTTGGTGCTACTTGTCGGTGCTGATGCTGTTGGTGCTACTTCCCGAAGGCGAAGGCGATCAGCCGGTTGACCAGCTGATCCAGTCCCCATACGTACATCATGACAGTTGTGACGAAGAAGATGACGACGCCGGTGTACGTCACCAGCTCGTGCCGGGTCGGACGAACGACCTTGCGGAGCTCGTCCAGTATCTGACGGATGAAGAGGGCGATCGCCGCGAAGAACCGCCCCACGGGGTTGCCCCGCCGAGGGCCGTCACGGCGCGTTCGACCGGAACCAGCGGCGCCCGTCGTGCTCGTCATGGTCACGGTTCCTCGCTTCTCATTGTGCCTGGAGGACTCACGCACCAAGGCACCTGAGCCACCCGGCATCTCTGCCGGATCTAACGTTCGGTCTGAGTCGTTCTGTCGGTCTGAGTCGTTCTGTCTGTCTGGGTCGTGCTGTCTGTCTCTGTCGGATCAAGAAAGTACGCAGGGCAGGAGGGACTCGAACCCCCAACCGCCGGTTTTGGAGACCGATGCTCTACCAATTGAGCCACTGCCCTTTGAGCCAAGATTCGGCGGCGCCATCTCTGGTCGCAACCACACAGTGGGTGAGCATACGCGAGGTCAGTAGCCCAATGCGAACTTGACCACGCACGGCCAGCGACCTGCCGTGGACGGGGCGACACGACATCCATGAGGTCTGCCAACATGGTCCCATGAATCAGCCCGCGCCCCGCCGCCGTGTCTCTGCCCGCATCGGCTCCATCACCGAGTCAGCCACGCTTGCCGTCGACGCGAAAGCCAAGGCGCTCAAAGCCGACGGACATCCGGTCATCGGCTTCGGTGCCGGCGAGCCTGACTTCGCGACCCCGGACTACATCGTCGCCGCCGCCGTTGCCGCCGCCAAGGAACCGGCGAACCACCACTACTCGCCCGCGGGTGGTCTGGCCGACCTGAAGAAGGCGATCGTCGCGAAGACCCTGCGCGACAGCGGCTATCAGGTGAAGCCAGAGCAGGTGCTGGTCACCAACGGCGGTAAGCACGCGGTCTACAACACCTTCGCCGCCCTGCTCGACCCGGGCGACGAGGTCCTGCTCCCGGCCCCCTACTGGACGACCTACCCCGAGGCGATCAAGCTCGCCGGTGGCACGGTCGTTGAGGTCTTCGCGGGAGAGGAGCAGACCTATCTGGTGACCGTCGAGCAGCTCGAGGCGGCCCGGACTCCTGCGACCAAGGCGCTGCTCTTCTGCTCGCCGTCCAACCCCACCGGCGCGGTCTACTCCCCCGAGCAGATCCGCGAGATCGGCCACTGGGCCGTGGAACACGGAATCTGGGTCGTCACCGACGAGATCTACGAGCACCTCACGTATGACGGCGTGCGCTCGGTCTCCATGCCGGTCGAGGTGCCCGAGCTTGCTGACACCTGTGTCGTGCTCAACGGCGTCGCCAAGACCTACGCGATGACGGGGTGGCGGGTCGGCTGGATGATCGGCCCGCGCGACGTCATCAAGGCGGCCACCAACCTGCAGTCACACTCGACCTCGAATGTCGCCAACGTCTCCCAGCGGGCGGCAGTGGCCGCTCTGAACGGGTCGCTGGACGCGGTCGAGGAGATGAAGGTGGCTTTCGACCGTCGCCGGCGCACGATCGTCCGGATGCTCAACGAGATCGAGGGTGTGCAGTGCCCGGTTCCGGCAGGGGCGTTCTACGCCTACCCCTCGGTCAAGGGGCTGTTCGGCAAGACCATCCGCGGCAGGGTGTGTACCACGTCGGTCGAGCTCGCGGCACTGATCCTGGACGAGGTCGAGGTCGCCGTCGTGCCTGGCGAGGCGTTCGGTCCGAGCGGCTACCTGCGGATGTCCTACGCCCTGAGCGACGCCGACCTGACCGAGGGGGTCAGCAGGATCCAGAAGCTGCTCGCCGAGGCCCGCTGAGCGCCGTGGCCCGATCTGTGGGTCTGCTTCCAAAGGCTCACCTGCATCTGCACTTCACCGGTTCCATGAGGCCGGCCACGCTGGTGGCACTCGCGGAAAGGCACGCCCTGCTGTTGCCCGATGCTCTGACCAAGTCCTGGCCGCCGACGCTCAGCGCCACCGATGAACGTGGCTGGTTCCGTTTCCAGCGCCTCTACGACACCGCTCGCGCCTGCGTCAGAGATGAGGCTGACATGCGCCGGATCGTGCGGGAGGCCGCCCTTGACGACGCTGCCGAGGGCTCACGCTGGCTGGAGATCCAGGTCGATCCCACGTCGTATGCGCCGTTCGTGGGCGGCATCACGCCCGCTCTGGAGATCATCCTGGACGAGGCACGGACGGTCTCGCAGGAAACCCGGACCGGGGTCGCCGTAGTCGTGGCCGCCAACCGCATCCGCCACCCCCTGGATGCCCGGATACTGGCCCGGCTTGCCGCTCGCCACGCCGGCGACGGGCCCGGAAAGGTGGTCGGGTTCGGGCTCAGCAACGACGAGCGCCGCGGCAGCACGACGGAGTTCGGACCGGCCTTCGACATCGCTCGTCGCGCAGGGCTGGCCAGTGTCCCCCACAGCGGTGAGCTGCTGGGTGCCGACGCCGTGCGCGACACGCTGACCGCCCTGGGCCCTGACCGGCTGGGTCACGGCATCCGCAGCGCTGAGGACCCGCAGGTGCTCGACGAGGTCGTGCGCCGTGGCATCACCCTGGAGGTATGCCCCGGGAGCAACGTGGCGCTGGGTGTCTACGGGAGGGCCGAGGCTGTCCCGCTGCGCCGGCTGATGGAGGCCGGGGCGCGGATCGCGCTGGGAGCCGACGATCCCCTGCTGTTCGGGACGCGACTCAACGCGCAGTACGAGACCGCGCGTGAGGTGCACGCTCTCTCGGACGCTGAGCTGGCCGGGCTCGCGAGAGGTTCCGTGATCGGGTCGCGAGCGCCGGAGCCCGTGCGCACCCAGATCCTCGCGGACATCGCCGCCTGGCTGGCCGGCTGAGCCTGAGCCCGCGCCTGGCGGCATCCGGCGGCGTCGCTCAGAGCGAGGTGCCGACCAGGACCGGCTCGTTGACCAGGCTCACCCCGAAGGCATCGTGGACGCCGTCGCGGATCTCACGTGCCAGGGCCACCACCTGGGCAGCGGTCGCGGAACCCCTGTTGGTCAACGCAAGGACGTGCTTGGTCGACAGTGCCGCGGGCCCCGGCATTCCGTAACCCCTGCCGAAGCCCGCGTGGTCGATCAGCCAGGCTGCGCTGGTCTTGACCTGCCCCCTGGGGGCGTCGAACCGTGGCACATCGACGATGCCGCCGGGCCCGCCCGCGTCCCGCAACAAGGACAGCGCACGACGCTGCAACTCCGCATACGCGCCGGCAGACATGACCGGGTTGGTGAAGAACGAACCGCAGCTCCAGGTGTCGTGGTCCGACGGGTCAAGGACCATCCCTCGCTGACGCCGCTGCGCCAGGACCGCCTCGCGCGCATCCGCCAGCGGCACCCGCTCACCCGGCCCGACGCCCAGAGCCAGTGCGAGACCCGCGTAGTGGATCGGCCCGGAGTGTGTGCTCACGCTGAGCCGGAACACCACGTCCAGCACGACGTAGCGCGGCTCAGTCTTGAACAGCGACTGGCGGTAGGTGAACCCGCAGTCGGCGTTGTCGAAGGTGCGGACCTCTTGCAGCCGACGATCCCAGACGCGAACCGAGGCGATGGTCTGGGCGACCTCCTGGCCGTAGGCCCCGACGTTCTGGATGGGAGTCGCACCTGCGCAGCCCGGGATGCCGGAGAGCGCTTCGATACCCGACCACCCCTGCGCGACAGCCTGGACGACCACCTGATCCCAGATCTCACCGCCGGCGACACGGACCGTCACGGTGCCCGGCCCGGTGCCGGACTCTGCGGACTCGACCGAGATGCCGCTCGTCGCGACCCGGACCACCGAGCCCGCGAATCCCTCATCGGCGATGACCAGGTTCGAGCCTCCGGCGACCAGCAGCAATGGCTCGTCGGCATCGTCGACCTCACGGACGGCATCGACCAGCTCGTCGGTGGTCCGGGCGGTGACCAGCCGCTGAGCCGGGCCGCCGACCCGCATCGTGGTCAGCCCGGACAAGGGGACGCCGTGCTCCTCACGCATGGAGAAGTCAGTCCAGGACGACGACGGCCACAGCGCGTCCCAGCACCTTGTCGGTGCCGCAGGTGACCTTGAGCTCGACGGTCGCCCGCCTGGTCTGGGCGTCGACCGCAGTGACCACTCCCGTCGCCTCGACATCTGCCCCGCCCTCGTAGGGCACCACCACCGGTTTGGTGAACCGGGCGCCGTACTCCACGATCCGACCGGTATCGCCGACCCACTCGCTGACCACGTTGATGGCCGTGCCCATGGTGAACATGCCATGGGCGATGACGTCGGGAAGCCCGACCGACCTCGCGAAGCGCTCGTCCCAGTGGAGGCGGTTACGGTCCAGGCTCGCCCCGGTGTACTGCACCAGGCTGGACCGCTCGATATGGATGGTCCGTGCAGGCAGCTGCTGGCCGACCTCGACATCCCTGACCGAAGGCACGCTGTTGCTCATCTGCTCACTCTGGCTCGTCGGCTCACCGGTGCTCACGTCTCATTCGCCCCCGCGGATCACGACGGTCGAGGTCGCGGTGCATACCCGCTCACCCTCGATGGTCGACAGCTCGCTGCGGGTGGTGACCATCGAGTTCCCGCCCGCAGACTTGACCGAGTCAACCGTCAGCACCCCGACGATCTCGTCACCGGCGGTGATCGGGCGGTGGTGGACGAACCGCTCCTCGCCATGGACGAGCCGGCTGTAGTCAACCCCCGCCTCCGGGTCGGTGATGAACTGTCGGTCGCATCTCTGGGCGATCAGGACGGCAAACGTGGGCGGCGCGATCACATCGCGGTAGCCGCGGGCACGAGCCGCCGCGGGGTCGATGTGAATGACATCAACGGCGCCCACGGCCTCGGCGAACTCGCGGATCTTCTCCCGGCCCACGGAATACGGCGGGGTTGGCGGGTAGGTGCGCCCGGTGAAACGTGCGTTGACGGCCATGTCGACCACCCTAGGGGCAGTGACCACGGCCCCGGTCGCTGGGCGGGAGTGAAGCCGGCGGAGTCAGCAGCAACCGCCCCCGCCGGTGGCGGAGACGGTCGGGGAAGCCTTGGATCAGCGCGTCTCGCGGTGCGTGGTCTGCTTGGTGCAACGGGGGCAGAACTTGGCGAGCTCCAACCGGTCAGGGTTGTTGCGGCGGTTCTTCTTGGTGATGTAGTTGCGGTCCTTGCAGTCCACGCACGCCATCGTGATCTTGGGACGGACGTCGGAACTCTTGCTAGCCACGGGGGAAACCTGCTCTCGGAACTCAAGGAAGGACTGAACTGGGCTGTGCTGCGGTGAGATGATCTGGTGGTCGCCCGCTCCCGCGCGGCGACGCTCCAGAATACGCGATTCCAGGGGTAAACCCGAAATCGAGCAAGTAGCGGGAGCGGGACTTGAACCCGCGACACCACGATTATGAGTCGTGTGCTCTAACCACCTGAGCTACCCCGCCAAGGGAGTCCGAAGGCGCTCTGTTGAGAGCTCAGTGCCAGCGACCCCGCACGACGCAAGGCTGCAGTCTCGACCTGCTGCTTCGAACAGAGCCCCCAAACGGAATCGAACCGTTGACCTTCTCCTTACCATGGAGACGCTCTACCGTCTGAGCTATAGGGGCATCCGGGCGACATGTTCCCCGCCCGGTCATGCGTCCAGAAAGATACACGCTAAGGCCTCAGGTCTGAAATCAGGGTCGATTTCGTAGCGGCCACGAGCGCTTCTGGCGAGCACCACCCTGTCAGAATGGTGCTCGCCCTGCCAGTGGGACTAGCCGCTGACCACGACGGTCGCGCCATTCGAGACGAGCTTCCAGTCCATGCTGGCGAACGTCGGAGGATCGATGACCTGGTGACTGGTGACCCAGTCGATGATCAGCTGGCGGACCTCCTGCTGGGCGTTGTACACAACCGGCGCCGTCGTCACGCCAGGGAACCCGCCGCCGCCGGACTGCCGGTAGTTGTTGATCGCCACCACGAACTCCGCGCCCAGGTCGATCGGCGTCCCGGCATAGCTCAGGTTGACGATGCGCGACCCCGGAGCCTGGGCTACGTCGATGTCGTACGTCAGCGGCGCGTCCAGGCCGCCCATCACGTCGTAGTTGTAGTCCGGCGTGCCGCCGGGCGCCACGGTTGTGATGGCATTCGTGAGCTCGTCGGGGGTGAACGGACCCGACCCCGAGACCTGCTTGAAGTACTCGGCCGACCTCTCCAGATATGCCTTGACCTGCGCGCCGGTGAAGGTGATGCCGAGCAGCGTGTTGTCGTAGATGTAGAGGCCTGCGACGTCCCGCACGCTCACCTGGCCGGCGGGGATGTTGGCGTCCTTGTAGAACGGCGCTGCGATCGAGAGCATCGGCAGGGCCGCCGCAGCAGTCCCGGCGATCCCGGCGCGCACCGCCTCGCCCTGAACCAGGTTGACGAAGTCCAGGGCCGCCGTGTCCTCGTAGCGGGCCGTGGCGCACGACATCGCCGTGGTGCAGGAGCCAACCACCGAGTTGACGTACGCGACGACCTTGTCGTGGTCCGCGGTGAGCAGCTTCGTGACCTGGACATCCTCGGCGACCGTGTTGCTGTTGAGAACGCTGGACCCGACACCCTGGACAACCCACCGGCCACGCACCTTGACCAGCGTGAGGTCGATCAGCGACAGCCGCATACCCCAGCGCAGCGGCTCGGTCAGCACCACCTCGCGACCGGTGGCCTCGTTGACCACCCGCGCCTCGGGGATCTCCTTGTGCGCGTGACCGACCAGGATCGCGTCGATGCCCGGAACCTGCTGCGCCACAAGGGTCGAGGCGTTCTCGGGGAAGGGAAGCGCATCGCCGTACGACGAGGAGGTCGTGGCACCGGAGTGCGCCGCGACGATGACGACGTCCACGCCGACCGCGTGCATCCTGGGCACCCAGATCCTGGCCTGCTCGACCAGGCCCGGAAAGGTCATCTCGCCCTCGACGTTGGCCTTGTCCCAGATGGCGATCCCGGGGTTGGTCAGGCCGAGGATGCCGACCCGGATCGGGTGCTCACCCTTCACCCTGACGGTCTTGATGACGTATGGCGCGAAGGCAGGCCTGCCGGTGCGAGCGTCCAGGGCGTTGGCGCCGAGCAGCGGGAAGTCGAGCTGGTCCGCGAAAGTGCGCAGCAACGGGATCCCATAGTTGAACTCGTGGTTGCCCAGTGCCGCGGCGTCGTAGCCGATGTGGTTCATGGCCGCAGCCATCGGGTGAATATCGCGCCGGGTGATCGGGGCGATGCGGGCGAAGTAGTAGGCCAGCGGGGTTCCCTGGATCGTGTCGCCGGCGTCGATCATCAGGGTGTGGTCCCGCCCGCGCTGCGTGCGGACAGCCTCCACCAGGGTCGCCACCTTCGCCAGGCCGATGTCGTTCTTGGCAGAGTCGTCGTACTCGGCGTTGGTGAAGTAGTTCCAGTTGAACACGCTGCCATGCAGGTCGGTCGTTCCCATGATCGTCAGCTCCACGGGGGTGCCAGGACGATGAGGGGGTCGCCGCCTCGAAGCCTGCGCCGGGCTCATTCCTGCGGCCGTCAACACTCCTGCTGCCGCAACGCCGCTCAGAATGGTGCGGCGGGTGATGAGTGTTGCCACGTGTCCTCCTCGGTCAGGGCCCTTGTGGGGCAGCTGGTGGCAGCTCTGCGACCTGCCTGGCGTCAGGCTAGACCGGCCCGCCTGTGACCGCCGTGCGGAGTCGGGGCAGTCCCGGGCGCCCGCAGATCCGACGTAGGCTCGACTAGTACGCCACGCCCCATGACGGGAGCCTGCGGCGCCCCTGATCCGGAAAGATGGAGGTCGAATGACCGAGGTTGGCGTGACCGATGATGGCGGGACCCAGGACGACGTCACCCGGGACGGCGAGACCCAGCCCAGACCTCACGAGCCGAGCGAGATCACCTTCGCGGAACAGTTCTATCCCGCCCGTCCACGCCACCTGCGACCCAAAGCGCGCCTGCGCACCTCGCCGGTCCCGACCGCCGAGCAGCTCGGCGAGCCTGTCGGATCGAACCCCTCCTACGTCGCCTGGCTGCGGCAGGAGTCGATGCTCAACGATGCCAACGTCATCGCCAGGCAGTTCGTCGGCCGCGGCAGCATGTTCCAGAACCCTTTCGCCAAACCTGACCCCCGCGCGGCGATCGAGACAGCGTCTGTCTGGTTCACGGCGTACCCCATCTCTGTGCTGGGCAAGCCCGGCCGCTCATACCTGGCAACCCTGGGCGACCCTGCCCTGTGGGAAGCCTTTCAGGTCATCGGCATCCAGGGGCTGCACACCGGCCCGGTCAAGCGCGCGGGCGGTATCCGCGGCTGGTCGCCGACTCCGAGCGTCGATGGACACTTCGACCGGATCAGCACCCAGATCGACCCGGCGTTCGGCACCGAGGCCGAGTTCCGCACCATGTGCGAGATCGCCGGCGAGCACGGCGGAACCGTCATCGACGACATCGTTCCCGGACACACGGGCAAGGGCGCCGACTTCCGGCTGGCCGAGATGAAGGTCACGAACTACCCCGGCATCTATCACATGGTCGAGATCGACCCGGCCGACTGGCATCTTCTGCCCGACGTCCCGGAGGGCCGGGACTCGACGAACATCGACGTCGAGACCGAGGACCAGCTCAGCAAGTACGGCTACATCGTCGGAAAGCTGCAACGAGTGATCTTCCACCAGCCCGGCGTGAAGGACACCAACTGGAGCGCCACCGGACCGGTCATCGGTCCCGACGGGGTCGAGCGCAGGTGGGTCTACCTGCACTACTTCAAACAGGGTCAGCCGTCGATCAACTGGCTCGACCCGACCTTCGCCGGCGTGCGGATGGTCATTGGCGACGCACTGCACTCGCTCACCGACCTGGGGTCGGGGGCCCTGCGCCTGGACGCCAACGGCTTCCTGGGGGTCGAGAAGAGCACGGTGGGACTTCCCGCCTGGTCAGAGGGGCACCCTCTCTCCGAGGCGGCGAACCAGCTGGTCGCCAGCATGGTCCGCAAGGTCGGCGGCTTCACCTTCCAGGAGCTGAACCTCACCATTGACGACATCAAGATCACCTCCGAAGCCGGCGCCGACCTGTCCTACGACTTCATCAACCGCCCCGCCTACCAGCACGCGCTGGCGATAGCCGACACCGAGTTCCTGCGGCTGACGCTGAACACCTCGCTGACCCTCGGGGTCGACCCGATCCAGCTGGTCCATGCCTTGCAGAACCACGACGAGCTGACCTACGAGCTCGTCCACTTCACGACGCTGCACAAGGACGACGTCTACACCTACCACGGTGAGGACATCACCGGCGCTGACCTCGCGGTGACCATCCGCGGCGACCTCTGTGACCGTCTTACCGGTGAGGCGGCGCCGTACAACCTGATCTTCTCGACCAACGGGATCGCGTCGACCACGGGCACCGTGATTGCCGCCGCCCTCGGGTACACGAGCATCGAGGACCTGAGCGACGAGCAGATCCGCAGGATCAGGCAGGCGCACCTGCTGCTTGCCATGTTCAACGCGCTGCAACCGGGCGTGTTCTCGCTGTCGGGCTGGGACCTGCTGGGGATGCTGACCCTCGACCCGGAGAGCATCGAGCCCCTTCTGGTCACCGGTGACACCCGGTGGATCCACCGATCCGCGTACGACCTGATGGGCTTCCAGGCCGAGTCCGCACAGCCGCGAACGGGGATGCCGAAGGCGGTGAGCATGTATGGTCCGCTGCCGGAACAGCTCAAGGACGAGGCGTCGTTCGTCTCGCAGCTAAGCCGCATCCTTGCCCTGCGTGACCGGTACGGCATTGCCACCAGCATGCAGGTCGATGTGCCGGAGGTGTCGAACAAGGCGATGCTGGTCATGGTGCATCGGCTCAGCAACCCCGTCGAGCTTCAGGTCACCGTGCTCAACTTCGGCATCGACGCGATCGTCGGGACCATCAGGTCGACGCATCTGGAGCCTGGATCCGTGGTGGTCGACATGTTCACCGACGAGGTCGTTGGTGAGGTGGACGACCTCAACAACTTCAGCATCGCCCTGGACGGGCACCAGGGCAGATCCCTGTTCGTCTCCCCGACAGACGCCAACGAACCCACGACGTGACGCCCGCGACGTGACAGGTCGGACCACATCCATCGGGTAGGCCAAAGATCAGGGGCCTGGCAACTGGCCGGTCAGACCGCTGACCCCGGATCTTTACAGGTTCTGAACTACTTTCACAGGAGCCTGTGAAGATGGTCGGGCAGTCTGCAGACATGAGTCATCAACCCGATCGACCCAGAGGCGGCGCTGCGAGTGGCCCGATGTCACGTGACGCAGGACTGTTGCGGATCCGGGCACTGACCAAGGGAGCCGCACTGGCGTCGGCTCTTGGTGCCGTCGCGATCGGTGTGGTGCTTGCACAACCGGCTCAGTCACAGACTGCGTCCTCCCCCGCTACGACCGCGCCGGAGGGCACCGGCAGCGGCAACGTCCAGGCAGTCCCGGCGCCACCCCCGGCCCAGGGCGAACAACCGCTGGCGCCTCCGGCTCAGCCGCCGGCGGACGCGGCACCCCAGGCTCCGCCCCCGGCGGCGGTCTCGGGTGGCTCCTGACCCGCCCCAGCTCGCGTTGCGCGCGCAGTCTGCGCGGCACGACGATAAGGTCCTGACTGTGAGCGGGTGGCCTCGGGGGGGCTTTCGATGAGTAGTCAGGTTTGGTGGTTCGCCACCCGAGCCACGGGCATCGCCGCCCTCGTCCTGCTCACGGCGTCGATGGTGCTGGGAATCCTGACCTCCAGCAGGTATGCCCGGCCGGGTCTGCCGCGCTTCGTCACGATGGGACTGCACCGCAACGTGTCGCTGCTTGTCCTGGTGTTCCTGGGTCTGCACATCGTCACGACCGTGGTCGACACCTTCGCACCGATCAGCTGGACGGACGCCCTGCTGCCGTTCGCCGGGACCTACCGGCCGATCTGGCTCGGACTGGGAGCATTGTCGTTCGATCTCCTGATCGCGCTGACCGTGACAAGTCTGCTCCGGGCGAGGCTGGGTTACCGCACCTGGCGCTGGATTCACTGGACGTCCTACGGGTGCTGGCCCATCGCGGTCATGCACTCTCTGGGCACCGGCACCGACAACAAGCTGCCACTGTTCCTTGTCGTGGCTGCAGGATGCGTCGGCTCTGTGGTGGTCGCCCTGTGGTATCGGCTCGCCGCGGGCTGGCCCGAGCATCGCGCGATCCGGGTCAGCTCGGGTGTGCTCTCGGTGCTGCTGCCGGTTCTGGCGCTGGGCTGGTGGCTGGGCGGTCCTCTCCAGCCCGGCTGGGCATTGAAGGCCGGCACCCCCGTCGCCCTGACCGTCCACAACACACCGGCGGCGGGGCCCACCGCCTCACCACGGGTCGGCCGCCAGGCGTCCTCCGCGCAGCAGCTGCCCCAACCACCTTTCACGGCGCCGCTGGCAGCGTCGTTGGCCCAGAGCGCCCCGAACCAGGACGGCGCGATCGCGATACGCGTCCACGGGACCACGGGCGCGGGCACCAACGGCCTGCTCGACATCGTTCTGGACGGCATTCCGACAGACGGGGGCGGGGTCAACCTGACCGGCAGCAAGGTCAGCTACGGGACGCCGTCCAATCCGAGTCAGTACACCGGTCGGCTCACCGGTCTGAACGGGGGCGTGCTGCAGATCGCCACAAGGGACAAGAGGGGCCGGCTGCTGGCCCTGACGGTCACGCTGAACATCAACGGCACCCAGGCCACCGGCCAGGTGTCCGCCAGGGCCGGTCGCCCCCCCGGCTCGGATGGCGAGGAGTGACCCCGGCACGCCCTGCCGGTCCTGCCCCTGCCGGACGGGCCCCGGCAGGACCGCCCCGGCTTCTGCTCGGCGGTCATGGCCCACGCCCGCCGGGTGAGGGCCGACTACCCGGCCCTCGCCCTGACGCTTGCGAAAGACTGAGGAAATGGCTCTGATGCGACTGTGGGGGAAACCGGGCGCGAAGCCCGAGGTGGGTGCCGACGGCGCCGATGGCAACGCCGCTCTGACCGGCGCGGTGGGACTGGTCCTGCTGGTCGTGCTGTTTCTCGAAGGCATCACCATCCTGGAGGTTCGCCAGCTGATAACCCTGCACATCTTCGTCGGGCTGCTCCTCATCCCGCCGACCGCGCTCAAGCTCGGCAGCACCACCTACCGGTTCGCCCGCTACTACCGTCGCAGCCCTGCCTACCTGCGCCACGGACCGCCCGCTCCGCTGCTGCGCTGGACCGCCCCGTTGCTGGTCGTCCTCACGGGGGCGGTGCTGCTGACGGGAGTTGCCCTGCTCGTCGTCGGGCCCGAGGGGTCAGGGCGGGTGCTCGGCCTGCACAAGGCCAGCTTCGTCATCTGGTTCGCGCTGATGGCCCTGCACGTCCTGGGCCACCTGAAGGGCGCAGTCTTCCTGTCCCTGCGGGACTGGTCCCGCGATGGTCGCGCCCGACCTGCAGGGGCGCCCCGGGGAAGAGGACTGCGACGAGGACTGGTCCTGGTCTCGCTCACCGCGGGGTTCGCACTGGCACTGGCACTCCTGCCGGCCGCGTCGCCGTGGACTGACGGGCCCGCCCGTCATGATGATGGAGCAGGACAGGTAGGCCAGAGCGTTGTCAATGTCAGGGAGTCTTTGTGGCCATGAGCCCGGAGAACGCCAAGGCCTCAGGCCCGGAGGGCTTCGAGGCGTCACCCGGCGGCCAGGGGCCCCCGACCGGGCTGCACGTCCTGGTGATCGAGGACGACCCGGCCATCGGCAGACAGCTGGAACGCGGCCTGGAGCGAGCGGGATACCGGGTCAGCCGTGCGCTAGACGGAAGCCAGGCGCTCCTGGCCGGACCAGCTGATGTGATCTTGCTCGACCTCGGGCTGCCGGACATCGATGGGCTGGAGCTCTGCCAGCGACTGCGCGCGCGTTCCGCTGCGGCAATCATTGCCGTCACGGCTCGCAGCGAGGAAGCCACCAGGGTGGCCACCCTGGATGCGGGCGCCGACGACTACCTGGTCAAGCCGTTCGGCTTCGTCGAGCTGCTGGCCAGGGTTCGCGCCGTGCTACGCCGGATCAACCCTGGCGAGGCCCGCCAGCTCCGCCATGGCACCCTCACCGTCGATCCGCGGGCGCGCCGGGTGCTCATCGCGGACCGCGAGATCGCGCTGACACCCAAGGAGTTCGACCTGCTCGCCTGCCTGGCCGAGGACCCGGGCCGAGTCTTCACGCGTCAGGAGATCCTCGAGCGAGCCTGGGACGGCCACTGGTACGGCCCGAGCAAGGTGCTGGATGTTCACATGGCATCGCTGCGACGGAAGCTGGGAGATCCCACGCTGATCGAGACTGTGTACGGAGTCGGTTACCGGCTCGCCTCGATCGACTAGCCGACCACGTGACCCGACGCATTCTCACCGCGTTCCTCGGCCTGACGCTCGCCCTGCTGATTGGCGTCGTCGTGCCGCTCGGGGTGTTGTCCGTCGACCACGATCGGAAGGCGTTCGCTGCCGAGACGGTCTCGGCGGCTTCGGCCCTTGCCAGCGCAGCCGAGGAGCAGCTAGCCGACCACGAGCACGGGGCGCCCTTTCCGGGCACGCTCACCTTTCGCCCGGCTCTGGTCGGCAACGACCAGTTCGCGGTCTACGACAACGACGGACGCGTTGTCATCCCCGGCCCGGCAGGCCTGCAGGTCGACCCAGGGCAGGTGGCGGCGGCTCTCAGGGGCCGGACCGTGCAACAGTGGCAGGACGAGCCGCACGAGGGCTTGCTGGTGCTGCGACCGGCATACTCCGGTTCGCAGATCGTGGGGGCGGCGGCGGTTCAGCGGGCCGCCGATCCGCTCAACGAACAGATCGCCACCTTGTGGTTCAGGCTCGCCCTGACCGGGCTGCTCGCGATCCTGCTGGCCACCACCCTGAGCATCGGACTGGCGAGATGGGTGGGGCGCCCGCTGCGCCGGCTCGACACGGCCGCGGACCGCCTGGGGGCCGGCCAGCTCAGCGTTCGTGCCTCCACCGAGATCGGACCACCCGAGACACGGCATCTTGCCCGGACGTTCAACGACATGGCCGGCCGGCTGGAGTCCCTGATCGGCAGCCATCGAACCCTGGTGGCTGACATCAGCCACCAGCTGCGGACACCGCTGGCGGCATTGCGGCTACGGCTTGAGCTGCTCCACGATGACGTGGGCGCCGCGGCAGCAGGGGAGCTGGAGGGCGCCCTTGACGAGATCGCGCGGCTCTCCCGTCTGGTCGACGGGCTACTGGCAGTGGCCCGGGCCGAGCACACCCGCCCGGTTCCCCTGACGGTCGACCTCCGCCGGCTCGTCATCGAGCGGGTGTCCATCTGGTCGGCGCTGGCGCAAGAACGTCAGATCCAGCTGCTGACATCCTGCGAGGAGGCGGCCGTGGCGGCTACGGCCGGACACCTTGAGCAGGTCCTGGACAACCTCCTGGCCAACGCGCTCGACGTGACCCCGGGCGGGGGGCAGATCACCGTGTCGGTCCGGCGCCATGACGACAGGGTCAGGCTGGAGGTCATCGACAACGGACCTGGAATGACCTCAGCCCAGCGCGAACACGCCTTCCGCCGGTTCTGGACCCAGCCAGCCGACAAACCGGCCCGGGACAGCTCGCCCAGAAGCGGGCTGGGACTCGCGATCGTTCACCGGCTGATCACGGTCGACGGCGGCACGATCGAGCTGACCAACGTTCCAGGCCATGGGCTGGCGGTGCAGATCGACCTCCACCCCGCGACCGGGTGAGGTACCGGAATACGAACCGGTCGACTCGTGTCTACTGCTCTGCGGGTTCGACTGACACACTCAGACCACCAGACGGCTCTCAGACAGCGAGGAAGGAATCGATGTCGCCAGAAAGCGCCCCCGATTCTCAACCAGCCGCGATGCCACCAGGGACACCACGAGCGGCAGCGCCACCACCGCCGATGGCGGGGCGGAGCAAGACTGCGCCCCGGGACGACGGCGTGCACTACGGCCTGCAGATCACGGCTGCCTACGCCTGGCGCCTGATCGTGGTCGCCGTCGCCGTGTACCTGGTCTTCGCCGTGCTGGCAAAACTGACGTTGGTGGCGGTCGCCGTATTCGTCGGCCTGGTCATCACCGCCCTCCTGCGCCCTCTCGTCGACCTCTTGTCACCCAGGATGCCTCGCGGTCTGGCCGTTGCGGCAGCACTCCTGATGACCATTCTTGTGCTGGGCGGCGTCTTCACCTTTGTCGCCGATTCCGTGGCCGGGCAGTCAGCGAAGCTGTCGGCCCAGTTCATCAGCGGTCTGACCGAGATCGAGACAGACCTGGCCGGGGGGCCCTTCCACATCCGCACGGTCGACCTGACCCAGCTGAGTCAGCAGATCCGCGAATGGGTGACCCAGAACGGTGGCGCCCTGGCCGGGCGGGCACTCGGCGGCGCAGGGATCGCAGTCGAGCTTCTCACCGGGTTCGCCCTGGCCGTGTTCTGCTCGGTCTTCTTCCTCAGCTCGGGGAGCCGGATCTGGACCTGGTTCCTCAGCCAGGCCGGCGGAACCGGCCGCCGGGTGGACGGGGCAGCGCGTGCCGGCTGGGCCACCTTCGCCGGCTACACCCGAGGCATCGTCATCATTGCCGCCACCAACGCCGTCCTCGTCTTCGTGGCGCTGCTGATCCTGAGGGTGCCACTGGCGTTTCCGCTTGCCGTGCTGACCTTCTTCGCGGCGTTCATCCCGCTGATCGGCTCCCCCATCGCCCTGTTCGTGGCCACCCTGGTGGCTCTTGCGGCCCGCGGCCCCGTTATCGCCCTGCTCGTGCTCGCCCTTATCGTGGTCATCGGCCAGATCGAGGGCCACCTGCTCCACCCGTTGGTGATGAGCCGCGCGGTCAACCTGCACCCCCTCGCCGTTGCCCTCACGGTCGCCTGCGGAACCGTCACCGCCGGTGTCATCGGCGCTGTCGTCGCGGTGCCGCTGGTTGCGGTGGCCTGGACGGTCTGGAGCACGTTAAGGACCCAGCAGTCACACACCAACGGCCATCCGCGGAAGGCAATGGACGGCCTTGAGCCGGACCCCACCGCCGCAATATGACCCGTGGCCCGAGTCGCCCGTTGCCCATTGCCCGTTGCCCGTTGCCCGTTGCCCAGAGGTTGAGAGGAAGCCATGACGTTCCACGGCTGGACCGACGCAATCCTCGATTTCTATGAAGGGCTCGAGGCAGACAACTCCAAGAGCTATTGGCAGGCGCACAAGCAGGTCTACGAGACACAGGTTCTCGAGCCGATGCAGGAGCTGCTGGCCGAGCTGGCCGACGAGTTCGGTGAGCCGAAGATCTTCCGCCCCAACCGTGACATCCGGTTCAGCGCCGACAAGACCCCGTACAAGAACCAGATCGGCGGCACTCTTGCCGGCCACGGATATGTGCAGGTATCCGCGAAGGGGCTGGCCGTGGCCAGCGGCACCTACTCCTTCGCGTCGGACCAGCTCGTTCGATACCGCCGCGCCGTAGCGCTTGATCTGCCCGGAGAGGCCCTGACCAAGATCGTGGATGACGCAGAAGCGACAGGGTTGACCATCACCGGAGCCGGCTCCCTCAAGACAGCGCCGCGAGGCTATCCGAAGGACCATCCCCGGATCGACCTGCTGCGCCTGAAGGGCCTGGTCACCTGGAGGCAGTGGCCGGTCGAACCGTGGCTGGCCACTGCGGCGGCAAAGGACAAAGTCGTCGAGGTACTGCATGCCTCGCTACCGTTGGTCAAATGGCTCGAGGTGCACGTCGGCGCCTCCGAAGCCGAGCTACCGTCCCGAAAGGGCCTGTGAACTTGTCCCAGACTTCCAGCTCGTCCACCAGCGTCCGGGTCACCCCGCGTGCTGCGTGGCGAGCACTCGGCGTGCTGCTCATCGGCATGTTCATGTCACTGCTCGACGCGACGATCGTCAACGTCGCACTGCCGACGATCCGGACAAGTCTCAGCGCATCGGAGGCGACCCTTTCGTGGATCATCTCCGGCTACGCGCTCGCGTTCGGTCTGGCCCTCATCCCGGCGGGGAGGTTTGGCGACCGCTTCGGGCACAAGTGGGTCTTCATCAGCGGGCTGACACTTTTCACCGCCGCCAGCCTTGCGTGTGGTCTGGCCCAGGACGGCAACCAGCTGATCGTCGCGAGGGTCGTGCAGGGGCTCGCCGCAGGCATCTACGTCCCCGCGGTCACCGCCTACATCCAGCTGCTCTTCACCGGGCGCACCCGAGGCAAGGCCTTCGCCATCATGGGCGCCGTCATCGGCGTCTCCTCAGCTCTTGGCCCCCTCATCGGCGGGCTTCTGATTCAGGCGTTCGGCAACACGAACGGCTGGCGCCTGGTCTTCGTCGTCAACCTGCCCATCGGGATCATCGCCGTGATCGTGGCGGTCTTCCTGCTTCCAGGGGGATCCGAGAGCTCGGCCAAGTCGGTCGGTGTTGACGTCCTCGGTCTTCTTCTCCTCTCGGGTGGCCTCGTGGCGATCCTGGTGCCACTCATCGAGGGACAGGACCAGGGCTGGCCGATCTGGACCTATCTGTCGCTGGTCAGCGGCGCCGGGCTGATCGCCCTCTTCGGTGCCTGGGAGGTCACCGTGGCAAGGCGCGGCAAGAGCCCGCTCGTCCCGCCCCACCTCTTCTCGCACCCGGCCTTCACCGGCGGCGTGATTCTTGCGCTGGTCTACTTCGCCGCCTTCGTGAGCATCTTCTTCACCATCTCGATCCTGTGGCAGGCGGGCCTGGGACACACCGCTCTCGAGTCCGGAGTTGTCTCCATCCCGTTCGCGGTCGGCAGCATCATCGGGGCCTCACAGAGCGGCAGGCTGGCCGCCAGTATCGGCCGCACGGTGCTCGTCATCGGCGCCGGGATGGTCGCGGTCGGCCTCAGCGCCCTCTGGCTCGTGCTCCTGCTGGTGTCGCCAGGTGACCTGACCAGCTGGGATCTTCTCCTGCCCCTTCTCGTCGCCGGTACCGGCAGCGGACTCTTTATCGCCCCCAACGCACAGTTCATCATCGCCACCGTCGACCGGCACGAGGCCGGGGCCGCGAGTGGAGTCATCGCCACCATGCAGCGGGTTGGCAGCGCGATCGGCATCGCCATCATCGGCAGCGTTTTCTTTGGCACCCTCTCGTTTCCGACGAGGGGACGCCCGACCCCGGCGGATCTCGCTGCCGCCTTCACCCACAGCGCCACCTGCGCCCTGGGGGTGAGTGCGGCGTTTGCCGTGATCTCGTTCCTGCTCGTGTTCGCCCTTCCGAAACGCGTGGGGCCCGCCCCGGGCACCCCCAGGAGCTCCGAGCCGGATCAGGCACCACCGCTGCCGGCAGCACGGTAAGAGCGCAGGCAGAAGGATCCCCGTGGGGCTAGTCAGGTCGTGCGCGTCGCAGCGTCGCTCACCAAACCGTTGCAGAGGGGTTCGCTGAACGCGTCGACGCGGTGCGGGTACCTGGCGCGGTACCTCGTCGGCCTTCGGCTTGAGCTCTGACTCCGTGCAACATCTGTCGGGCCATCACGAAGTCGGCGGGGATGATCAGTGCACCCGCTCAGATTTCGCGATCATCGTGTGGCTGGGATGGAACAGCGCCGGGAAGGAGCCGATCTCACCCCAGTCCTCCCTGGGGCTTGGTAGTCACGAGTTGTGATCCCGTTCGTCATGGGGTGTGCTACGCGGTTTCCGGGTTCTGATGAATACCGCCAGTAGCAACGCCACGACCGCTGCTCCGGTGACCACCCACCACACGCCAGGCGACTGCACGGACACACTGGCAGGGGTGGACGTCGGGAAGCTCGTCGCAATAGTGGACGTCGGGGAGCTCGTCGCAGTAGTGGAGGTCGGGGAGCTCGTCGCGGTGGCGGAGGTGGCGCGCTGACCCTGTGACGGAGTGGTCGCGCTGAAGGAGAACCTGCCGCTGACCGGGTGGCCATCGGTTGAGGTCACCTGCCAGATCACCGTGTACTGACCCGCTGGTGAGCCCGGCTTCAGGCGTTTGGTCACGGTGTTGTTGACCAGGATCGCCGCGCCGGTCTGGACCTGACCAGCAGGGCCGGTCACGATGATCTCGGTTCCGACAGCCACGGCGGGCTCACTGAAGGACAGCACGACGTGATCAGGAACGACCTTCGCGATCGACCCGTCCGTCGGGGAGGTCCCGACCAGGATGTCGTGCGCCTGCGCCGCGGTGGCGGCCCCCATCAGGAGGGCCGCCGCAGCCAGCCCGACTACCAGTGTCCGGAGGCGCCAGCGACTGCCCTGCGCCGACGACACCATGTCCGCCACTCTAGGGCGGAAGCTACCGTCAAGGCGCGCCCGGCGCCCTGTCGACGATCTCGGTGGGGGTGGTGACGCGCGCACGGAACACCCAGTAGGACCACCCCTGGTAGAGCAGCACCACCGGGAGCATGACAGCCGCGACGACGGTCATAACTTTCAGGGCGTAGTCGCCGGAGGCGGTTCCGGCCACCGTGAGATTGTTTGCCGTGGCCGTCGAGGAGACCATGACGTTGGGATAAAGGTTGGCGAACAGTGCTGCGACAGTGCCGCCGATCGCCACAGCGGTGGCGGCGAACGAACCGCCTTCGCGGCCGGCACGGATCAGGATCGCGGCTCCGATGACAGCGACTGCCGGCACCGCGGCTGCGAGGACCCGCACGGGCCCACCGTCGGAGATCGACACAGTCCACACGGCGTAGGCCACGACCAGGAGCAGCGCCGGCCAGACAATGCGTCCAGCCAGCCGGGTTGAACGCTCACGGACTGTTCCCGTGGATTTCAGGGCCAGGAAGGTCGCGCCGTGGAGAAGGCACAGCACCAGCAGGGTGAGGCCGAGCCAGAGGCCGTAGGGGGTCAGCAGATCCCAGAAGGAGCCGGTGAACTCGTCGCTGGCCGCGATGGGCAGCCCGACGAGGAGGTCGCCCAGCGCAACGCCCAGCAGCAGAGGGACCAGAGCCGAGCCGACGGTCAGCTTCCAGCTCCAGGTGCCCCGCCACCGGGGGCGTCAACCCTGGCGCGCCATTCGAAGGACACCCCGCGGATGATCAGCGCAACCAGGACAAGCATGAGCGCGAGATAGCAGGCAGAGAACCAGGTGGCGTACCAACCCGGGGAGGTGGCAAAGATCGCCGCTCCCCCAACGATCAGCCACACCTCGTTGCCGTCCCAGACGGGACCGATGGCGTTGATGGCGACCCGTCGTTCGGTATCCGTGCGGCCCACGACGTCGTGCAGGACGCCGACGCCGAAGTCGAACCCCTCGAGGACGAAGAAACCGGTCCAGAAGAGGGCCACGACAATGAACCAGAGGACGTCAAGGCTCACGATGCCTCCTCAGTACGTCAGGGCCGGGCGCGGGGTGTGGAGCCGTCCGGGCCGTCCGGCGCGTCGGACGTGTCCTGCTGAAGCTCAGGGCCGCGACGTGCGTACCGCATCATGAGGAACCCCCAGACGATGCCCAGCGCGAGGTAGAGGACCCAGAAGACTCCCAGGCTGATCGCGACCTCGGTGCGGCTGACCGAGGGCGAGTTGCCGTTCTTGGTCGGCAGCAGGCCCTGGACCACCCAGGGCTGGCGGCCGTTCTCGGTCAGCAGCCATCCCGCGGTGTTCATCACGAAGGGCGCGATGGCGGCCCACGTGGACACCCACAGGAACGTCCGCGCGGACTCGAGCCGGCGACGACGAACCGGTCGCCAGGACCGAGAGCAGGTGCGGGATCTCGATGATCTTGGTCGGCCTCTCCGTGCTGCTGGTCCAGCCCCCGATCTGTGCCGCCGAGAACGAGCACGGCGCACAGGTCTCCCACTGCGCCTCCATCGCCGCGACCTTCATCGGCTGGGAGGTCGTCTCGATCACCCCCAGGTAGCTGCCCACGATCAGGACGGCGATGGAGACCGGGACCAGGAAGGCCAGGGCGAGCTTCGCGGTCCGCACGAACAGCGCAGTGCTGCTCTTCTTCCGCAGATGCCAGCCCGACACCGAGAGCATCAGCAGGGCGCCGGTCATCAGGGACGCCAGGATCACGTGGAGGTATCCCCAGACGAACACGGGGTTGGTGAACAGCGCTGAGATGGAGGTGAGCTGCGGCCCGCCCGTGCTCGCACTGATCTGGTATCCCACCGGGTGCTGCATCCAGGAGTTTGCGGCCATGATGAACCCCGCCGACATCGTCGCCCCGACGGCAACAGCCCAGATCGAGGCAAGGTGGAGCTTCTTCGGGAGGATGCCCCAGCCGAACAGCCACAGGCCCAGGAAGGTCGACTCGAGGAAGAACGCGGCGAGCCCCTCCATCGCCAGCGGTGCCCCGAAGACATCACCGACGAAACGCGAGTACTGCGACCAGTTCATTCCGAACTCGAACTCCTGGACCAGCCCCGTCACCACGCCGATGGCGATGTTGATGACCAGCAGGTTGCCGAAGAACCGGGTGAGCCGGCGCAGCGCAGGGTCGCTGGATCGGAACCACATCGTGTGCAGGGTGGCTACGAGGAGGGACAGCCCGATCGTGATCGGCACGAACAGGAAGTGGTAGATCGTCGTGGTGGCGAACTGCAGCCTCGAAAGGTCAAGCTGGCTGATGTTCATGGCAGTTCGCACATCGTTGGGTCAATGCCCCTTGTCCGCAACCGGATCGGGCGCCGTTCTGGGTTCCGGCTCCGTTCTCACTTGGGCTCATGCCAGACATCGCCCCGGGGCAGGAGGGCGTCGGCTTCCTTTGGACCCCAGCTGCCCCGGGCGTATCGATGCACAGGCACACCACCACCGAGGATGGGGTCCACCACCCGCCAGGCGGCCTCGACCGCGTCCTGCCGGGCGAAGGGGAGTCGGACGCCGTCCAGCGCGGCACCGATCAGCCGATCGTAGGGACGCATGCCCGATCCGGGTTGCTGGGCGAATGAAAGCTCCTCGACCTCCGCATGCCAGCCCGCGCCAGGTCTCTTGCCCATCAACGTCAGGACCATCTCGGTCTCGGGCCAGATCCGGAACCGCAGTGCGTTGCCGGCACTGAGTCCGGCGAGACCGAAGATGTCGTACCGCGCAGGGCGGAACCGGATGGCGACCTCGGTGGCGCTGACCGGGAGCGTCTTGCCGGCGCGGATGACGATCGGCACGTCAGCCCACCGCCAGGAGTCCAGCGCGAGTCGCACCGCGGCGTAGGTCTCGGTGGTGGATCGCGGTGCAACGCCCGCAACATCCAGGTAACCGTCATACTGCCCGAACACCGCGTGCTCGGGGGTCAGCGGGCGCAGCGCACCGATCACCCGGGACTTCGAGTCCAGCCACGAGTCGATCCCGGATCCGTCCGGGGGGTCGGCCAGGGCGCTGGCGAGCACCTGCAGCATGTGGTTCTGGACCACGTCGCGGATAGCGCCCGTGCTGTCGTAGAAACGGCCCCGGTCCGAGACGTCGAAAGCCTCGGCCATCGTGATCTGGATGCTCTCGACGTGGTCCCGGTTCAGCAGTGGCTCCAGGACCGAGTTCGCGAACCGGGCGAACAGCACGGCGTCCAGGGGGTCCAGCCCGAGCCAGTGATCGACGCGATAGATCTCGCCCTCGCCGAAGTACTGGTGCATGGTCTGGTTAAGCTCCTTCGCGCTCTTGAGATCGCTGCCGAAAGGCTTCTCCACCATCACCCGGGCGCCCTTGGCCCGGCCTGCGCCGGCGATGCCCTTGGCGATGCGCCCGAACAGGAACGGCGGCACCTCGAGATAGAAGAGGGCACGTTCCCCGCTGCCCATCTCCTTCGACATGGCGGCGTAGGTCGCGTCGTCGTCAAGGTCGCCGTCGACGTAACGCAGCAGACTCAGCATCTTGACGGCTGCCGGCGCGGCCGGATCCATGTTGTTGAGCCGCAGCGAGGCCGTTGCATAGTCCCGGAACTGCTCGAGTCCCCATCCGCTCTTCGCCACACCGACGACCGGGACGTTCAGCACCCCGCGCTCCACCAGACCGACGAGAGCAGGGAAGGTCTCCAGCTTGGCCAGGTCGCCGGTCGCTCCGAAGATGACCAGCGCGTGCACAGGATCGGTCGCCATCAGCTTGTCGCTCCGTTTCGGTCATCTGCCGTGCTGCCCGGGAGGGTCAGTCAGTCCGCTTCACGCTGACCCGAGGGAGCACCATGACGCCTCATCCATCGGGGATGAGACTTTCGCGCAGGGAGACGTCAGAGGTTCGTGGCAGCGCAGGCAGTTTCCCGCAGGCTCCGCCAGACCTCACCCGATGTGGATGATGACCTGCCGTCGCGCGGGCTGGGACGGTGGTCTGAACGTGCCGGCCGCACCGCGGCGTGCCCGACCCCGACCAACCGCGAGGGTTCCCCATGGATGACTACCCGCTCATCGCAGAGCATGGCCTGATCGGTGATCTGCAGACGGCCGCCCTGGTCACGACCGACGGGTCGATCAACTGGTTCTGCGCGCCCCGATTCGACTCGCCCAGCATCTTCGGGTCGTTGCTCGACAATGATCGTGGCGGCCACTTTCGGATCCGGCCGTCGTCGGGCGTCTTCGATACCAAGCAGATGTATCTGCCGGACACCGCCGTTCTGATCACCCGGTTCCTCAGCGAGGCCGGGGTGGGCGAGCTCTACGACTTCATGCCGATCAGCGGCAAGGTGGTCACGCAGAGGCACCGCATCGTGAGGCTGCTGCGCTGCGTTCGCGGCGAGATGACCTTCGACATCGACCTCGCGCCTCGCTTCGACTATGGCCGCGCGACCCACGAGACAGAGCTGAGCCCCAACGGGGCGATATTCCGCAGCCCGGCTGGCTCGATGACCCTGCACGCGGTCCGCGAGCCCGGCGACGAGCGGCTGGCACACCTTCTGACGGGTGACACGAGACATCTGCACCTGTCTCTGACGTTGACGGCCGGAATGACCCGAGGGGTGGTTATTGAGACGGGCGACGCGGGGGCTCCGCGTGAGATCCCGGTCGCCGAGGCGCAGAAGCTCTTGGACGAGACGGCGATGTTCTGGAAGTCGTGGCTCGGCCGCAGCACATACACCGGCCGGTGGCGCGAGACACTTCAGCGCTCCGCGATCACCCTGAAGCTCATGACGTATGCGCCCACCGGTGGCATCGTGGCCGCTCCGACCGCCGGCCTGCCGGAGCAGGTTGGCGGGGAGCGCAACTGGGACTATCGCTACACCTGGATCCGGGACGCGTCGTTCTCCGTGTACGCGCTGCTGGCAATGGGGTTCACCGAAGAGGCTGCAGACTTCAGCCGCTGGCTCATGGCCCGGGTGCAGGAGCAGGCCGCGTCCGGTGCCAGCAGCCCGCTCAACCTGATGTACCGGGTCGACGGTTCCACCGACCTCAAGGAGACCATCCTCGAACACTGGGAGGGCTATCGCGGGTCGTCCCCGGTGCGCATCGGGAACGGCGCCGCCGAGCAGCTCCAGCTCGACATCTATGGCGAAGCCCTCGACAGCATCTTCTACAGTGACCAGCGCGGACTACCTCTGGGCCATCCCGGCTGGGCCGCGGTGTCAGGGCTCCTGAACTGGCTCGCCGATCACTGGGATCAGCCCGAAGCAGGAATCTGGGAGACCCGTGGCGGGGCCAAGGACTTCACCTACGGACGGGTGATGAGCTGGGTCGCTTTCGACCGAGCCATCAGGCTCGCGACCTCGCACGGCCGCCCGGCACCACTGGACCGCTGGGTCGGACAGCGCGACGCGATCTACGAGCAGGTCATGACAAAGGGCTGGAACAAGGAGCGGAGCGCTTTCGTCCAGCACTACGACGACAACGTGCTGGACTCCTCGCTCCTGCGGATGTCCAGCGTCGGGTTCATCACCCCGGCGGAGCCGATGTGGCTGAGCACGTTGCGGGCGATGGACTCGGAGCTGGTGACCGACAGCCTGGTGTACCGCTACGACCCGGGTGCCTCGCCCGACGGCCTCAAAGGCTCGGAAGGCACCTTCTCCCTGTGCACCTTCATGTATGTCGACGCACTCGCCAGGGCGGGCAGGCTGGAAGAAGCCCGGTTGACCTTCGAGAAGATGCTGACCTACGCAAACCACGTCGGCCTGTTCGCCGAAGAGATCGGCCCGAGCGGTGAACAGCTCGGCAACTTCCCCCAGGCCTTCACCCACCTGGCGCTCATCGACTCGGCGATCACCCTGGATGCCCAGCTGGACCGAGCGTGAGGGTGCACTGACGATGCCTGGACAGAAGCCCGCCCCCGCTCGCCTTCCGGGCGTTTCTAGTGGCCCGGCGACCTGCGGACCAGCAAAGCGGCACCGATAGCCGCGACCGGTATGCCGAGCGGCGCCAACCCAACTCGCTCCCCTATCCTCAGCGCCGCCAGGAACTCGGACTCTGCGGCCTGGGCGCTCAGCGCTCGAACCACCGCTTCGAGAAGGGGAGGGCCGAGCTCGCTGACTCCGCCTCCGAGCACGACCCGGGCGACGTCGGTGGTCAGCACCAGGATCCGGATCCCGGCGGCCACCGCGGCGGCGAAGTCGTCGCGGAGCGCAACTGCGCCCGGGTCGCCCGCGGCTGCCGCCGAGAACAACGCGACGGGGGCCGGGACGTTCCCAGACCCCGGCCATCGTGCGTCCAGCGAGGCTCCCGAGGCATACAGCTCCAGGCATCCTCGTTGGCCGCAGGCACACAACGGCCCGTCGGCCACGTAGGGGAGGTGCCCGATCTCGCCCGCGGCCCCGAACGCTCCACGGCGAAGCCGACCGTCCAGCAGCAGGCCCGCGGCCAGTCCGGTGCCCAGGGCGAGGAAAGCGAGATCGGCCGAGGTCCCGATAGCGTGCGCGGCACCCAGCGCAGCGACGTTGAGGTCGTTCTCCACCTGAACCTGCACGCCCCCCAGCTCGGCCGAAAGCAGTTGCGCGAGAGGGGTTGGCGCGCCGGGGAAGCCGAGGTTGACGCCGTGGGCAACCGTGCCGGTGGTCGGGTCGACGACGCCGGGGACACCGACCCCGATCCCTGCCAGGTTGCCCGGAACCCCTGCCCCGCCGGTCAGCGCGCGGACCACGGAGGCGGAGGTCGCGACCACCCCGGTCACCCCTCGAGTAGTGGGCAACCGGAGCGATCCCTGCACGACGCCGTCGGGCCCGAGCAGGACACCCAGGATCTTCGTGCCACCGATATCCAGCCCTACGGTGAGCCCGACGTCCCTGCGCGCTGGGGTGTCCATATCAGCGATGCCTAGGCGGTATCCACGCGGAGACGCACCTGGGTGATCACTCCGGCCTTCACCTGGACGATCGTGGCCGCCGTGCCCTCGGCACCTTGCTCGACAACCTGCATCCGGTAGGTTCCCGGGGCCAGGTTGACAGCCCCGAACCAGCCGGATCCGTCGGTCCGGATGAGCCTCTCCTGCCCCGGTGTCCCGGCGATCGGGTGGATGATCACATCGAGCTGGTCAGCCACGGAGCCATCCCGGACAGTGACGGTCCCGGCGACCAGGCCGGTGGTCGGGGTGGTCTTCCAGTCCATCACGGGCACCTTGGCAGCCGAGGTGAACACATCGGCCTTGAGCGCCGCGGCGAGCGCCGCTCGTTCGGCATCCTTGACCGCAGGGTCGCCCGAGGCGGTCGCGGTCTTGGAGGGGTTGGCGTAGGAGTAGCCCATCCACCCGTCCAGCCCGGCATTGACGACATCCTTGGCTTGCTGGACGGCATCGGGGATCTCGTTGAGGTAGAGCGCGGTGCCGCTGACGACCTGCCGTCCCGAGGCGTACTCGGCGAGGGCCGAGTTCCACTCGTCGAACATCCGAGCCTGGTCAGGGACCCATTCGCGCTTGTAGTTCATCGCGGTGACCGTGTCGACGGTCCCCTCGGCGAGCCAGCCCTTCCAGTCCTGGAGAACGTTCGTGTACGGCCGGGCGTTCTCCCAGCCGCCATAGCTCACCGGCCCGTAGGCGTAGGTCGTGCCGTTGACGCTCAACCGGTCGGTCGGGTCGGCGGCATACAGCCCGACGTAGATCTTGCGCACCAGGGCGCTGACCTGGTCCCGGCGCCAGCCGCTGAACTGGGCGTCAGTTGGCACCGGCCGGTCCACCCGTCCGGTCTCCGTCGCAAATCGGGCCAGGGATGTTGTCGAGTAGCCCCAGTCATTTTGGAAGTCTCCCGCGTTGTAGTCCGGGTAGCGGATGTAGTCGAGGTTGACTCCGTCGATGTCGTAGTTCGTCGCGATCGAGGAGATCGCATCCACGATGTAGTTGGCGGCGTCGGGATTGGCGGGGTCAACGTAGGTGTTGTTGCCGACCTTCTCGACACCGTCATAGCGCTGGTTCAGCCACCTGTCGGCACCGGCCGCGGCCAGCCCGTGGGCGTTGTAGACGTGGTCGGCTGAGCGCGGCGCAGTGGCTGAGTTCCACATCGTGGTCGCGTTCACCCACGCGTGCACCTCGATGCCCTTGGCGTGCGCCTGCCGGATGACCTCAGCCAGCGGGTCGTAGGGGGCCGGGGCGATGGACGCATCCGTCCGGGGGAAGAGGGAGTCGTTGCAGAAGCAGTCGAAGCGACGCGCGATCTGCACGACCAGCGCATTAGCGCTCACGTCGACGGCATCAGCGACAAGATCGGTGACCTGGTCGGGGGTGTAGACGCCGACGTTGAAGGCGTCGACCCAGTAGGCGCGCCATTGTTGCTCGGGCTCGGCGGCCCTCGCCGGTCCGGACATCGCCATAGCCGGCAGCATCGCCAGTCCGACTACCGCGGCAAGAATGCGTTTCACTATTCCGTCTCCTCATTAAGATCAGCTCACGATGTCGGCTTGGCGGATCTGTCCCGGTTCAACCTCCTGCTTCTCACCGCGGCGCGGGTCGCCTCAAGGGCGGCCTGGCTCTCGGTGTAGGTACGTTGCGCGACGGCGACGAACACGCAGTCGACGACGGTGAGCTGCGCGAGCCGGCTCGCGGTGGCGCCCGAGCGAAACATCGTCTCGCGTGCCGCCGTGATAAGCACCCGGTCAGCACCGCGGGCGATCGCGGAGCTCGGAGCGTTCGTGATCGCCACGGTGAGCGCACCCATCTCGCGGGCGAGGGTGAGGGCGTCGATGGTGTCGATCGTCACGCCGCCATGGGAGATCCCGATCGCGACGTCTCCCGGGCCGAGCAGCGCAGCCGAGGTGAGCGCGATGTGCGGGTCGGGATGGCAGAAGGCGATCCGGCCGATCCGGTAGAGCTTCTGCTGCAGGTCTGCGGCGACGAAGCCGGAGGCTCCCACGCCGTAGATGTCGACCCGGGTGGCTGCCACGATCGCCTCAACAACGGCCTCGAGCTCCTGCACGGATAGGGACTTGGCGGTGTCCTCGACGGCCCGCGCGTCGGCATACGCGATCTTCTGGATCACCTCAGCCAGCGAGTCACCCTCGGTGATGTCCCCGTTCGGCCGGTTAGCCAGGTCAGCAGCGCGCAGCCCGCGCTCGGTGGCCAGGGCGAGCCGGAGCTGTCGGTAGCCATCCAGCCCGAGCTCGTGACAGAGCCGGACCACGGTGGACTGGCTCACGCTGCACTGCTCGGCGAGCTCCACGATGGTCATCCCGGCGGCGCGCTGCGGGTCCGCCAGGACGGCCTCCGCGACGCGTCGCATCGACGGCTGAATCTGGTCAAGACTGCCGCGCAAGAGGACGGTGATCGGAATGCTGTCCATCTGCAGACTCCCCTTCGCTAACCCGCGTATCGAGGTCCGTTGGACCCCGTGACAACTGTCCGTCGTTCGGCTGGACCGCTCGCGTCGGTGCTGTCCGGTCCGGTAGCCGCCCGGCTCACAGCGGTATCGCGGGCCGCCTTGGTGGCGTTGCGTACCCCGGCGGGGTCCAGCACCCGGGCCGGATCCGGCGGGAATCCCTCAAGCGCCGTCCGGGCTTGTGGCACGTCGACACCGGCCAGCAGGCTGACCAGAGCGGCCCGCGCGTCCCCGGCCAGAGCCAGCACGACCTCGCACCGTCCCGCGTCGAGACCGGTGGCCTGCACCAGCATCCGCACGGTGCGCGCCTTCAGCTTCCTGTTGGTCGGCAGGACCTCGATCATCAGGTTGGAGTAGGTCTTGCCCAGCCGCACCATGGTGGCGGTCGAGAAGGTGTTGAGCACGAGCTTCTGTGCCGTGGCGGCCTTCATCCGGGTTGACCCGGTGACAACCTCCGGCCCCGTGTTGACCAGGACGGCCACGTCAACACCGCCGGCCAGCGCCGCAAACGGGTTGGTCGAGACCAGAGCGGTCCATGCGCCGAGCTCCCGGGCGACCTGGAGAACACCTCCGACGAACGGGGTGCGCCCGCTGGCGGTCAAACCAACGACGAGGTCGCCGGGCCCAATCTCGGCGGCCACGGCACGTCCCAGCTCGACGTCGTCCTCGGCACCCTCGACGGCGCGCATCATGGCGCGGTGACCACCCGCGAGATGAGCGACGAAGGACTCCTCGCCCACCCCGAAGGTGGGAAGCAGCTCCACCGCGTCCAGCACCCCGAGGCGCCCTGAGGTCCCGGAGCCGACATAGTGCACCCGCCCGCCGGCGGCGATGACGTCGACGGCGAGATCGACCATCTTGGCGATCTGCGCGGTCGTGGCCTCGACAGCGGCGACCACACCGGTGTCCTCGGCGGCGATGAGGCGCACGATGTCGATGCTCGGGAGCGTGTCGATATTCTCGGTGCGAGGGTTGCGGTCCTCCGTCGGCGAACGCAGCGTGAGGATCCCCTGCCAGTCCTGGTCGTCGGGGTTCTGATTCATGTTGATCTCTTCTCTGATGACACGACGAGGCTGTGTACTGCTGTGGTTGCAAGAGGGCACGGCGCGGGGGCGGGCGGGGTGAGCGAACCGAGAACGACGGCTGATCGGGCCCCGGTGGCCTGGCGACCGTGCCGGCCGGGTGCGGTGCCAGGGAGCCCGCGAACCGCGAGGTACCCGAGCAGCGCGAAGAGGTACGCCTCCTTCGCCGCGGACGGCAGACCGAGCGCGTCGGAGGTCATCACACCGGGCAGGAGCTCGCCCAGTCGCGCCATGAGCGTCGAGTTGCGGGTACCGCCGCCGGAGACGACCACGCGCCCCACGCCATAGGGGGTGACCTGGGCGGCGATGGTCCGCGCGGTGAGCTCGGTGAGCGTGGCGATCAGGTCTGCGCCGTGCAGCGTCGGGCTCCCTGGAGTCGCCGCCAGCAGCTCGGCGACGTAGGAGGCGTGGAACAGCTCACGACCAGTACTTTTGGGGAGCTCACGGGAGTAGTAGGGGTCGCTCATCAGGGCGGCGAGCGCGGCCTGGTTCACCGTGCCCAAGCGTGCTAGGGCGCCGTCGTCGTCGAACGGGGCACCGGTGTGAGCGGCGACCGCGACGTCGATGAGACAGTTACCGGGGCCGCTGTCCCCGGTCTGGACGGGCCCCAACCCGACGATGCTCACGTTGGCGATTCCGCCGATGTTCACCACCGCGCTCGGCCGGTCCGACAGCCACAGATGATCGAGCAGGCTGGTCAGCGGGGCACCGTGACCGCCGAAGGCGACGTCGGAGCTGCGAAGGTCGTTCACAACCGGTGCCCCGGTGCGCTCACCGATCCACGCGGGGGCACCAATCTGAAGGGTGCCAAGTGCGGTGTTGCCCTCAACCCAGTGGAACACCGTCTGGCCGTGCGACACGACGAGATCCACGGCGCCCCACTTCGCGATCGCCCAGGCTCCGACGTCGCCGAAGGTCTGCCCGATGACGGTGTCGAGGACGCACACCTCCCCCACGCTGATCTTGGCGGGTGGCAGGGCCTCGAGGATTCTGGCGCGCAGATCAGCCGACCAGGGTCGTTCGGCGTGGCCGAGGAGATGGAGACGGACGGTGCCGTCAACGTCGCTGAGGTCGGCCAGGGCGACGTCAATCGCGTCCACCGAGGTTCCCGAGCTGAGCGCGAGCACCCTCATCGGCTGCACCTGCTCGCAACCTCACGAGCGTTGGCGAGCCCGACCCCGTGGGCGAGCACGAGGTTTCCGGCGACCGGGGCGGACTCAGCGGTGCCAACGTGCAGGACCAGGGCATCCGGTCGATTCTTGAGCAGAGCGCCTACCCGGGGGTCGGCCTCGCGGGTGACCAGAGCTAGCCGAGGTCCGGGTATGGCGAGCCCGAGCAGGCCCTCCGCCGTGACTCCCGCCGGGGGACGACTCACTGTCACCCGGCAGACCTCGGAGAGGACCCGGGTCAAGGTGGTGGACCTCAGCCCGGCCGCGTGGTCGGCCGTGCGACGCAGGTCCAGGACAAGGTCACCGGGGCGCAGACGGACGTCACCGAGGGTATGCACGGCTCGGGCGGCTGCCTCGGCACCAACCCGTTCCAGGTCGTCAAGGGTGGCAGCGAGCTCGGGACCTGGCGCGTCAGGTGATCGGGCCGCCGTTGGGCTCATCCGGCGCGCGGCTATTGAGGTACGAAGCCGCGCCAGCCTGTCGGCTCCTTCGCGCAGCCGATCGCTGGTGATCCTTCCCTGCTCGACTGCCGTCATCAGCGCGTCATGGGCGATGCGGAACAGGTCCTCGTCGTCACGCCCCGCAGTGGTGCCCAGACAGAGGAGGTCTGCGCCGGCCTCGACAGCCCGCACGCACGCCTCGCCAAAACCGGGGTCCGCGGCGACCGCCGCCATGTCGAGGGCATCGGTCATGATCGGTCCGGCGAAACCGAGCTTGCGTGCCAGTGCCGTGACGGCAGGCTCGAGGGAGGCCGGTGCCTGCCCGATGGCAGGAACGCGTAGGTGTCCGGTCATCAGGACGTCAAGGCCGGCGTCGATCGCCGCGACGAACGGTGGCAGATCGCGTTCTTGCAGGGTGCTCAGGTCGGCATCGAGGACCGGCAGGGTGAGGTGAGAGTCCACCGCGGTGTCACCGTGGCCGGGGAAGTGCTTCCCGCACGCGGCGACGCCGCCGGCGTGCAACCCGCCCAGGAACGCGACACCGTGTCGTGAGACGAGCTCGGGCGTGGCACCGAAGGAGCGCACCCCGATCACAGGGTTGTCCGCCCGGCAGTTCACGTCCAGGACCGGTGCCAGCGCGAGGTCGATACCGGCGGCGACGAGGACTCTGCCCAGGGCGAGGCCACAGCGGTAGGTGAGTCCGACGTCGTCGACCGTCCCCAGCGCGGCCGCACCTGGCAGGTACGACCCTGCCGCGGCCTGCAGGCGGGAGACGTCGCCACCCTCCTCGTCTACGGCAATGAGCAGGCCGGACGCGGCGCCGTACAGCTGCTCGGTGAGCGCGGCAGTGGTGGGCAGGTCGGGGGTGTTCCCGGCGAACAGCACCACCCCCGCGAGCCCATCCCGGGCGGCATCGAGCAGCCACATCGGGGCGACCGTCCCCGAGAAGCCCGGCATGAGCAGATGGTGGGCGACGCGCCTGGCGCTCGTGCCGTGACCAGTCATCAGCCCTTCACCGCCCCCGACGACAGCCCGGAGGACAGCTGGCGCTGCACGATGACGAAGAAGAAGATCACGGGCAGCGTGATCAGGGTGGACGCCGCCATCACCGCGCCCCAGTCGGCCGTGTTCTGGCCGAAGAACTGTTGTAGGCCGACGGCAACCGTGTACTTGCCTGAGTCCTGCAAGAAGGTCAGCGCGAAGATGAACTCGTTCCACGCGGTGATGAACGAGAACACGCTCGTGGCGACCAGCCCGGGAGCCACCAGCGGCAGCAGGATGGAGCGGAACATCCGCCCCCACGATGCGCCGTCTAGGTAGGCAGCCTCCTCGATCTCGACCGGGACCGCGGCGACGAAACCGCGGAGCATCCAGATCGCGAATGGCAGCGAGAGCGCAAGGTAGACGATCATCAGGCCCAGCAGGCTGTTGAGCATGTGCAAGTTCCGGGCCTGCAGGAACAAGGGGATGACCAGCGCTTCGAGGGGAACCATCTGGACGACAAGGATCAACACCAGAATCGCCTTGCGCATCGAGAACGTGAACCGTGCCACCGCCACCGCGGCAAGCAACGCGACGAGGGCCGAGAGGAACACCGTGCCCACGGCAATGATGGCCGAGTTGCGCAGGTAGATCCCGAATCCGCCCTCCTCGAACACGCGCGCGATGTGCGACCCCGTCAGGCCGGCGGGTAACAAGGAAGCCCCGCGCTGAGCCGCGTTCGTGTCCAGCGCCGTGGAGAACATCCAGTAGGCCGGCAGGAGCGCGAACGCCAGGAGAGTGACGACGCCCAGCGCCTTGCCAGTCTTCGGCAGTGCCCCTTTGCGCTTCACAGGTCCTCCTCCTTGAAGAGCGTGCGCATGTAGACGAGCGTGATGAGGAGCAGGATCGCGGTGAGGAGCACCGCAATTGCCGACCCCATCCCGTACTTGCCCTGGGCGAAGCTCTGGATGTAGGACCAGACACCGAGGTTGAACACGTTGGGATTGCCACCGTTACCGCCAGGCATCAGGTAGATCTGCGTGAATACCTTGAAGTCCCAGATGGTCGACAGGATGGTCACGACGGAGAACACCGGCATGAGGATCGGCACGGTGATAGACCAGAACCTGTGCCAGGCATTGGCTCCGTCCACGATGGCCGCTTCGTACAGCTCCTGCGGCACGCTCATCAGTGCGGCGAGGACGGTGATCGCGACGAACGGGAAGCCGTGGTGCACAACGTTCAACGTCGCAATCGAGTAGAAGCCGATCCGGTCCGTGAACCAGTTGACCGTTCCGGGCTCGATCACGCCTAGATTGGCCAACGTGGTGGCGACCAGCCCGTTGAGCGGGTCGAACAGCCAGATCCAGACGTACGTCCCGGTGATCGCGGGCACTGCCCAGGCAACCATGACCGCCGTCGAGCAGATCGTCCGCCAGGTTGGCCCCAGGATGTTCAGGAACAGCCCGACCAACGTCCCCAGTGCGACGGTCAGGCCTACGCACACGGCGGCGAAGCCAACGGTGTTGGGAAGCACGACCTTCCACAGGTAGGCGCTTCCGAGGATCTCCTGGTAGTTCCCGAAGCCGATGAAGTTTGTCTCTCCCGAGACCAGCTGTCGGAGCCCGTAGTCCTGCACGGACAGCCAGATGACGCGGGCCAGCGGCCAGAGCAGCAGCACGCCCAGGATGATCAGTGCGGGACTCAGCAGGAACCACGGCCGACTTGCCGAACGCAGTCGTGCGCGACGTCGACTTGTTCGCCCTCGTGGACTGGGTCGGGGTGCGGCATCGGGGCCGGGCCCGGGCGGCGAGATACTCGCCGCCCGGACCGATCGAGCTGTGCCCATCAGGGCTTGGCGGCGAAAATCTTGTCCATCGCGGCGGCAGCCACAGTCGTGGCCTGCTCAACGGTCTGCCGCTTCGTCAGGATCGACTGGAGCATGACCTCAACGGTCTTCGCGCCCTGAATCTGCCCGTAGAGCGGGGTCGCCGGGACGGAGCGTCCGGCCTCGACCATCTGCTTGGCGAAGGGCGCAACCAGCGGGTCGTTACTCTCGACACTGGTCTTCAGCGCGCTTACCTGACCGGGGAAGAAGCCGGTCTCCTTGGACCATGCTGCGGCGGTGTCACCCGTTGTCATCATCTTGACAAACTCCCAGGCGAGGTCCTGTTTCTTTGAGTCCTTGAAGATGGCCAGGTGGGAGCCGCCGAGGAAGGACCCTGCCACGCCAGTTTCACGCGACGGGATCGGGAAGGCACCGATGTTCTTAGCCATGGCAGGTGCCTCCTTGGTGATCTTGCCCATGGTCCAGTTGCCGGAGATCATCATCCCGACGTTGCCCTGGGCGAAGGCCTTCAGCAGTGCCGCCTCGTTCCAGGTGCTTGCGGCCGCGGTGGAGGACCCGTGGTCCAGCGCCAGGCCGGTGTAGAACTTCAGGCCCTCGACCGCCTTGGGGGAGTTGATCTTCGAGGTCCAGGTCTTGCCGTTGAGGGTGGCGATGTCGCCGCCGGCGCCCCAGATGAACGGCATTGCGCCGTACTGGCTGTCACCGGGGATCGGGAAGGGGATCACCTTCGGGTCGGAGGCCTTCAGTGCCTCGACGGCGGCGAGCAGTCCCTTCCAGTCGGTCGGCATCGTGGTGATGCCGGCGTCCTTGAACAAGGCCTTGTTGTACACGATCGAGCGCACTCCGGCGTACCACGGCATCCCGTACAGCTTGCCGTCCAGAGTCCCAGACTCTGTCAGACCCTTGACGAGGTCCTCTTTGAGTCCCGCTTTGGACACCTGGTCGGTCAGGTCGGTGAGGGCACCGGTCTCGGCGAACTCCGTTGTCCAGGTGGTGCCAACCTCTGCGACATCGGGGACGGTCCCCCCGGCGATCGCCGTCGCGAACTTGTCATGCGCGCCGGCCCACGGCTGGAACTGCACGTCGAGCTTCGCACCGGTCTTCTTGGTGAAGTCCGTGGAGACGTTCTTGAAGAACCCCGTCGCGTCCGGGTTCGTGCCCTCCATGACCCACACCTTGAGGGTCTCGCCCTTGTACTGGCCGGAGGCATCCCCCGCCGCAGTGCTGCTTGCGCCACCGCACGCGGCGAGCGCCAGCACCGTCGCGCCGGCCATCACCACTGAGATTCGTCTGTTCATGCGTGATCTCTCCTTTGAGTCCGCGTCGTGCTTGGGTAGAACCGCCGAGCTGGTTCGCGCGCTACGTGGTCTCCCATAGGATGGGGTACGCATCTCCCGAACGGAGCTTGTGTAGGGAAGTTATCACCATCTCGCGTCACCACCGAACTGAGGAGGAGAGATGGACCAACGCTCCTTGCTTGTCGGTGCGGACGTTGGCGGAACCTCGACGAAGGTCGCAGTTGTCGACCATACGGGGACGCTCCTGGGGTACGCAGTCGAACCAGGCGGCAACATCCGCTCCTCCAGCGGCTCGCTGACCGAGAATCTGCGCCGCGCGCTGACGCTCGCCGTTCCGCCAGAACGCCGCACCGACGTCGTTGGCGGCGTTCTGGGGATCGCCGGAGGCGGGCCCGCCCGCGCCGCCGAGGTGTCCCAGATCGCACGACTTGCCTGGCTGAGCGCGGGGCTGCCGTCGCACATCGAACCTGTGGTCTGCACCGATCTCGAGATCGCCTTCGCCGCCGGTTCGGATCGCCCGGATGGGCTGATGCTGCTCGCCGGCACAGGCGCGGTCGCGTGCTGGTTCGACAACTGGCGGGTGGTCGATCGCTGCGACGGCATGGGGTGGCTCCTCGGGGATGAGGGCTCAGGCGTCTGGATCGGCACGGCGGCTCTCCGCGCGGTCGCCGCGCACCTGGACGGCCGGGGCCCGGCCACTGCGCTGACCAACCTCGTGCTCGGCAAGCTACGCCAGGATCCGCACGGCCACATCACCGGCCCGGACGTGAGCTCAGACGACCCACGACAGGAGCTCATCCGCGCGGCCGACGATCAGCCGCCGTCCTGGTTCGGCCGATTCGCCCCGCCGACGGCTGCTGCGGCCACCGCCGGCGACGCCGTCGCGTCCAGAATTGTCTCCGACGCAGCAGAAGCACTCGTGCGCACCGCGACCCGCGCAGCCTCCGGGCGCGAGGTCGCGAACGTGGTCCTGGCAGGCGCGGTACTGACCACGGCCGGACCCGTCAGTGAGGCCGTTCGCCTCGGGCTGGTCGAACGCGGTGCGGCGGCCTGCACCGTGGTTCACTCACCGGTGGTCGGAGCCATCATCCTCGCCGGGCAGGCCGCAGGCTGGACGATGAGCCGCCCGGCCATCACTGCCACGCTGCGCGGCGCCATGATATCCACACCCCGCCGGCCAGGCTGATCACTTTGCGAACTCTCCAGTGCGCCGAAGTGTGCAATAGCCCAGAGCCGCGATCCACCTTGCACCAGGAAGGAGTCACCATGGTGGCCACTTTCGAGCTCGACAAAGACCTCGAGCGAAGGAGCGCGTCGCGATGACCGTGCATCGGCCGTCCCGTTACCTCCGCGGCCGCGTGGTGACTCCGGACGCGGTGATCCCGGACGGAGTCGTGGTCGTCGACGCCGACACGATCCTCTGGGTCGGCCCCGCAGCCGAGGCCGCAAGAGCGGGCTGGCCTGACCTTCCCGACCCACGCGAGATGGCCCCGACCCTGCTGCCGGGGTTGGTCGACCTGCACAACCACGGCGGAGGCGGCACGGGCTTCCCGGACGCGAGCACCGTTGACGAGGCACGTATCGCGATTCGCGAGCACCTGAGCCACGGCACCACAACGCTGGTCGCCTCCCTGGTCACCGCCGCACCGGCCACTCTCCGGCAGCGCGTCGGCGTGCTCACGGAGCTGGCCGAGGCAGGTGAGCTCGCCGGCATCCACCTGGAGGGCCCGTTCTTGTCCACCACCCGGTGCGGCGCGCAGGACCCCGACCTCATCCAGGCGCCGGACGCGGCCCTGGTCCGCGAGCTAGCCGAGGCGGCCCGCGGCTACCTGGTCACGATGACAGTCGCCCCCGAAGTCATCGGCATCGTGGGCGACGGGGGCGTGATCGACGCCCTGGTCACGACCGGCGCGCTGCCGTCGTTCGGGCACACGGACGCGAGCTGGGCCCAGACCAGTGTCGCGGTCGCGGACGCGCGGGCCCGGCTCGAGGGGGCCCCAGGTTGTCGGTCGGCACGCCCGACCGTCACCCACCTGTTCAACGGCATGCGGCCGTTCAGCCACCGCGACCCCGGTCCGATCCCGGAGCTCCTGGCGGCTGCCGGGCGCGGGGACGTCGTGGTCGAGCTCATCGGGGACGGTACTCATCTGGCCCCCGAGCTGGTGCGAAGCATCTTCGAACTGGTCGGCGCCAATAACGTGGCGCTGGTGACCGATGCGATGGCCGCGGCAGGGATGGCCGATGGCGGGTATCGGCTCGGGTCACAGGACGTCACGGTCACTGATGGTGTTGCCCGGCTGACCCACGGTGGCGCCATTGCAGGCGGTACGGCGCACCTGCTCGATGTCCTGCGGACGACCGTTGAGGGCGGCGTACCGCTGGTGGACGCGGTCCGGTCCGCGGCCACGACGCCGGCGACTGTGCTCGGTGACCCCCGGGTCGGAGCCCTCGAGGTTGGCCGCCGGGCCGATGTCGTCATCACCGACTCGCACCTGCGCATCATTGACGTCCTGCGCGCGGGCATGGATTTCCACCCCTGAGCAGACCGGAGATTGTCTCGTTCTCATTCGTTATCGACAGCAAGGGATGGTGGCTCGATGGAGGTTGTGATCGCAACGCACGATGAGATCGCGAAGCTGGCCGCGGGCGCGATCGAGAAGCTGTTGCGGTCTCGACCCGACGCGGTGCTCGGTCTGGCGACGGGGTCGAGCCCGCTCCCGATCTATGACGAGCTCGTTCGGCTGCACGCCGAAGAGGGACTTTCTTTCGCCCGAGCCAAGGCGTTCACGCTCGACGAGTATGTCGGCCTTCCCCCCGGGCACGCCGAGGGGTACAGGAACGTGATCGAGCACGCAATCGTCGAGCGCGTGGACTTCGCCTCGGGCGCGGTCCACGGGCCTGACGGCCTGGCAGAGGACCTCAGTGCGGCGTGCGCGGCCTACGAAGCCGCGATCGCCGAGGCCGGCGGAGTCGATCTGCAGATCCTGGGTATCGGCACCGACGGCCACGTTGGCTTCAACGAGCCCGGATCCTCCCTCGCCTCGCGCACCCGCATCAAGACACTCACCGAACAGACCCGGGCAGACAACGCGCGCTTCTTCGGCGGTGACAGCGACCAGGTGCCGCAGCACTGCCTGACCCAGGGGCTCGCAACGATCATGGGTGCGCGTCACGTTGTCCTGATCGCCACCGGGCGCGCCAAGGCCGACGCAGTACACCAGCTCGTCGAAGGTCCCGTGAGCGCCATGTGGCCCGCCACGATTCTGCAGCACCACCCCCACGTCAGCGTGCTGATCGACAACGCGGCAACCAGCCGGCTCCAGCTGGCCGACTACTTCCGCAGCACGTATGCCGCGAAGCCCACCTGGCAGGGACTGTGACGCCTCTCGCAACTGTGACCCAGCCCCGTTGACATGATCGACGGGCACACCGCGCCGACGACCAATCGCGATGGTGCCAGCTTCCACAGCGATTACCTAAGCGGAAACGTCTGACCCACGACAAATTGCGTGCGCATTCCCCACAAACTCCCCACGTCAACCAGTGCTAACCGAACTCTTCCGGACCATTGCCCAATCCCCCTGCGGTCGCAGATAACGGCAGGACCTGCCAATTGAGTGCCGCGTGACCGCCCACCGATGACCTAGTCATGACGAGTAGAGGCTTCATTACGAGTAGAGGCCAAGCCATCCATCGAGGTCCGTGAGGCCGACGCCCCGCTTGGCAGTGGCCGAAGCGATGCCCTGTTCCTCAGGCGATGAGGTCGTCGTCGGTGGTTTGGCTGCTGATCGGCATGGCGGCTGGTCTGCCGAAGTAGTTTCCCTGTCCGCACTCCCACCCTTGTGTGTGCAGGATGTGGGCTTGCATCTGGGTCTCGATGCCTTCGGCGATGCCGGTCAGGTGCATTCCGTTGACCAGCACACTGAGGCCGTGGGCCAACGCGTTGGCCTGGCTGTTACCTGAGGTGAGGTCGCGCACGAAGCGGAGGTCGAGCTTGACCCCGGTCACCGGCAGATCCCGCAGCACCGAGATCGAGGAGTACCCGGTGCCGAAGTCGTCCAGGTGGACCCCGACGCCCAGCCCGCGCAAGGACTCCAGGGTGTGCAAGGCGGAGTCCGTCATGCTCAGGGCGGCGGTCTCGGTGACCTCCACGACCAGCCGGGCCGGGGCCACCCGGTGAGCGGCGAGAGCGTCGGTGACGGTGCACAGCCAGTCCGGCGAGGACAGCTGGACCGCCGAGACATTGACACTGACCGGGCCGGGCAGATCGGGGCGCGCGGCTAGCATCGCGCAAGCCTGGTCCAGAACCTGGACGCCGATCGCTTTGATAAGCCCGGTGTCCTCGGCGACGTCAAGGAACTCCAGGGGGCCGAGGAGGCCGCGGGTGGGGTGCGCCCAACGCACCAGCGCCTCATGGCCGACCACATGACCATCGGCCAGGGCCACGATGGGCTGGTAGAACACTACGAGCTCCCCCGAGGTGATCGCGTCTCGCAGCTGGTCCTCGACGATGAGGCGGGCCACCGCCTGCGCGTGCATCGCGTCGTCGAAGAACTGCCAGCGGGCCCGCCCGGCGGCCTTGGCGCAGAACATGGCGGAGTCGGCGTCACGCAGCAGGCTCTCGGGGGTCGATGCTGCCGTCGAGACCGCGATACCAATGGAGGCGGTCGGCACGATCCGGTGCCCTTGCACCTGCAGATCCGCGGCGATCGCGGCGGACACCCGTTCAGCGAAGCGTTCGACGTCCAGAGCATCCACCACGTTTTGGACCACGATGACGAACTCGTCACCACCGAAGCGTCCGACTCGATCACCGGGGCGCAACGCGCCTCCAATCCTGTTCGCGATGGCGGTCAGCACCTCGTCACCGGCTGCATGGCCGAGGGAGTCGTTGACGATCTTGAAGTTGTCCAGGTCCACGAAAAGTGCGCCCAACGACGTGCCCGCTCGTGCCGCGGCGCTCAGATCAGCCGGCAGGATGTCCAGGATCCAGGCCCGGTTGTGCAGCCCGGTCAGCGGGTCGTGAAAGGCCTGGTGGACCAGGGCCTCGTGGGCCTCGTGCTCGGCGGTGATGTCCTCCACCTGGACCATGACCAAGTCCGGTTGATCTCCCTCACCAGGGATCAGCGAGGCCACCCGTCGGACCCAGAGGGTCCCACCGTCGGACCGCACCAGACGAATTTGGCCGATCGTCGTGCTGCTCGAACCGGCAGGCAACCAGACCCGATCACCAGCTGCTTCATCGACGTCGTCGGGATGGACAAAGTCCTGGAGCCGGTGCGCCCGGAACCACTCCTCGTCGTACCCGAGAAGGTCGCACAACGAGCGGTTGACGACTGTGAAGTAGCCGTCAAGTCCGGCCAGGGCGATCCCGATGGATGCAGACGTCAACATGGTACGGATCAGGCCATGCGCCGCGGTCAGGCTCCGGGCTGCCTGCTGCTGTTGAGTCAGGTCACGGGCGATGGTGGATGCGCCAACCACTATGCCGTCCGGGCCGTGGATGGGTGAGACGGTCTGCGAGATCGTCAGGGGCGTCCCGTCCTTCCGTACGCGGACGGTGTCCAGGTGCTCGACCTGCAGGCCATCCCGTATCTTGGCCAGGATGGAGCGGACCGCTTCGGCCTCACCAACGGGGCTGAGCAGGTCGATGGACCTGCCGATCATCTCTGCACTGGTGTAGCCGTACATCCTCTCGGCGGCCGGGTTCCAGCTCGTGACGACTCCGTCGAGAGTCTTCCCGATGATCGCATCATCGGAGTTTTCGACGATCGCCGCCAGGTGCTGGGCCGTCTCAAAGGCCCGTCGCTGTTCGGTCACATCGCGGGGTGTCGCCGTGGTCCCGATAACGGCGCCAGCCTCGTCGCGGATCGGTGCGACCGTGACCGAGACCGGGAACACGGATTCGTCCTTTCGGACACGGAAGCTCTCAAGGTTGTCCACGACCTCGCCAGCTCTGACTCTGGCCATCACGGCGCCGGTCTCGTCGACCCGATCCTTCGGGCTGAGGAGTATGCCGGGCTGGCCGACGATCTCTTCCCTCGTGTAGCCGAACAGTCTCTCGGCGGCCGGGTTCCAGCTCGTGATCGTGCCGTCCGGGGTGCTGCTGATAATGGGGTCCCCGCTGAAGTGCACCGCTGCCAATATCCTGTCTGACCGGCGGCGATCCTCCTCCGCCTCGTTGCGGGCGGTCATGTCGCGCACCGCAGCGATCACCAGCACGCCGTCCCTGGTGCCGACGTGGCCCAAACCGATGTCCACCGGAAACTCGGTCCCATCTCGTCTCCGGCCAGTCAGCTCCCGGCCGGTCCCCATCTCAGCAACCTTCGGATCTGCGGCATGGGCCTCTCGTTGAGCCTGGTGCACAGCCCGGGAGGACTCCGGCACCAGCACCTCGATGAGCCGGCCGACCAGGGCGCTCCGCGCATAGCCGAACATCGCCTCAGCTCGACGATTGGCAAACCGGATCACCCCCGCCCGGTCAACCCCCAACATCGCATCAGGAACGGACTCCAGCACACCCCCGTAGTCCGCCGCGTCCTCTATCAAAGCGGCGGTAGCCTTTTCATTCAGAGAGTGCACCTGATCCCCGTTCGAAGCAGCGAAAAGAATCATGCTACGAACGGACCCTCCGTCATTCTGGGAACCCCCGTCGGCTTGATGCTGAGTCGCCTGAGAGTCTTGGCCGATTTACAGACACTCACGGTAATGAACGTTCTCTCCGATGACCGCTGAGTGGGCGAAACCTACCCAAACGGCTCGAAACTTCAACCAGACGGCTCGAACCCAAGAGCTCCTGTGGTCGCGGCTTGGGCAGCCACCGGGACCTGCCCACCACGATCAGGTCAGTCGCCGCCAGACCCACGAGCTTCAACGGGAAGCGACCTTTGTCGGCGACCCGACGAGCGCCCGGGCGACTTCCCCCTGCCTACCCCGCCAGGTTCGCGTAGCTGCGCCGAGGAGGCCACCCAGCACGATGCCCTCCACGACGGACTGACCGGCCTACCCAACCGCGCCCTCCTCCTCGAGCACCTGGATCGCGCGCTGGACGACCTGCCACAACCAGCCGGGGTTCAGGCATCGGATCTCGTTCTGGCAATCCGCATGCGGCTGGCCAGGGCAAGTCTGGGGCGTTGGCGCGCATCGAGGCGGCGTTGGCGCTGACCGCGGCTCTCGAAGGGCGTGCGACCGTAAACTTTCCCATGCAATTTCCTGCTCACAGCCGTAGACAGCCGGGTCTGCCCGATCACCGCCGGACCACACGAAAGGGCCCCCAACCGACGTTTCCGCAGGTCAAGAGCCCTTTCAGCACGTGGTGGCAGGTGAAGGATTCGAACCTTCGAAGCTTTCGCGATGGATTTACAGTCCCAAGGCTGCAAGCGTGTGACCAGCGGAAACGCCTGACCCACAAACAACTTCCGTGCGTATTCCCCACAAAGAGCCGACGTCGGCCGTGGCCAACCGGACGCTCCTGGGCGCATGGATGTGTCCACTGGTCGCTAAATCGGGAGAATTCGGTCGCCCCATCCCGATCTAAAACCCTCAACGGAGGCTATTTAAGTCAAGTCGGAAGTGGGGCCGGGTATTGGCAGTTTGCTGACTCCGCAGACGGCGTTGTGACCCCTGTGAGCCCGTTGTGAGCGTGGTGTCGTGATGTGAGGCGGCCACCGCGTGATCCTCCAGAAGATCTAAGAAGGTAGATCGAAGGAGCATCACGCGATGACCGCAGGCCACAGTCGGAAACCCGCCCAGTCTTGACTTGGCCTAAGCACCTCGATCGTGCCTGGTTCCGGTTGTGACTACGGCAGATACTTGACGGTAAAGGTCTTCTCCAGTTGAATGTTTGCCTTGGCGATCGCGGGCAGACCCACTTGAAGCATCTTCAGAACTGTCTCCGCCCCAGGAGTCGTGATCTTTGGATCGGTCGCATAGCCACTCTTCGCTTGCTTCATGGCCTCCAGGTAGGCATCCGGTTCCCCGCCGGCGAAGTTGGCAGGAACTGCCTTTACTATCTCCTCGACGGAATGACTCGCGATCCATTCGAGTGCCCGCGTCTCTGCTCGCGAGATCTTTTTCGCCGTCTCAGCATTCTTGCTCAACCACTCGGGCGTCGTGTACAGCACGACCGTGGGAACAGCGGCGACCTTGAATATCTTTTCAACATCGGAGCGCTGCCGTAGATCGACAAGGATCGGCAAGGGTGAGGGGCTCACCCGCTTCTGTAGGATCGTCAGGGCAGGATCGAGCATCACCGCCGCGTCCACCTGTCCCCGTTCCATGGCTGTAACAGCCGTGGATCCCATTCCGATCGATACCACTGGGACACTCGAAGTCGGAATCCCGGCTTCATTCAAGAGATACTTCAACAGCAGATCGGTGGATCCGCCGGGGGAACTGACACCTACCTTTGCTCCCTTGAGGTCGGCGATCGATTTAATGGCCTTGCTGCTCTTTGGGGATACCGCCAGTACCATTGAGGGAGAATCAAAGAGGTCCATAAAGGCCGTCAGGTTTTGGCCCTTTGCCTGAAGCTGGATTGTGTGCATGTAGTTGCCGGTAACCACGTCAACACTGCCGCCCACCAACGCGGTCGCAGCAGCCGATCCACCCTTGACCTCTTCGAACCCAACGTCGAGGCCTTCCGTCTTGAAGTACCCCAAGTCCTTAGCGAGGAATGTCGGCAGATATGAGATTGTCGAGGTGGCCCCGCTTATCGCCATGCTGACTTTTGTTTGCCCGCTGGTCGTCTTTGCCTCGCTACTAGTTCCTCCACATCCTGCCACAGCAACTAGCACCGCGGGAAGCGTGACTGATAGCAGCGATACCCTTCTCAGCCTTTTGTTTAGATTCATGATGGCCCCTGTGTCTAGAAATTGTTCTACCCGATCTGAATTAACAAATCACTCGCAAAAGCCACTACTCTCCGATCAGATGGAGCTCGCGATCTGTTAGTGAGCTGCGTTTCTGCTTACGCAGAGAAACTGGAAATCCAACTGGTCACATTGCGCCCCCCGATACGGCAATGTCAGGCTTCCATCGGAGGAGATGGCGCTCGACGCGGTGAACTAACACGTCGATAATCGATACGACCGCTGCCAGTAGTACCAGACCGGCAAAGACCCCTGCCGTGTCGAACGTGCCCTGGGCCTGAGCGATCACGTAGCCCATGCCACGCGACGCGCCGAGGTACTCACCGATAACTGCTCCGACAATGGCAAAGCCGACGCTCACGTGCAGACTGGCAAAGATCCAAGTTAGCGCGCTGGGCAGATAGACATGCCGCAGCAGCTGTCGTTCCGTTGCGCGTAGCATCCGGCTATTATCGATTAAAACGCGGTCAACTTCGCGAATTCCCTGGTACGTATTGAAGAAGACGATGAAGAACACCAGAGTGACGCCGAGCACTACCTTCGACCAGATCCCTAGCCCGAACCAAAGGAGGAAAAGAGGCGCGAGGACGACTCGAGGCATCGCGTTGCTTATCTTGATGTACGGGTCCAGGAGATCTGCGAGGAAGCGGACCCTTCCCAGCAGAAAGCCGACGGCAAGTCCCAGGGCACCACCGATCAAGAGCGCGAGAAATGATTCGAGCATGGTAACGCCGAGATGATTCCATATAGAGCCAGCTCGGATCCACTCCACCAACCGTTCGATGATGTCCGATGGGGGTGCGATGAAGAACGGGTCGATTAGCCCCATTCTTGTCAAGCCCTCCCAGGCGCCTACCCCAATGACGCCGATCAGAATCTGAGAGGCATGCAGAATGCTCGTGCGATGGTTGCGTGTCTTCGATCGCCAATTTGCTGCCTGTCGCGGGTTGTTTCCTGTGGCATTGTCAGCGGTTTGGTTGAGAGAAGTTACGGTCATAGCTTTTCATCACCTCCCCCTTCAAATCAGCCCAGATGCGTCGGTATGTATCTACGAACTGTGGGGAGGATCTGATCTCAAGGAGGTCCCGCGGACGCTCGATATCGATTTCGTAGCGTCCTACGATGATGCTCCGCGGGCCTGCCGAAAGAAGAACGACTTCGTCTGCCAGGGAGATGGCCTCGTCAAGGTCGTGAGTCACAAGCAGTACGGTCTTACTCGAGTCTGTCCACAAAGAGAGCAGTTCTCCTGCCATCAGCTGCTTTGTCTGGGCGTCTAGAGCCGCGAAGGGCTCGTCCATGAGCAGTGTGGTCGGCTCCACGATCCAGGCTTGGGCGATGGAGGCTCGCTTTCGCATGCCTCCAGAGAGCTGGTACGGGTACGCACCCTCGAAGTTTGTTAGGCCGACTCGAGCAATCCACTCGCGGGCCAGGGCCGTGCGCTCTGCTCGAGCCACACCCTTGTATTCAAGGCCAAGGGCGATATTTTCGATCATCGTCTTCCACGGCAGGAGCGCGTCCTGCTGAAACATGTAGCTGGCCTGCCGGTTGATTCCGCGCAGGGGAGATCCGTCGATACGTACTTGCCCCTCGGTGGGAGTCAGCAGCCCTGCGATCGAGTTCAAGATCGTGGATTTTCCGCAGCCGGTTGGACCGATGACCGCGACGAAGCGTCCGGGCTGAACCGCCATCTCTATGTCCCCCACGGCGCAGTACTCGCCGTCCGCGGACGGAAACGTCACTGCGACGCCTTCGAGTTCAATCCGAGGTTGTGTCTTGTCGTCGCTCTTGCCATGGCGATCGGCGGCCTGGCGGCTGTCCTCGATAAGAGACGTCATGCTTCGGCAATCGCGCACACAAGCAGCGCGTCGGCTCTGTCCGCTCCGGAGTGACGCATGTGAAACTGAGCGGCGGAGCACAAGGCAAAGGCCTTGAAGATCAACTCCGCTGTGCTGAAGCAGAGGACCCTCAAAGCCTTGGGAGGCACTAACCAAGCGGCCGGCGCGATCCAGCGATCGGTGGGTTTCGCCTGTCCCCCCAACTCGGTCAAGCAGGTAACGGTCAGGACCCGGTCGGCTTTGAAACAGGCGATTTCGTTCCGCACGACCGCAGGAAGTTGCTCATGGGCCATCTGCGGTTCCCCCTAGCTCACGTTCGTCGAAATACTACGAATGACTGACGTGTCGCGTCAGGGTCGTAGTAAAACATCTCTGTCGGCGAACGTCAACCATTTGTCGTAGATTGTCCCAACCTCACCCTGCTCAAGCAGCAGTCCTAACCACGCAATCCGTCGGATGTTGGGGGGGAAGGGAAGGGGAAGCGCATGTCGGCCGCAATGAGCTGGCTCTTCCACACCCGCAGGACGGAAGAGGGCTCGGGCGAATTTAGCCGCACGTCTTGTCGGCTTGCGAAAGACGAGATAGGACAAGAACGGCGCTGGGAGTCCTCGGCCGCTGAGGGCGGGGGGTGCGCCGACCTGACCCAACGTTCAGCCTGGCCCCTTTTCCTTGACTTCGCGGCCCTGGCACAACGAAAAGACGCACTCTTTGGGGGTTTGACGCCCCTTCACGATACGACCGCCTTGGTCACTTTCGTCGGGATGGGGATCACAGATGCGAATCGATACGAGGATCCGGCCGCAGCGTTCAAGGAACTCCGACGTATGGCACCTGCTCATAACGGCGCGCTCATCGAGGTGTTCACACAGAGACACCGCGAGGAGTCCAGGGGCAGCGACTTCCTTTACTTCCACTTCGCTGGCGACCGACTGGCTTTCGGCCTCCAGATATGCGCGCTGACCAGTGGCGGTCTCATGGCAAGCTGGCAACTCGGCTGATAGCGCACCGCTGACTGACGGGTCAAACGCCTCGAGCTGGACGCCGAGACCAAGTTCCCGCTGCACGGTTCGGGGATCCCTGCCGTGAACGTCTGTCTGTCGGCCGAAGTGGCCACTGATCACCGGTTGCCCATCGCTCAGCGGGACGCAAACGCACTCTGCGCACGGCTGGTTTCGGGGGTCTCCCAGTGGGTCTGTCGATGCATGGTTATGTACGGTGGCAGCCGCGGAGGGTCTCTGCCGGGTCCAGGCTGCCCGGCACAAGGACCGCCTCACGATCAGTAGCCCTGTTGGTCAGCGCATCTTGGCTGTGGTGAGCACGACAACCGTGTCCATCAGCGCTTCCAGTGAGTGCCGCTCAGCTGGGACGACTAGCAGGTCACCCTTGCGACCCTCCCAACTGGTGTTTCCCGCGCTCAACAGCACACGCCCAGTGATCACGATGATGGTCGCTTCGCCGGGGCTGTCATGCTCCTTCATCGACGACCCTTCTCGGAGCGCAACCACGGTCTGGTGCAGAACTTGCTCATGCCCACCGAAGACAGTGGAGGAACTGCGGCCGCTCGAACCATCCTTCGCGCGTTCGAGCTGTTCATGACCAACGGCATCCAAGGACAGCTTCTTCATGGTTTTCGCCTTCTCGGTTCCTGGCAGCCTCCGGGGCTGTGAGTGCGCGTCTGATTCACACTACCTGCATTGCACAGCGCTGGACCGGGAACCTCACCAGCGAAATCGGCAAACCCGCGGGTCGGCGAGGGCCGTGGCCGACCCCTTCCCGACCTCAACACTCATGCCAGGATCAACCCTCGTTCGGAGTCGCCAAGAGCGAGTACCTCGCCACGGTGACCATCATTGCGCTGGTCTGGCGGAGCCTTGTTGCGCCCTCTGGCCGTCGCCGCTTGAGGATCGGCCTACGGACACGAACTCGTACCTCTCGCGGTAGACATCCCAGGTTTTTGAAAGACAAGCGACGGCAGTTCTGAGGTGGGCCCAGGCGGCGTGTTCGTCGTAGCGGGTGTGGGTCTTCAGACAGCCGTGCAGGATGCCAACGAGCCGGTTGGCGAGTTGTCGCAAGGCTGCCTGGTGGCCAATGTCCAAGGCCCGCAGCTGATGGTAGTACGTCTTGGCGCCAGGTGATCCGCGCATCGCGCAGAAGGCCCATTGTTGGAGTGCGTCGGCCAGTCGCCGGTTGCGTGCGTAACGGGCGAGCACGACTTTGCTGGCCGCCAGCGGATCTGCGGCGCACCGGCGGCCGGGCTCGTGGGGACCACCGTCCAGATGACGTGCCAGCAGGCGGGCCGACCCCACGTGAACCCGCGGGGCGCGGCTCCTGCCGGCCAGGTCACAGCGAATTAGGCGCGAAGGGAAGGAGGCGCTGAACCCAGTCGAGCCGCTCATCCAACCATCCGAGCAGGCTGAGGGTGTTAGTGATCGCCGCCGGTGGCTGGCTGATGAGGGTGTCGGTCAGCAGCAATCGGTCGAAGTCGACGACGACGGGCCCCTGGCGAGGGTGTCCGTCACGACCAACAAACGCGACGCCAACGAGCTCCATGACCTTGATGACCTCCTGGGCGAGGACGCCGTAGGCGACGGTGGTGGGATGGATGCCATCGAGGGAGAAGAGGCCCCCGTCGGTGCGTCCGCCTGGTCCGGACCTGAAGAAGCGGGTGTTGGGCACCGGATTCAGCGCCAACAGTTGTGGTGGGAGTGGGTAGGGCGTCCACCACGAGGGCTGGGCCCAGGGGCTGTTGATGTAGCGCCGGCTCGCAAGCCGGTCAAGCACACCGCCCATGTCGAAGAGGTACCAGTCGAGACCCTCCCCTCGGGCGGCCGCGACGGAGGCAATGATGGTGTCGTTGTATGCGTCGATGGCGGAATCGATGGCGCGTGCCTCTTCGCCGGTGATGTTCGGGTCACGGGTCGGGTCGAAGTCGTCATCCGTGATCCAGGGCCTGGTGTAGTAGGGAAAGTAGCGCGAGTCCGGTCTGGTCTTGGTGTCGGTTCCTCGGGCGATGGGCGCGATCGTGACTGACGGAACGGTAGCCACCAATACATGCTGAGCGTCGATCTTGCGGAGAAGCTTCACAAGAAGTTTCCAGTCGGCGTCGAACGCACTCGGGCGCCACACGTTGAAGTCCTTCTTGGCATCCAGGCGCTGCGCTGGCGGCATACTGACGTAGTCGGCGGGGGTCCACGCTGGTCTGAGCTTGACCACTGAGCCGAGCGCGTTGTTCGACCCCAGCATGACTATCAGCGTCTCGACGCCCTCAGTGGATCTGCTCATATCCGCCGCGGCATCGAGCACGGTGCGTGCGCGCTTGCCCTTCCGAGCCCCTTGAAGCACCGGCCAGGCAGCCCTGTCCTGATTGTTCTCCACGATCTGGGAGAACAGAGCGTCTGTCGTCGGCTGCCCAATGCGGTTCGCGACGATGGTTGCGGTGAGCAGCTGCGGGTCCAGGACGTCCCAGCCATAGACCCCCATGTTGTGGAAGGGGGTTCCAGACGGCGGGGTGGCCGAGCCCGGTCCCCTCTCCCAGTAATCCTCGATGGCGTCCATGTAGTCGCGGATCCACAGCCCGGCGCTGACGATTTCCCAGAAGTCCAAGCGGTCCCCGTATCGCTTCTCGAAGGCACGGATGAGTCGTTCCAGGTCGAGCGGGAGCCCTCCTGGTCCTGTAGGCCACTCGTAGGTCGGATACCGGAACTCCTCAGCGCTGAGGCCGAGCTCGTAGGCAACGATGGCCGGCCAGGACAGGTCGGTGCGATGGGCCGCGGCACTCATGAAGCCGTGGGTAAGCGAGTCACCGATCGTCACCAGCCGGTGCTTCGCGACCCGATGAGCTCTCGGTGGAACCTTTACTCCCAGAGTGGGGTCAGTAACCGGCTCCCTCGGGCTGGTTCGGATCTGCACCTCGTCCGGCGTGGCCCGGCTGTCGGACATGACGCCACCGCCTTCCCTGGTCAAGAGGGGACATGTCTTCCGCAACCGGCCCGCGACCCGGACTGTCATCACTAGTCCCATATCGCGCGATTAGGTCGATTCTCACGGCTGCTGGCCTAGCGACCCTTGCGATAACCATGGTCCCGCCACGTCCACCACCGAATTAAGGATCGCGCGGGGCAGCCAGAGGCATCTACTGCAAATGGGGCGAAAGATCCACTCATCCTCATCCTCCTCCGACGGATCGACGAAGGGAATGGGATCGTTAGGCGCCGGGACGGGCGGATTCGCGCGCTGGACTCGAGATCTGGATGCCACGAGGCGGCATGAGCCGGCCAGTCTGACGCGCGACCTCACCGTTATGTGTCACAAACGGATCCGTCATCGGACGTTGGTGCAGCGGTCCGCGAGTTTGAGAGGGAGCGTTCGACAGATCTCGCGGTTGGGGCCATGATCTGTCCATGACAGGGCGGGTGGAGGCAGCGGTCCGCAAGGCTGTGGTGCCCGGAGCCCGATTGTCCACGCCGACGGGCCGTGGTCAGTTCAGCATCGCGTGTTACACGACCGACGTTCTGGTGCTACTGCTTGGGGCCAAAGAGAACCGAACTCCGCTGCCGTGGAGAGCGCTGGAGGAGGTCCCGGATCTTCTCAAAGGCCGGGGATGGGTCACGATTGGTGGCGCATTTTCGACTGAGGGCACCTTTGGAACGCTGGATGCCCACCTCAAGAAGTACACCGGGACCGCAACGGCCGGTTGGGTTGCCGTGGTCCTTGAAACCGCCAAGGTCTTGGTGATTGATCGGTCGCGACCGGCGAGGGTGAAAGTTGCCAGTGGCTGGTGAAGCACCGATCGCCTCCGGCGTCGAGACGCCTGCTTCTCAGCATCTAGTCGTCGCTGGGGATCGCCGCGCGCCTGTCCGGGCCGAGCGCTAGCGTCATGGCGATGGGACATCGAGAGTGACACGCACCGAGGACGAGGCTCGGCTCTACGAAGAGGTCGGCCGGCTGGCCCGGGTCCTTGGCGGGCCTCGGCGATTGGCCGACAGCTCCGCCGGGGACGGCTGGCCGACCCGGGGTCTCTACCTGTTCTTCGAGGAGGGTGAGACCTGCCTTGACGGCTCACCGCAGATCACGCGCATCGGCACCCATGCCCTGCGCCAGCAGAGCATGACGACGCTGTGGGGGAGGCTGGCGCAACACCGTGGCCAGGTAGGAGGTCAGAATCCCGGTGGGGTGCGAGGGGTGCGCGGTCATGACCAGCATGCGTGCGGTCTCGAGGGGCCCGGCCTCGGCGAGCATCTGGAGGAAATAGGTGGCGCTGTGCCCGGCCTCGGTCTTCGCTCGCAAATATATGTCGCGCATGGCATTAGCGAAGTCCTGCTCGAGATCAGATGGCGGCTCCGGCATGCAGTTAGTGTCCCACCCGAGTGGATCGACGCCCCTCCTTGGGTCTGGCTGCCGATGTGCGCGGCGAGGCTGGCGCTGGGTTCCTGGGCTAGGTTGGCTTGGTGACTGCACCGGTTGGGACCCTGATCCCCGGGACCTGGCGTGTCTCGGACGGATCCGCTGTCGCGTTCGCCGTGGCCAAGGAGGCATGGTCGTTGGCCGCGCGTGAGATCCTCGTTCGAACGGCGAGGAGCTATCACGCCTACATCACCTATGGGGAGTTGGCAGAAGAGGTCCAGCAGGTCACCGGGATCCGCACGCGATCCCAAATGCGTAACTGGATCGGCGCGGTGCTTGGCAAGGTGGCGGACGACTGCCGTTTGCGTTGCGAGCCATCGTTAACCGCGTTGTGCGTTCATCAGGACGAGACCGTGGGAGAGGGGTACGCCTATGTCCTCAAAATAGCGGGCGAGGAGATCCCTGATGACCTTGATTTCCACGCGGCCGAGGCGAGGTTCGCTTGCTATCGAGCCTTCGGCGCGGAGCTGCCGTCTGATGGTGGCCAGCCCGCGCTCACAGCCAAAGTCGCGGCTGCCCGAAAGCATAAAGCCAAGCAGATTGAAGTGATGCCAGCGCTCTGCCCTCAGTGCTTCATTCAGCTCCCCGTGAGCGGCCGCTGCGACAACTGCGACTGACTCAGAGCTGAACGGTTCGTACCCGACGGTCGGGGCACGAAGCGGGTGAACGCCGTGGATCGCCCAGTGGTGTAGGCAAGGGGTAATCCGACGCGGAGGACGGTTGGACGAGTCGACCGGTTCTGCAAGGCCATAGCGGAAAGATTTCCCGACTGTCATCGCGCCTGCACGAGCGCCGACAGGGAACGCTGAGTGACACCTGACGCACGGCCTCCGCGACCGTCGGCGTGGCATGCAAGATCACCGGTAGACGATCTCCAAACGGGTATAGGTGAAGCCCCCGTGGACGCCGCCCCTCAGGGCACGCTTGCGAAGGCGCGGACCGGGAAGGTGGCCAGTCCGCGTATGGCCGGGGGGACGGCGGTGAAGATCGCGCCGGTGGCCGGCACCCCATCCAAGCCTGTGAGGTGCTCCACGACGGGGATGCCGGCGGCCAACAGGACGGTGTGGGCAGGTCGTCGTCCGGTGGTCGTGTCATCGATGTTGACCGAGTCAATCCCGACGAGAGCGGCGCCGCGCTCGACAAGCGTGCGTGCGCCGGCTTCGGTGAGGTGGGGATGGACGGGATCACCGTAGCGGTCGGTGCCCCAGTGCCGATCCCACCCAGTTCGCAGTAGGACGGCTGAACCTTGGACCTCCACGTCGGAGAACGCGCTGGGACCGATCGGTCCGTCGCTGCTATCTACGACCACGGCGGGGAGAAGGGCACAGTTTTCGAGCGGAAGGCCCGCCAGGTCGTGGCCGTTGCGGAAGCGGTGCGCGGGAGTGTCGAGATAGGTGCCGGTGTTGGCCACCATGCTTACCCGACCGATCGCGAACTCGGTACCTGGTGCGTAGTGGCTTGCAGAGGCGTCGAAGCTGAGGTGTTCGCCGATTTCTGGTCCTGGCAACCCGGGGTACGTGATCATCTGATGTTCGATGACGTGGCTAAGGTCGACTAGACGCATGATCCGATCATCGCAGCCAACGCCAGGCGCGGACAGTGCGCTTTTGATACCCCGGTTGACGATCCGTCACCGGAACGCCTACCTGGCTGGTGCGCCCTTATCGCCGAGTGTCGGACGCTCTCTGGGGTCTCTGGACGGCGACGATACCGGTTCCGGACCCCTTGGAGACCCCCAAGGAACTTGCAGAGGCATACGCGACTGTCGTCGCCGCCATGTCGCGGCCGAAGAAGGAACGCGGGGTCCGTCGTCTACTGACGGCGATGGAGAGACCATTTCCTCCAAGCCCACTCGATCGTCTTCCCCACGAGCATGGTCGCCGGCTCCGCGAGGATCGACGCCCACGACCGATCCTCCAGCGGGTGCTTCGCAAGGTACTCCATTGCGTCATCGTCCTTCAGAGACGCCTCGTCGCGGATGAGGCTCCAGACTTCCTCGCTGGAGATGCCCTGCTCTATAGCGAAGGAGAGGACGCACTGATCGGCATTCTGGTAGCCCGCGACGATTGCGGCTCTCGCCTCGTCGTACAGGGCGGCGAAGGAGGGCTCCATGGCGGGATCCATTGCGCCAGCATGCCACGAGTCGGCAGGGACTTGGTGGCTTGTATGACTTGGAGGGCGCCTCCTGGTGACGGGTGGCGGTCGCTACGGTGGCTGTGGGAGAAGGCTCCGGGTCGTGCCGTATCCGGGTGAGCGTTGTGGCTCGTGAAAGAGATCGGTGGGCTCGGGGTCGGCTCTCCCGGTCGAGGCTGGCCCGGTTCAGGGGCGCGTCTTTTCGCCGCGAATGAGTGGCAAAGCGCAAGGTCGCCGTGCGTGCGAGGACTTGGCCAATTCCCGTCCCGCAAGCCGAACGACTTGCGAGAACGCCAAACGGCAGAAGCCGTGCGCGCGAAGACGAGTCTCAGAGCACCCTCCCGCAGAAGATTCTCGCTCACGCACGTCTTGCGGCACAGTCGATTCCAGCCTCGCCGGCGCATCGAACAGGACCGCCCAACCACAGAATCCCGCTAGCATCAGGAGGGATTTCCGCCCGGACACACACGGCTTACATCACCGCCGCTCAAACGCGATGGCTTGTAAGTCCCTCGCCATTGCATACCCCCACCCCCGGCATACGCGCAGGTCAGCACCCCAGCAGTCCGGCCAGCATGGTGGTGTGAACCGCAACTTGCGTGCGCATTTCCCACAAACCTCGATTCCGCCCAAGTCGGTCCGCGCGTTTGCCCAGGTCAGAGGCCTATGGCCTCCGAACCTTCTTACTGCCAAACAGAGGCAGTTTGGATACCCCTACCAGGTATGCAAGAAGGGCCTCTGACCGGCGTTTCCGCTGGTCAAAGGCCCTCTCACGCACGTGGTGGCAGGTGAAGGATTCGAACCTTCGAAGCTTTCGCGATGGATTTACAGTCCCAAGGCTGCAAGCCTGTGACCAGCGGAAACGACCTGACCCGCAACAACTTCCGTGCGTATTCCGCACAGACAGCCGACGTCAACCGGGGCCATCCGGACACTGCCGAGACGCCCAGTCTCGGCTGAGGCCAGGAACCTCCGATGAAAATCTGAAGGTCGGCGGTCCGTGCCGGCGTCAATCGCCCTCGAAATCACCTGCTGACGGACGCGCGGGCGCCGGATGTCGTGATCGACAGGGCGACTCCCCCGGCGGGTCGGAGTACGCCCAGCGCGAGACTCGACTTGGTCACGGATCAGGTCACGATGACCGACCACTTCGTCCCTTCTATGGCGAGCTGGCACGAACACCTGACCCCTAGTTGCGAACTCGGAGCAAAGCGGTCGAACAGGCGCCTCTGAGCACGGATCTGTGCGCTCAAACGCGCCGGAACCCAGCGGAAGTCGATGGCGTTGCTGTACTTTGCTGCTGTACTTTCGGGGCTGCGAATTCGGCCGCCTTCGACTTGGAAGGTGGGACAGAAGCAATGGTCGCTGACGGTCGGCCGGGGCTATGAACTCGGGTCGGAATCACCCGCAGTGCCTTCGCCTGGACTCATAGGTCACGCTCCCTGGAACAGTTCATACCGAAATTCGAGGAACTCTGCGCCTGGTCGTTCGGCCCGCACCTTGGGTAGGACCATGAGCTTCTGGTTATGACGCTCCTTTAAGCCGTACTGCAGCATCGGTCCATCCACCTCGTCAAGCAGGTCGGACTTGATCTGCACGACTAGGTCGGGGCGGATTCCGAGAATGTTGCTGTCGTAGGCAGCGTGATGGATCTTGCACAGCGACAGGCCGTTACGCACCGATGCGAGCCCGCGTTCATGGCTGTCCGGGATGATGTGCGCCGCGTCCAACAGTTGCGTGTGTGCCAGCGCACACACTGCACAGCGCGTTCCGTACGCCCTCATGATCGTGGCGCGGAACACGGGCTGGTGAACGCGCTGCCTGGTTTCGCGCAGAATGTAGCGGCGTACCGCGTCCTCAACTGGACTGTCTGCCCTGACCAGCCCGCGTGCCACGTCGGGGTCTACGACGAACTGCTGCGCTTCCTCTTCCTCGCCAAGCAGGAAGACTGGGAAAACTGGTTCGTACATTCCCGGCCCAACGCCGAAGAACCAGATCAGAGGAAGCCCAGCGACCATCGCGGCCCGCAGTGCCCGGTTCTCCGGGTGGTCTGCCTGGTTGCCCCGCCACTTGTAACGGATCAGACCCTCAGGGCCAGCCGAGTCTTCATATGGTCGCGTCGCCCCCTCGGCCCGGTAGACGGTGCGAATCGACAGAGCGGCGTCCAGCTCTGCTGGCTTCCTGATCCCCCGCTGAGCATCCATGAGCCGAAACCGGCGACCATCAATCTCGAAGTCCAGCAGGTCTGTGGTGGAGATGGGATCCAGTCCGTCGTTAGTCCTGACCGTCAGCCAGGCCATCGCCTCGCGTCGCAAACGCGCGTCGAACTCGGCCGCAGATTCGATCGTCATCGTTGACTCTTCTCTCTGACGAGACGTCGATTCCTTGATCGCCTCAGGGCGAGCTTAAGGGGCTTCGAAATCGAGTGCACGTCTTCTTTGGTGTGGTGATCGACGTCATCGAGTCCGATCCCTGCGAATCCAACCGACCACACAGAATCTGTGCCAGACCTGGGGCCCCAAAGTCGACCGTCTGCTCGCTGAGCTGCGAGAACTTCCCTCGGCCGCCGAGGGTCCTTTGAGAGATCAGCGGCGATCTCAGTCGTAGTCGGCGTGCGTCCAGAGAGTCGACTCGATGCCGTGTTCCTGCAGCCACGTCTGCTCTCCTTGCCCGACCAGCGCGTCCAGCTGCTGGGTCACGAGAGCCCAAGGATCGCCACCGGGTTCTCCGCCACAGGCCGCCACAAGAGCGGGCAGCTCCGCGAGCCTCACCGTAATGGCGTATTCGTACTCGCCGCCCGACCAGAGGTGCTGGCCGGAGATCGTCAGGTCACCCGTTGGGCTGCGTCCGACCTCGACATAGAGAGTGCCCGGGACGGTCCCATAGTCGCTTCGGTAATGCGCCACGATGGCGTCTCTCCTCTCGCTTGTTGGGTCAGTTCTGCGCTAATGCAAACGTTGAGCACCCCAGGGACAAAGCCCGCTCCCCGACTGCCGGCCCCGGGACGTCAGTCGACGTCGCACGGCTTCGCCACCGACCTCAGCGATCAGGTCGGGATCACCACACACGACCAGCAGAGTCCGGGCACGACTCAGACCCACGTAGAGCATCTCCCTGGCCCGAGCGATGTCGCGAAAACCGTCAACAGCAAGCACCACGACGGGGCGCTCGAGCCCCTTGAAGCCGAGCACGTGCCCGTAGAAGACGTCATCCTCAGCGAAGAAGTCGTCCCAGTAGGCGTCCGAGCCGCGCCTCTCGACAATCTCCAGCTGCACGGGGTGTCGGTGATAGGTGGTCAAGAGCACCACCGATCCGAGCGGCCAGTTCTCATCCTCCGTCAGACGAACAACCTCGTCGTTGGCGACGTCGACGGCGTCCTCACTGCTGCAGGCGATGAACCGGACGGGCGGTCCCTCCAGGCCGTCCGGGACCACGAGGTCGATGACTGTCAGGCAGATCGCGGTGAAGGAGTGGCCTGCGACGGCGACCCATGAGAACGAATGCGTCACGAGGGCCAACACAAGCTGCTCAGCGACCACGACCAGACACCTGCTCGGCTGGGGGCATGGATGAGGCCTCCGAGGCTGACTCCTTCAGTCGGCCGGCGGGTCACAGCAGTCGCCCCGAACGATCGGTCTCGTGGCCATCGATCGTCACTCTCCAGAGGGGCCTTGGAAGAGGTTGGCCTCTTCAAAGCGGTCAGGCCGGAAGGTCGCGAGGCCCTCGAAGTTCGGGTCGATGAGATCGTTGACGACCAGATTGGCGATGCCTGCTGACAACGTGATGCCGCTGTGCATGACGGCGTAGTACAAGCCACTGACTTGGGGATCGAAGCCGACAATCGGATACCCATCGCTCGGCAGCGACCGCACACCTTTTCGAAACGACTCGAAGGGAACGTTGGCAAGCGTGGGCACCAACTCCCGGGCCCGCTCGAGCAACGCAGTGATCTGTGGCATGTCCTGTGTGGGTACATCTGATTCATCCACACTGGTCAGGGCCTCCGAGGCCATGACCAGCCGTCCACCACCGTCGGGGCGCATCATGATGTCCGGCCCCACGATCACCCGACCGATGAGTGCCGCCGACGGAGCTGTCACCGCCAGGATGCCGGAGCTCCTGGTCAACGGCAGGCAACCACCTGCCATCTGGGCGACCCGGTCGGACTCTGGCCCGGCGGCGACCACGACCATGTCGGCATCGATTTGTTCCCCGGAGGCGAGTGACACTCGTTTGATCCCGTCGGGGCCATCGACGATGCCGGTTACCGAGTCCGTCATGATCGTCGTATTAAACTCCGATACCGCGCGGTGAAGCAGCGCCTGGATCATCAGGGCTGGCTGCACCCAACCTTCTTCTCGGACCAAAAACACACTCTCGATCGACTCGTCGCCGAGGCGCAGTCCCGGTTCGATCCTCGCGGACACATCGTCAGGAGAGATTTCCTCAATCCGGGCACCCCACGATCGCATCCGCCTCACGGAGTCCTTCAAGTCCCCGAAATGGCTGTGCCCGGAGCTACTCGCCCAGTGGACACCCCCGTTGAGATTCAGCCAGTTGCCTTGGAGCTCCCATTCGAGGTCCCTGTGTTCGTGGATCGACTGAAGGTTCAACCGATAGTAGGCACGCGGAAACTTGGCGAAGGCGTTTAGCCAGGCAAACGAGTTGCCGCTGGTGGCGCCGGATGGATACCCACGCTCGACAACGATGACGTCGGCGCCCGCCTGAGCCAGGCGATAGGCAATGCAACTTCCCACCGCGCCAGCACCGACCACGATCACCCGTGCGTCGGAAAGTTCCTTGGACTTATACATGTGCGATTTGCTCCTCGAACCCTAGAGGGCGTGTTGGACAGGCCCACGGGAGTGGGCGGGCGTCTTGTTCATCAGAAGTGTTGGGTGGGCGGGCTAGTCTCGTCGGGCGTCTTCCCTAGGATGAGACGCTCGGCATTGTCGAGACGGCTCGCCAAGTTTGCCCTGGCCTCGGCGATGCGGCCCCTGACCATGAGATCGGTGAACTCCTCATGGAGCACGAGGGATCGGCTCTTGTCACGCTCGTCATCGCTGAACTGCGTGAACACCAAGCGCAACTTCGACATGAGGAGCCGGTGTGTCTCTGTGAGATGCCGCGAGCCCAGGAAAGCGACGGTTTCGGCGTGGCATCGGAAGTCGGCGTCGACGAAGCCACGGACGTCGCCAGCGCCGACTGCCACTTTCAAGTCATGGGCCGCCGCTCGGAGTGGGTCAAGCGCCTCGGGGGCGGCGCCAGCGGCCGCGTCGACGCCACCCAGCTCGAGGAAACGACGGGCTCGGTAGATGTCGCGCACGTCGTCCTGGCTGAGCGTGGTCACCGCCAGCACCCGTGTCGTGGGGTGACGTGTCAGCAGGCCCTCGAGCAGCAGTGTGTTGAGAGCCTGACGCATAGTGCTGCGCGACACTCCGATTTCAGCGGCCATGGCGTCCTCGGTCACGGGAACGCCCGGCCGAAGTTTGTTGCGCAGGATGCTCTGACGCAACTCGGCGGTCGTCACGTCGGCAACGGTCTCTCGTTGGATCTTCATCATTGCCCTTCCCCCTTCTCGTGTCGGTTAATAAACGGCGTTGTCACTACTACTCACCAGCCTCCGTAGGGCCGCCGGCGCACCAACCGCCGTGAGCCCCCGGAACCGATCGCGTCTGAAATCTTCGAACAGCAGCTCCACCTCCCTGAAGATCTCCCAAGCCACCCCAGCACCCGACAAGGGCGCGAGCGTCATGACGGCGATCGATGGACCCTCGTCTCGTCGCGGAGCACGTGGGGACATCACAGCACCTTGCTCAGGAATGCTTGGGTTCGTTGATGGCGAGGATTCGACAGGACCTCGCTGGGTGGTCCACTCTCGACCACGACGCCGCCGTCGAGGAACACGGCGGTGTCTGCAACCTCCCGGGCGAAGCCGACCTCGTGGGTGACCACGATCATGGTCATCCCGCTTCGGGCCAGGTCCTTCATCACATCCAGCACCTCGCCAACCAGTTCCGGATCAAGCGCCGAGGTCGGCTCGTCGAAGAGCATCAGCTTCGGTTCCATGGCCAGCGCCCGCGCAATCGCGACCCGCTGCTGCTGCCCGCCCGAGAGTGACCCCGGGTAAGCGTGGGTCTTGTCTGAGAGCCCAACCCGATCCAGCAACGTCATCGCTCGTTCACGGGCGACGTCTCTGCTCTCGCGTTTCACACCAACTGGTGCCTCCATAACGTTCTGGAGCACGGTCATGTGGGGGAAGAGGTTGAACCGCTGGAAGACCATGCCGATCTCCGAACGCATTCGCGCCACCTCGGACTCGGCGAGCTCGTGCAACCTACCCCGTCGTTCGGTATAGCCAACCAGCTCCCCATCGACGGAGAGCCGGCCCGCGCTGATTGTCTCGAGGTGGTTAATTAGCCTGAGGAACGTCGACTTTCCCGACCCCGAGGGCCCAAGCAGCGTGGTGACTTCTCCGCGCCGTACGTCGAGGTCGACGCCCTTGAGAACCTCCAGGTGTCCGAAGGACTTGCACACGCCCCTGGCCGACAACATGGGGATCTCAGTCTCACTGTCGTGAGCGCCATGCAGCTCGGATGCCATCATCATGCGCTCGCCCCCTTGATACGGAGGGTCTGACGCCAGGATCGTCCGATCGCCCGGTTGCTTCTGTTGAAGTGACGCTCCACGTAGTACTGGATCACGGTGAGCACCGAGGTCATCAGCAGATACCAGATCGAGGCAGTGATCAGCAGCGGGATCGTCTCGAAGTTGTCGGAGTAGATGAGCTGGGCGGAATACAACAGCTCCGGGAACGCCAGCACGCTGACTAGGGATGTCGTCTTCAGCATGGAGATCACCTGATTCCCGGTTGGCGGGACGATGACCCGCATAGCCTGGGCGAGCACAATCCGTCTCAGAATCCGCGCGCGAGACATGCCCAGAGCCTGGGCCGCCTCCGTCTGTCCTCGGTCCACCGAGCCGATGCCAGCCCGGACGATCTCGGCCATATAGGCCCCTTCATTCAGTCCCAGACCCAAAATGGCTGCAGCTACCGGCGTGATGAGCGTGTTGGTAGAGGTAGATACGAAACTCGGGCCAAACGGAACTCCCAGCGAGATCACGGGGTAGAGGGCTGAGATGAAGCCCCAGAACAGTAGCTGCACGAACACTGGGGTGCCCCGGAAGAACCAGATGTATAACAAGCTCGCCGTGGATGCCGCCGGGTTGCTCGAGAGCCGCATGATGGCCAGCGCCACCCCCAGGATCACGCCAAGGATCATCGCGATGACGGTTAGCTGAATGGTCTTGAGGAGCCCGTCCAGAATGCGCGGCGAGGTGAAATATTCCCCCACGATATGCCATCCGAAGTTGGGGTTCGTGAGCGTCGAGCGGACAAGCATCGCCACCAACACGCTGATCACCGCGTAGGAGACCCACCGCCCTGGGTGTCTGCGCTTCACCACCTTCTCGGGTCGGTTTGCCTGCAGCGCTTTTGTCGCCTCTTGCACTGTTGCAGTCATTGTCGGTCGCCTCCAATCCTTCTTTGTACGGGGGACTGACTACGACACCGCGCCGTTGATCTGCGAGGTCTCGATCAGGATCGCGGAAAGGTTCCAGGTGTCGAGGGTGTCGTGGTAGGCCCCGTTCTTGATCAACGCATTGATGGCCTTGCTGACAGGGTCCGCCAATTTGCTGCCCTTGGGAAAGGCGACCCCGCCCGGATTGGGGTTCCTCGTCAGCGGGCCGGCCGAGGAGAATGTTGCTGGTTGCTTCTTCACCACGTCGAGAACCGTCGGCGCATCCTCCATCACCCCGTCGATCCGGCCGCTACTGAGCGCCAGTTGCGCCTGCGGACCCGTCTGGTACGCCTTTCCGATAGGGGCTGCCTGGCCGGCTTGCTTGCACGCCGGTGCCTGGCTAGGCAGGAACGTGCTCTGCTGCAAAGAGCCTCGGATAACGCCAATCCGGGCACCGCAGGCCATGTTTGCCTTAATGTCTTTGGGGTTGCCGACAGGCACCACCATCAGGGTGCCGTTCCAGTAATAGGTCGCGTAGTCGACAACCACCTCGCGCTTCTTAGTGTCGCCGATCGAAGACATCGCCATGTCCACCTTCCCCGCGCTGAGTGCGGGGATGATGGCGTCGAACGATGTTGGGACGAACTCGATCTTGAGCCCGAGAGTCTCGGCAATCGCGTGAGCCATGTCCGCGTCGAAGCCCACGACGGTCTTGCCGTCACCGGCGATGCTTGTGAACGGCGGATAGCTCGGGTCAGTTGCCACCCGGATCACACCAGCCTTCTTGACGTTGTCGGGCACGAGCGCCGCCAGTGCCGCGATCTCGACCGTTTTCTGGCTCCCTGTGGTCGCGCTAGACGGGATGGCGCTCGGCGAAGAGTTGAGCCCGCAAGAACTCAGGGCCACAGCGAACCCCAGGGTCGCGACGACTAGAAATGAAGGTCGGCTGATTAGTGCACTCATGGTGCCTCAGTTCTGGAAGATAGTAGGACTGTAGGACTGTAGGACAGGCCGACAGTATGACGGGGATCACGGATCCCTGTCAATGTGACTCTCTGGGGGAAATGTCAGACAGCACTGAGCGGTCCATGGGTGAGGGTCGGGAGCTGGCGCGGGACTCGCTTGTGTTGTCCCCGGGACGCCTCTCCCGTCGCCCTCGGCAGAGATCTACCGCATGTTGTACCGCTCGGGGTCTAGTCGCTGCGTCGGCGGGATCAGCTTGCCTGGTGGACGCGAAGGGCGATCAACATGTTCGTCAGCGACGTCAACATCCAGCCAAACCACACGGGCCTGCCCGGCATCGCTTCTTTGGAATCCATCGTCGGCGCCCTGCTTACTCTCGGGCTTGTCGCGGCCGTCGCGGGTATCGCCATCTCGGCGATCGCCTGGGCCATCGGATCACATTCCGGCAATCCGCACGTGGCCGGCAAGGGCAAGTCTGGGGTGTTGGTCGCACTCGGCGCGGCGTTCCTGATCGGTGGCGCCACGTTCCTGGTCAACTTCTTCAACACCCAGGGCGGGCTCCTCACATGAGCCTCATTGCTGGGCGTTCAGCTCGGTGGAAATGGGCAGTGGCCGGGACCGTTCTGGTAGTGCTCGCTCTCGTGGTGATCGTCATCGTCAACGGACATGGGTCACCGACCTCGGCCGGCCATTCCGACTCGGAAGCCTCACTCCCGACGGTCGCTACTACCCCGCCGCCATCAGGTTCGGGATCACTTACATCCGAACAACAGTTGGAGCTAGAACAGAGCATCGCCCGGGCCCGCAACCTCGTGCAGGTCGATGCGGCCACGTCCCCGCAATACCCCGCAGTAGGTGCAGAAGCCCGCCAGCAACCTGACCTGTACGCAGCCGCCTTCGTCCGTGAGCTCTTGACCCAGGACTACCGGACCAGCCGAAATCAGTTGCTGGCTTGGCTCCAGTCCGAGTCCGCCCAGTCCACCGAGCAGTTGGTGGTCGGGCTGACGCCCGTGGAACTGCGCGGAACGATGGCCGTCGCGTCTGTGCAGGACGAAGTCAAAGGCCCCTCGCCGGTGCCGAGCGAAAGTGACTGGGCGGTGCTCGCCGGCCGTCAGGGGCACACGACGGTCCAGATTCAACGCGTTAGCGACCCGGTTTCCTGGGCTGGTGCGGTCGCAAAGGCTCAGATCACCGACCCGGGAGTTACTGCCCGGCAGGTCGACGCCGAAGTCACCTTGCAGACCACTGACTTCGGGAAAGCCATCGAGCAGAAGTACAACGCTGCGCTGGTGATCAACCTGGAGGGGCCCCCGGTCCGCGACGGATACGGGTTCGTTACGGCGATCACCTACAACGTGGTCAAGGTGCCCTGAGGATGAGCTGCACCGTTTCCTGCGAGCCCCGACGGCCGCCTGTTCGTCACCCGAGTCGGTCGTGCCGGCGTTCCCCTTCCACCGCCCTTCACCAAGCCACTGAGCATGGGCACCGCATACCGAGTCTGGGACTTGGCCAGGACTGCTGCATTCACCGCTGCCGAGTACGCCTCACCGCTGGCCAAGCGCCCTTACGACCTGCGCCATGCGGCCGTATCAACCTGGTTGAACGCCGGTGTTCCGGCGACCCAGGTCGCCGAGTGCGCCGGGCACGGCGTGAATGTCCTCCTCAGGGTCTATGCAAAATGCGTATATGGTCAGGATGAGGTCGCCAGGCAGCGCATCGACGCGGCGCTGGCGCTGACTTCGGCAACCTGAGTTCCGGATGTGGCCAAAACTTCCGGGCGCATTCCGGGCGAACAGCCGTAGACAACCGCTTTGGCCCGATCACAGCCGGACCACACAAAAGGGCCTCTGACCGGCGTTTCCGCAGGTCAGGGGCCCTTTCAGCACGTGGTGGCAGGTGAAGGATTCGAACCTTCGAAGCTTTCGCGATGGATTTACAGTCCCAAGGCTGCGAGCGTGTGACCAGCGGAAACGACCTGACCCGTAACAATTTCCGTGCGTATTCCGCACAGACAGCCGACGCCAGCCGGGGCGAGCCGGGGCGAGCCGGGCACTTCCGGGCGCCTGCAGGCTCGTTCGTGGGACATGAGCTGGTCGCAGTACCGCCCGGTGCAAGGAGTGGGTCATCGGTTCGTGCGCCTTGCGTATGCGATCAACGGAGCGAAATCGTGGCTGGTGTCTGCATGGCGCAGTGCCGTCAGGTAATCGGATCGAACGTCGATGTCGGTGATGAGTTCGGTTCCTCCCCAGGTGAACGGTTCGGCGCCCAGGTCGGCGACGAGCAGGTCAGTGGCCAGGCGTGAGTGCCTGCCGTTGCCGTTAGGGAAGGGGTGGATGAGCACCAGTCGGTGGTGAAGGCGCACCGCCAGTTCGTCGGTGACGTACGCGAGGTTGCTCCCGTCGCCGATCTGGGCGACGGTGTCCTCACAGAGGTCGCGCATTGCGACGGGGATCTGGCTCGGGTCGATTCCGATGTTGGTCTCGCGTTGGCGCAGTTTGCCGGCCCAGGCCCAC
>JBDTWH010000277.1:0-9676 GCA_040006795.1 Actinomycetota bacterium | reverse complement strand
AACCTAGCCGCCACCACCGACAACCCATCGCTCGTCAAACTCCACGAATTTCCTTGTGAAGAAAGGGAATTTGCGACACGCGCACCGTCCCTAGGCTTGGCCCACCGCAGCGGCTCCGATCGGAAAGATCGGGCCTATCAGCTGTTTAGCCAACGTGCCTGGGCAGTTGAGCCGGGACGTCCGATCCACAGGAAACTAGATGGGCGGATCCATACTCGGCCGCCGTCGCTGCCTCCTTGCTGGTCAGCGAAGCTGCAGGATGGTCATCCGGTGGGCGGCCCGGGTAAGGGCGACGTAGAGCACCCGGATGCCGCCGGGGGACCGTGCGGTGATCTCGGCTGGGTCCACGATGACGGTGGCGTCGTACTCCAGGCCTTTGGCCGACATCGGGTCCACGACGTTCACGCGGCCCGATGAGTCACCGCTGAGCGACTTGAGGGAGTCGAGCCAGCGGGCCGGGGAGATGACCGCGATGGACCCCTCGACCTCGCCCAGCAGCGTCTCGACCGCGGCGGTGGCTGCGGCCGTCATCTCCTCGGACTCAACCGAGGTGATGACCGGGTCGACACCGGTCTCGCGGACGGCCTTCGGGATATCGGCGTCGGGGACCTCGGTCCGGATGACGTCTGCCGCGTAGGCGAAGATCTCCCGCGCGTTCCGGTAGTTGGTGTCCATATGGAACAGCGAGCGAACCTTGCTGCCGAACGCCTGTTCGCGAGCCTGACGTGCTTCGGCCGGATTGGGCCACGAGGCCTGCGCCGCGTCGCCGACCACCGTCCAGGACGACCACCGGCCCCGACGACCCAGCATCCGCCACTGCATCGGAGAGATGTCCTGAGCCTCGTCGATCAGCACGTGCGCATATTCTTGCGGGTCCTCCAGACGGCCGTGCATCAGACGTTCCAGATTCGTGCGCGGGTTGACCTCATACCCGGTGCGGCTTGGTGCCCACGCGATGGTGCCGTGCGTGGTGACCTCGGAGACTCCGTGGGCGGTGACGTCGTCGAGCTCTTCGACCTGGTAGGGCGCGTGCTCCTCGTGGTCGGCCTCGCGCATCGTGCCGAGGATGGTGGCGATGTCATCGATCAGCGCAACATCCGCCACCGACCACGTCCCGGTGTCGACAGCGGCCTGGATGGAGTCACTGAGCAGCGTGGCGTCGGCTTCTTTGAGAATCCCCTTCGCATAGCGTCTGGTCCGCTCGGGATCGGCCAGCCACAGCAGGACCTCGCGGGCGTCCAGCGGTCGCCACCACTGGCGCACGAACGCCTCGACGTTCATGTGGTCGAGGAACTTGTCCACGAACACCCAGCGGTCGTCCCCGGTGTTGCCGGTGCCGGCCCAGGCGGCCTCGGCCAGCGCCTGGGTGGCGGCCCTGCGGGCATGGTTGCGCTGGTGGGACTTCAGCACCTGAAGCCGCACCCGATCGAGCTCTTCCGAGTCGAGCCGGATCGCCTGGCCGTCGACGAACGCGCGGAGCTGGGTCGGGGTGTCCGGGATGACGTCGCGTGCCGCCCGCGCGAGGAGTCGCCGGATCCTTAGAGAGCCCTTGAGGGCCGCAGCCGCCGGGGTGTCGAGCCGTTCGGTGGTGACTCCGTCCGCAATGTCGCCGAGCGAGCGCAAGGTGACCGTGTCCTCACCGAGGGAGGGCAGAACCCGCTCGATGTAGGCCGTGTAGGCCGCCGAAGGCCCCACGACCAGGATTCCGCCGGACTCGTAACGGCGGCGATCGGAATACAGCAGGTAGGCCGCCCGGTGCAGGGCAACGACGGTCTTGCCGGTGCCGGGACCTCCGGTGATCTCGGTGACTCCGCGGGCAGGTGCCCTGATCGCCTCATCCTGATGGCGCTGGATCGTGGCGACGATGTCGCGCATCCGGCTGCCACGCGAGCGGGTGAGGGCTGCCATCAGTGCCCCGTCGCCGACCACCACGAGATCATCGGGCGCTTCTGGCACCATCAGGTCGTCCTCGATGCCGATCACATCCGCGCCCTTGCAGCGCAGGACCCTGCGTCGCAGGACACCCATCGGCTCGACCGGGGTGGAGCGGTAGAAAGGCGCTGCTGCCGGCGCACGCCAGTCGATCACCAGCGGTTCGTACTCGTCGTCGCGCACGCCCAGGCGACCGACGTATCGCGTCTCCCTGTCGCCTTTGCGAGCCTGTTCGCCGTCGGCGGACCCGAGGTCGAGCCGTCCGAAGACGAGGCCTTCGTACTGCGTCTCGAGGATCGCCCGTCGCTTGTTCGCGTTGAAGACCAGGGCGTCGCGCTCGAAGAGGCCGGTGATCTCCTCGTCGCGAATGTCGCCGGTGCGGTCAGTTCGCCCGCGCGCGAGGCCCTCGGCCTCAACCATCGAGGCGCGTTCGGTGGCCTTGGTCAGCTCTGAGTAAACCCGGTCGACCAGCTTCTGCTCGACGGCGATCTCCGCCGCGATGGAGTCCTGGGTCGCGGTGGTCGCGCGGGTCACGGATGCGCCGGGGCGTGGCGAAGGATCGATCCGTTGCTGGGAATCGCTCACTGCTCCCCTTGAGTTGGCGGGTGGGACGCGGGCCGTCGGGCTGGACACCGGCCGTGGAAAGCAGGGGCGAGTACCGCGCGACCCCCATGCGAACACATGAGTCTAGCCCTTGATTCCAACGCCAAGAGGACAGCGGGCCGGTCGGCCGGTTGCCCATCCGTGGCAGCCCTGTCCTGTCGCAGCTCCGGGCCTGGCCGGTCGCCGGTCTGAGCGGTGATCTGGGTGCGCGGTTGCCCGGTCTTCGGGTCGGTCCCCTACGCTTAGCGCTCGTGAAGGTTCTCGTGATTGGCACCGGTGCTCGCGAGCACGCCATCGTCAGGGCTCTGACGCTCGACCCGTCGGTCGATGCCGTCATCGCAGCACCCGGTAACCCCGGCATCGACGCCATCGCCTTGTGTCGCGAGCTGCCACAAGGCCTTCAGGACGGTGCGGGGATCGCCGCTCTGGCCGTCGAGCTGAAGGTGGACCTGGTCGTCATCGGCCCGGAGGCGCCCCTGGTTGCCGGTGTGGCCGATGCGGTCCGGGAGCGGGGGATTGCCTGTTTCGGGCCCTCGGCCGGGGCGGCGAGGCTTGAGGGGAGCAAGTCGTTCGCCAAGGAGGTCATGGCTGAGGCCGGTGTGCCCACGGCCCTGGCCCACGTCTGCACCACGGTGGAAGAGGTCGCCAGCGCTCTGGACGTCTTCGGGGCGCCCTACGTGGTCAAGGACGACGGCCTGGCTGCCGGTAAGGGCGTGGTGGTGACCAACAACCGTGCCCAGGCCCTTGCCCACGCGGTTCAGTGCCTGGATAAGCCGGACTCGGCCATCGTCGTCGAGGAGTTCCTGGACGGCCCCGAGATCTCCCTGTTCTGCATCACCGACGGAACCACGGTGGTGCCGCTGGCCCCGGCGCAGGACTTCAAGCGCCTCTCTGACAACGGTGAAGGCCCCAACACCGGAGGTATGGGCGCCTACTCGCCGCTGGACTGGGCGCCGCCGACGCTGGTGCAGGACGTCGTCGACCGGGTGGCGCAGCCGACCGTGGACGAGATGCGTCACCGGGGGGTGCCTTTCGCCGGCGTGCTCTACGTCGGCCTGGCCCTTACCGCTCGCGGCCTGAGGGTCATCGAGTTCAACGCACGGTTCGGAGACCCGGAGACGCAGGTCGTCCTGGCCCGGCTGGCAACTCCCCTCGCCGGTCTGCTGTATGCGGCCGCGGTCGGAAAGCTCGACGTCGAGGCGCCCCTTCGCTGGCGTCCCGAGCACGCGGTGACCGTCGTTGTGGCGTCCAAGGGCTATCCCCAGTCACCCCGAACCGGCTACCTGATTGAGGGGCTGCCGGAGGTCGGCGACGAGGCCTACGTCCTTCATGCGGGCACTGCCGTCGACAAGAACGGCGCCCTGGTGTCCGCCGGCGGCCGTGTCCTGTCCGTCGTCGCAACCGGCGGTGATCTGGCCGAGGCGCGCGACCGCGCATACAGCGCTGTCGACCGGATCGGCCTCAAGGGTTCCACCCATCGCACCGACATTGCGCTGGCAGCCCAGCGCGGAGAGATCACGGTCCCGCAATGAGTCGATCGGCAGAGCAGAGCCAACAGGTAGAGGCGGGCCAGCCCGTGGAGCTTCCGGGCTACGTCAAGGTGTACTCGGGCAAGGTGCGTGAGCTCTATGCACCAGTTGACCCGTCGACAGGTGAGGCCAGGAAGGACCAGCTGCTGCTGGTGGCCAGTGACCGGATCTCGGCCTTCGACTACATCCTGGACAGCACCATTCCCGACAAGGGCAAGGTTCTGACCCAGCTCTCGCTCTGGTGGTTCGACCAGCTGGTCGACATCATCCCCAACCAGGTGATCTCCGCCGACTCTCCGGCCGTGCCGGAGGCGGTGGCGGGGCGCGCTGTCCTGGTGCAACGGCTCGACATGATGCCGGTCGAGTGCATCGGCCGTGCGTACCTGACCGGCAGCGGCCTTTCCGAGTACCGCCAGACGTCCTCGGTCTGCGGCGTTGCCCTTCCAGCCGGCCTGCAGGACGGGTCGCGGCTGCCCGCGCCGATCTTCACCCCGACGAGCAAGGCGCCGATCGGCGAGCACGACCAGCCGATGACCTTTGACGAGGTCGCTGCCATGGTCGGTATCGACATGGCCACCAGGGTGCGCGACCTGACCATCGCGATCCTGGGCCGCGGCAACGAGATCGCCGCCGAGCGGGGAATCCTGCTGGCCGATACCAAGGTGGAGTTCGGGCTGGACAGCTCCCGGCCCGATGCCGACGGCAACCCCGTGATCGTGCTCGCCGACGAGGTGCTCACCCCTGACTCGTCGCGGTTCTGGCCGGCCGCCACCTGGGCGCCCGGCCGGGCCCAGGACTCCTATGACAAGCAGTTCGTCCGTGACTGGCTCACCTCGACTGCCAGCGGCTGGGACCGGTCGTCGGGCGAGACGCCTCCGGCGCTCCCGCAGCACATCATCGACGCGACCCGGTCGAAGTACATCGAGGCCTACGAGTCTCTGACAGGTCGAACCTTCCTTTAAACTCGCCTGACCAGCCGGTATCCGAACAAGCCCGTATCTGAGGAGCCCCCGCATGGGAATCGTCGTCGTCGACGTCATGCTCAAGTCCGAGATTCTCGACCCCCAGGGACAGGCCGTCGCCGGCGCCCTGCCGCGGCTGGGGTTCAACCAGTTCACCGACGTCCGACAGGGCAAGCGGTTCGTGCTCACGGTCGAGGGCGAGGTCACCGATGAGGTGCTGGCTGCCGCCCGCGAGGCAGCCGAGACGATGTTGTCCAACCCGGTGATCGAGGACGTGGTGGGCGTTCGGGCCGAGCCGGGTGAAACAGGGTCGCAGGCAGCTGAGCTGAAGGAAGCGGCGGCGCAGGCATGAAGATTGGCGTCGTGACCTTCCCGGGTTCGCTCGATGACCACGACGCCCAGAGGGCCGTCCGCGTCGCCGGCGGCGAGCCCATCGCGTTGTGGCACGGAGACGACTCCCTGCGCGGTGTCGATGCGGTGGTGCTGCCCGGGGGCTTCTCGTATGGCGACTACCTGCGAGCCGGTGCCATCGCCCGGTTCGCGCCGGTCATGTCAGCGTTGATCCCGGCCGCCCAGGGCGGGTTGCCGGTGCTCGGCATCTGCAACGGGTTCCAGATCCTGTGCGAGTCCCACCTGCTTCCCGGCGCCATGATCCAGAACGACCACCGCACCTTCATCTGCCGTGACCAGCGGCTGCGGGTCGAGAACGCCACGACCGCCTGGACGTCGGACTTCGCCAAGGATGACGAGATCACGATCGTGCTGAAGAACCAGGACGGGCAGTATGTCGCCGACCAGCACACGCTCGACGAGATCGAGGGCGAGGGGCGGGTCGCCTTCCGGTATGTGGTTGAGCACAACGTCCAGCACGGCCGATTCGCCGGTCGCAACCCGAACGGCTCCTACCGAGACATCGCCGGTGTCACCAACGCGCGGGGCAACGTCGTCGGCCTGATGCCACATCCCGAGCACGCCATCGAGGAGGGCTACGGTCCCTCGCTCGACGGCCTGAAGTTCTTCACGTCCGTCCTGAAATCAGTGGTGAACGCATGACCTCCGTGACCAACGCCAACACCGATGCAGCGGGCCAGGCTTCGACGCACGGGCAGATCAGCATCGACACGGTCGGGGACGCCTCGACGACGCCGGACACGGGCCAGCCGTGGTCCGAGCTCGGGCTGAAGGCTGACGAGTACGAGCGCATCCGCGAGATCCTCGGCCGACGCCCCACGATTGCCGAGCTGGCGATGTACTCGGTCATGTGGTCCGAGCACTGCTCGTACAAGTCCTCGAAGGTCCACCTGGCACAGTTCAGCAAGAACACCACCGACGAGATGAACGCGAAGCTGCTGGTCGGCATCGGCGAGAACGCGGGCGTCGTCGACATCGGGGACGGCTGGGCGGTGACCTTCAAGGTCGAGAGCCACAACCACCCGTCCTACGTCGAGCCCTACCAGGGTGCGGCGACCGGGGTGGGCGGTATCGTCCGCGACATCATGTCGATGGGCGCACGCCCGATCGCCGTGATGGACTCGTTGCGGTTCGGCGCCATCGACCACCCCGACACCCATCGGGTCCTGCCCGGGATCGTGGCCGGCGTCGGCGGCTACGGGAACTGCCTCGGCCTGCCCAACATCGGTGGAGAGGTCGTCTTCGACCCGTGCTACCAGGGCAACCCGCTGGTGAACGCCCTGTCGGTCGGCAAGATGCGGATCGAGGACATCCACCTGGCAAAGGCCTCGGGCGTCGGCAACAAGGTCATCCTGTTCGGGGCCAAGACCGGCGGCGACGGCATCGGAGGCGTATCGGTCCTCGCGTCCGAGACGTTCGACGCTGACGGCCCGGCAAAGCGGCCTGCAGTACAGGTCGGCGACCCGTTCGCCGAGAAGGTGCTGATCGAGTGCTGTCTTGACCTGTACGCGGCGCACGTGGTCGACGGCATCCAGGACCTCGGAGGTGCCGGGCTGTCCTGCGCGACGAGCGAGCTCGCGTCCAACGGTGACGGTGGCATGCGGGTCTGGCTCGACCGGGTCCCGTTGCGCGATGCCTCGCTTCGCGTTGAAGAGATCCTCATGTCGGAGTCCCAGGAGCGGATGATGGCAGTCGTCGAGCCGGCCAAGCTCGAGGAGTTCATGGCGATCACCAAGCGCTGGGACGTCGAGGCAACCGTGGTCGGTGAGGTCACCGAGGGCAAGCACCTCGAGGTCTTCTGGGGCGAGGAGCTGATCATCGACGTGCCGCCGCGTTCCGTGGCCCATGACGGCCCCATCTACAACCGGCCCATGCAGCGGCCGGCATACCTCGACGCGCTTCAGGCGTCGGTCCCGGACCACCTGGCCCGCCCCGGCGACGGCCCGGGCCTCAAGGCGGCGTTGCTGGCGCTGATGGCGTCCCCGAACCTGTGCGACAAGTCCTGGATCACCGACCAGTACGACCGCTACGTCATGGGCAACACGGCGCTCGCCATGCCCGACGACTCCGGCGTGGTGCGGGTCGACGAGGAGACCGGTCGAGGTGTCGCGATCTCGACCGACTGCAACAGCCGCTACGCCAAGCTCGACCCGTTCGCCGGTGCCCAGCTGGCACTGGCCGAGGCGTACCGCAACGTCGCAACGGCCGGCGCGGTCCCGCTGGCCGTCTCCGACTGCCTGAACTTCGGCTCGCCTGAGGACCCGGCTGTGATGTGGCAGTTCGCCGAGGCCGTGCGCGGTATCTCGGCGGGCTGCAGGACGCTCGGCATCCCGGTGACCGGCGGCAACGTCTCGCTCTACAACCAGACCGCTGACGTCGCCATCCACCCCACGCCCCTGGTAGCCGTCCTGGGAGTCATGGACGACGTGGCCCGCCGGACGCCCTCGGGCTGGAAGACCCCCGACCAGGTGATCTACCTGCTCGGCACCACCGCCGACGAGCTTGGTGGCTCGGCCTGGACCCAGGTCGCGCACGACCACCTCGGTGGTATGCCGCCGAGGGTCGACCTGGACGTCGAGCGCAGGCTTGGTGAGATCCTCGTCGACGCCTCGCGTCAGGGTCTCGTCGCTGCCGCGCACGACCTCTCCGAGGGCGGCCTGGCGGTTGCCCTGGCAGAGGCGTCGCTGCGCAACGGCGTGGGTGCCCGGATCTGGCTGGACGAGGTCTGCGGGCGCGACGGCGTCGACGCGTTCACGTTGCTGTTCAGCGAGTCGGCCGGACGGGCGATCGTCGCCGTGCCGCGCAGTGAGCAGGCCCGGTTCGCCGATCTGTGCTCGAGTCGCGGTTTCGCACATGCCAGCATCGGCGTGGTCGAGGATGAGGTCGGGGACGCAGGCAGCGCGCTGGAGGTGCAGGGTCAGTTCATCCTGCCGCTGGATGAGCTGCGCACAGCCCACACCTCGACGCTTCCGGCCGTCTTCGCCTCCCGCTGACTGCAGCGCCTCTCGGTCCCTCTGCCCAGGTTGCCTGTCGTGTCTCACCCTTGATCGGGAGGCGGCTGTGCCTCAATGTGGACAAGGCGTCATTCTCGCTACGATGCGCCCGCCACCACCGCCGGATACGTCTGCCTGACCCTCGCTCCGGCCACGTCAAGGAGACATCACCATGGACATGCGTCTGGAACTCGTACCGCTTCCGACGTCTGACGTCGACCGGAGCAAGGAGTTCTATGTCGACCGGCTGGGATTCAATCTTGATCACGACGTTCAGCCTGGCAACGGGCTGCGGGTCGTCCAGCTGACCCCGCCCGGCTCAGCGTGTTCGATCGTCGTCGGTGTCGGAATCAGTGACCCCGACGCTCCGCGCGTGCTCAACCTGCACCTCGTGGTCGATGACGTCGAGGAAGCCCGTGCCCTCCTGCTGAGCAAGGACATCGACGTCTCAGGGGTAACCGACATGGGGGGCGTCCAGTACGCGTATTTCAGCGACCCAGATGGTAACTCCTGGGCTTTCCAGCAGATCCCACGATGACGCTCAGCCGCAGCTCCAAGCTGTAGAGACTCCGATGACGGGAACGAAGAAATGGCCGAGGTTGTGCTGTTCCACCACGTTCAGGGACTCACCGACGGGGTCCGCGCGTTCGCCGAGGAGCTGCGCGTCGGCGGGCACACCGTGCATACGCCGGACCTGTTCGACGGCAAGCGACCGGCGACGATCGGTGAGGGCGTCGCCCACGCCCGGAGTCTCGGAGACGAGGTCATCAACGAACGCGCCAACCGGGCCCTGGCCGACCTTCCCGAGGGTCTGGTATATGCCGGCTTCTCCTTCGGTGCCGGCACGGCGCAGCGGCTCGCCCAGACCCGCCCCGGGGCACGCGGGGTGCTGCTCTACGAGTCCTGCTTGCCAATCACCGGCGAGTGGGCCATCGGACCGTGGCCCAACGGGCTCCCGGTGCAGATCCACGGCATGGACCGAGACCCGTTCTTCGCGCTGGAGGGCGACATCGACGCCGCCCGCGAACTGGTCGAGACGGTCGGGTCCGAGCTGGCCCGGCTGTTCGTCTACCCGGGCGACCGGCACCTGTTCACCGACAGCTCGCTGCCGTCCTACGACGCGGCCGCGGCGGCGCTGGTGGTGCGGCGGTCGCGCGAGCTCCTCGACCGGGTGAGCTGATCCAGGACAGAGCCAAGCGGATCTCCTTGACCAAGCACGCGAACGGAGCGGACCTACATGACCAAG
>JBDTWH010000276.1:0-4553 GCA_040006795.1 Actinomycetota bacterium | reverse complement strand
CCAGGTTGGGTGGCACCGGTTTGCTGCGGCCCAGCAGCTTGTCCAGGAAGCCCATACCGGTTATACCCCCTGGCTCAGCTGGACCGAGAGCTCGGCCAGCTGCTCCAGCCGCTGGGTCAGGCTGGGGTGAGTCGAGAACACCGTGGACAGGCTGAACCCTGGCGCCAGGACCGCCTCGAGCTCATCGGTGTCCAACCGTCTCAGCAGCCCGGCGGTCGCGCACACAACGGCGCTGCGGGGGTTTCGGCCCGTGGCGAAGGCGTTCGGAACGTCGCTGTCGGCAATCGCAACCGCCGGTTTGGGCATATCGGCCAGCGCGCACAGCCGGTCAACCACGCCGTGCAGCTCGGGAGCCTCCTGCGCGGTCACGACGTGCCCGTGCATCGCGAACAGCGCGATCCGGTCGGAGAACCAGTACTGCGCGAACAAGAGTCCGCCGGCAACAAGGATTGCCAGCACCGCGCTCTTGATGAGCACGATCAGGACCGCGGTGAACACGACGTACAACAACCCGAGCAGGAACATGGTCACCAGCATCCGCACGCTCAGTCCCCGGTCCGGGGCGAAGCGGCTCTTCAGCGAGCTCAACCCGGGATCAATCCGTCGGCGCCGAGCATCTGGCGCACCTCGGCGATCGTGGTTTCCGGCGCAGGCAGGATCGCCTCAGAGGGCACCACCACGTTGACGGGCACCGGTGTGCCGAAGGCCCGGACCCGGCCAAGCAGATACGCCAGGACCTTCTCGAACGCCGGTTCGTCGTTGTCGGCAACAGCGGACTCCAGTGCCGCATCCAGCTGGTTGAGCTCGGCCACAACCCGATCCGGCAGCTCAAGCTGGCCCTCGCCCAAGATTCGAACGATCATCGCTGGTTCTCCGCACTCTGGAAGGGGTCGGACGCCGGCTCGAACTGAGATGACCCGGAGGTGTCGGAGTCCTGTGGGCCTGCCGAAATCGCCACCGGTGCGCTACCTGCCGGAAGGGCAGCCTTGAGCCGAGCCATCTCGAGCTCGACATCGGAGTGTGCCGACAACGCGTCCAGCTCGGACTGGATGGGGTCCCGCGCAGGCCCTGAGGCGTCATCCAGGGCGCCGGAGGCGATCAGCTCGTCGATCGCCCCAGCCCGGGCCTGGAGCTGGGCCGTCTTGTCCTCGGCGCGTTGCATCGCCAGACCGACGTCGGCCATCTCCTCACTGATCCCGGAGAAGGCCTCGCCCATCTTGGTCTGGGCCTCGGCCGCCGTGTAGGTGGCCTTGATCGTCTCCTTACGAGTTCGGAAAGCCTCCACCTTCGACTGCAACCGCTGCGCGGAAAGGGTGAGCTTGGCTTCCTGGGCTCGCAGCGAAGCGTGATGGCGCCCCAGGTCGGCCAGCTGCTCCTGGGCCGCGGACCATCGCGTCAGCGCCTCGCGGGCCAGGTCCTCCCGTCCGGCGGAGACAGCCTGAGACGCCTGCTGCTGCAACTTGGCCGCCGAAGACGCCAGCTGCTCAGCCTGCAGCTCCAACCGCTTACGGCTGGTTGCCACATCGGCCACGCCCCGGCGGACCTGCTGAAGCAGCTCGAGCTGCTTCTGGTAGGAGTAGTCCAGCGTCTCCCGCGGGTCCTGCGCGCGATCAAGAACCCTGGAGGCCTTCGCCTTGAACAACATCGCCAACCGGCCACTGATTGTCATGACACTCTCCCTCGCAACCGAAATTTTCGTCCGGCCTCACCTGCCCCGGCGCGAGCCGGGCGCCTGCGGATCGCTGACGGATCGAACATGCACTCAACGCAGCACCTCTATGGCCGCCCCACGTCAGTGACGGCACAACTCACCGCGGCGGGTGCTGGTCCGGAACTGACGAACCGGAGCCCTGGCTCTGCCTCCGCACCTTGGCAACCGCAGGTTCCGTTGCCGTCACAGCGGCACCCATCGGCACTGGGGGAGTCCACGAGCACGTCATAGCTCATCGCATGCCGACGGTCGTTGAGTATCGGCCCCAGTCCCCGATGGATCATTGAGATCGCCTCAGCCTCAAGCATGGCCGCGAAGGCGCCAGCGCTGTCGTGTTCCACCAGCGCGGTGTAAGTCCCGTCCGGTGCGCGCAGCAGGCGCCGACCTCGCAGCCCCACCATCCCGCGCAGCTGGTCATTGGACCAGGCGAACCAGTCTCGAAAGTCCTTGTCGTGCTCTGCAGGCACGGCCGGGAACCGGGCGATCGCGATGTGCATGTCAGCCTCCTGCTTTCACAACGTTGGTCTGACGGCGACGCCGTCCAAGACGAGCCAATGCCTCAGCATCTCGTCTGGCCCACCTACACAATCTCCGATCCGCATGTGCATCTGGGGTGGATTTCGATGAAGGTTTCCTTAAGAAGGACGACCTGCCGCGCGCCGCGGTGATGGTGCGCGGGCCCAGTGACCGTGCAAACCGAAGGCGACGAGCCGGCCTTAATGGGCCAGTCGCCTTCGGCTTGCACGCCATGGCACAGCGGCAAGCGCTATGGCTCAGGTCCGTTCCTGGTGGTCCCTCCGCCGGGCGCGTTCCAGCGCGATCATGACCCGGGTCGCCAAGGTCAGCGATACGAGCAGCACTAGGCCGCCGGCTGCTACCCGAAGCCCAGTGGATGGGCTCGGCGGAGCGCCCAAGGCGCTGCTCAGCGCTCGGGTGGCCAGCACTGCGACCACAACCAGAAGCCAGAAGGAGCGCTGAGCCGAGTGGTGGACTATGCGACCGATCTGCGGCCGACGGGAGGCAGTGAACATGGCTGCTACATCCCCAGGTGCTGTTTGGCCGGTGTGACGGCCATCAGCGCGGTCAGGGCGATCAAGACGAGCAACATGACCAGCGCCGAGATCATGACGACCGGGCGTTTGCGCCAGTAGCGGTTGGGGTTGCGGTCCACGAAGGGCAGGATCGCCAGCAGCGCGAAGAAGGCCAGCTCGCCGTAGAGGATGCCGCCCAGGCCGACCCAGTTCTCCAGGGTGAACATCCACCAGAAGTTCCACGGCGGTTTGGTGATCTCGATGCCCTCCACCGGCGGCGGGCCGATCTCCGGGGGAAGTACCACGGCGAGAATCCCGAGCAGCCCGAACAGTCCTAGTCCGAAGGCCGCGATCCGGCGCAGGTGGTGGGTGAACGGCTCGGTGGGTTCCTCGGCCGGGGCCTGCGACCCGGACTCATCGGTGGGAAGCAGGGGATGTGGGGAGATCTTGTGCCTCTTGACGAGCAGGAAGTGCAGGACGACCATGGCGAGGATCAGACCGGGCACGATGACGACGTGGGCGCCGTAGAGCCTGACGAGGATGGGGACCTGATCGGCGAAGTCGGGTGAGAACCAGACTCCTGCGCCGCCGAGGAGATTGCCGATCTCGATGTTGTGACCCAGTGCCTCGAAGCCCTCCTGGTCCCACTTCAGTACGGTGCCGGTGAACACACCCAAGGTCACTAGACCGAACATCCCGACACCGATGAGCCAGTTCGCTTCGCGAGGCTTCTTATACGAACCGGTGAAGACCACCCGCATCAGGTGTAAGAGGGCGATCACATACATGGCCTGGGAAGCCCACGAGTGCACCCCGCGCACGAACCACCCACCCGGCACGCCGGTCACGATGTGGCGAACCGAGGCGTTCGCGGTCTCCGGGATGGGGCTGTAAAACTGCACCAGGATCAAACCTGTGACGATCAGGATTCCAAATGCGCCAGCGGTCACCCCGCCCAGACTCCACGCCAGGTTGTTCGCATGCGCGGGGACGGGGTACTCCAGCGCGGTGATGCCCAGACGCTCGTCGAGGGCATCTAAGGCCTTGCGGCCACGCCCGCGGCTGTCAGGCTGAGCATCAGGGGTGCTCGCTGGCGAGATCACTGTGCTCATGATGCGTCCTTCGAGGGTGCTACCTGCGGTGCAGCGGCCATTTGGTCTGTCGGGGTGCCGAGTCGCTCACGCAGCTGACCAACGGTGTCCGCAGGCTTGAAGCGATACGCGAGACCACCACCGAGCACGAGAAAAAGCAGCGATGCGGCCAGGAACGCCCAACCCGTCCCGCCCAGAGCGCCTCGACCCGGAAGCGGGTCGGAAACGACCTTGGTACCTGTCTCCTCGCCGGTCGCCGGCGCGAGCTTGCTAACGGCCTCGGTGATCGAATGCTGAAGAAGAACCTGGCCCTGGATCACCTGACCGGCCTCCAGGGCTGCCTTGGCCTGCTGGACCTCGGCGATGTTGACGCCTGCGTTGTCCTTCGTCTTCAGGACGTCGCCGATCTTCTCCATCGAGAGTTCAACCCCGGTGCTGGTCTTATCGTGCGCCAGGTGACCCAGAGCCTGCTGCACCAGCAGGTAACCGACCTCGGTCTCCCCAGGCTCATCGGCCCACGCCGGTGCTGCCGAGGTCAAGCCGCCCATGACCACCACTCCAGCGACGAGGACGCGAATCCAGATCCGTCGGCCGTTTGCAAATCGTTTGGGTGTCGCCATCAGATGCCTCCATAGTGGGTCCCAAGGCCCGCGAAATGACGTGGACGTTGTGCTCCAGCAGGATGCACGATGTCCGCTGGCTCCTCGGCTGAGGCGGACG
>JBDTWH010000275.1:0-5823 GCA_040006795.1 Actinomycetota bacterium | reverse complement strand
TCTACCCGCAAGCTCGGGCGGGCCGCCCTCGAACGCTTGCTGTCTGACCTTGCTTCAGGTGGGGTTTACCTAGCCACTCCAGTCACCTGGAGTGCTGGTGGTCTCTTACACCACCGTTTCACCCTTACCCCGGCGCCTGTCCGGCCGAAGCCGGATGGTTCGCCGTGGCGGTCTGTTTTCTGTGGCACTGTCCCGCGGGTCGCCCCGGATGGCTGTTAACCATCACCTTGCCCTGTGAAGCCCGGACGTTCCTCGGCGATGTGCGTTGCCCGGAAACCGGGATCACAGCATCGACGCGACCGCCTGACCGACTCATCCGTGGTCCAGCATAGGTCCTCGAACCCGTTGGTATGCCGTGCAGCCCGTTCTTCGTCAAAGTTGGCGGTGCATGCCTTCGAGGAGCGCTTCGAGGACCTGGGCAACCCCGTCGTCATCGTTGGAGGGACACACCTCGTCGACCATGGCGAGAATATCGGGGTGGGCGTTCGCGACGGCGAACGACCGGCCGGCCCACCTCAGCATCGGCAGGTCGTTGGGCATATCACCAAATGCATAAACGTCGGCGGGGTCGATGCCCTGCTCCAGGCACCAGTCCCCCAGCGCCGCGGCCTTGGTGACACCCGCTGCACTGATCTCCGCGAGCCCTGCCGCCCCCGAGTAGGAGACCACTGCCCGATCGCCGACGACCTCGTCAACCATCCGGTGAAACTGCGCTGCGGGCATGTCGTCACACCGGGCGAGCAGCTTGCCGGGCAAGGGATCGAGGAGCTCCTCGAGCGTTGCAGCCCATTCGTCCTGAACGGTCGTGTACTCGTCGAGGTACTCCTTCTCCCTGCGATAGCCCGCACCGCTCTCAACAGCAAAGACTATGCCGGGCAACGTGTTTCGCAGATCGATGGCGAGCTTCTCGACGTCCGCGGCGGACAGGCAGTGCTCGGCAAGGACCTTCCGACGGCGAACGTCATAGACGAATGCGCCGTTCCCGCACAGGGCAAGGCCGTGTGCGCCGACGACGTCGGCGACATCCTGCAGCCATCGAGGCGGACGGGCAGTCACGAGCATGACCTGAATGCCGGCGCGCTCCACGGCCGCCAGCACAGCCCGGGTCCGAGGCGAGCACAGACCATCGTTGCGCAACAGGGTGCCGTCGAGGTCTGTGGCCACCAGCCGGACAGGACTGCCACGGGTCACGGGTACCTCACCTCCCTCGTAGTAGCGAAGCGAACGCTGCACGTTGCGACATCGGCTTCGATGAGCGTAACCGTGGCCTCGGCCTGTGGAGCCTCCTCCCTCCACCCGAGCAAGGATCGACGCCGCTGATCTGCACACCCTAGTCAGAACCTCGACCTCAGGCAGTCCGGGCCAGAGCGGCGCCCCCGCTCGCCCGCGAGTCGCCTACCCTCGGTGAGGTGCTGATCCTGCTTCCACCCTCAGAGACCAAGACCGGGCGAGCCCGGGGCCGGCCCGCGAACCCGGCACTGGTCGCTTTCCCCGAGCTCGCCCCCACCCGCATGGCCGTGGCCGCAGAGCTCGCCCGGATCAGCGCCGACCCCGACGCCCCGGCCCTGCTGGGAGTCAGCGGCAACCTTCGCGCAGACATCGCCCACAACATCCGGCTGGAGTCCGCGCCCGCGGTGCCTGTCGCAGACCTCTACACCGGTGTTCTGTATGACGCCCTGGGGCTGCCGTCGATGGACTCGGCGACCCGACGCCGCGCCAACCGCTGGCTGGTCGTGATCTCGGCCCTGTACGGGGCCCTGCGACCGGCCGACAAGATCCCCCCGTATCGCCTGTCCATGGGTGTGAACCTCGGTGACCTAGGCCCCCTGGCGTCTGTATGGCGTGCCCCCCTGGCCACCGTGCTCCCTGTCGCAGCCCGGCGGGGAATGATCGTCGACTGCCGTTCGAGCACGTATGCCGCGGCCTGGGTGCCTCAGGGCGACCTCGCCACCCGATGGGTTCGGGTCCGGGTGCCCGGCGCCACGCACATGGCCAAGCACACCCGCGGGCTGGTGGCCCGGCACCTCTGTGAGGAAGGCGTGGACGCCCGGACAGCGAAGGATCTCCAACGGGTGGTGGCAGGGCGATTCGAGGCGACGGTGACCGAGCCGGTCCGCCCGGGCCATCCGTGGATTCTGGACGCATGGCTCCGGTGACCAGCAGCGGCTGATGGCTCCCCTGGCAGGCGTCAGGCCAGAGCGCGGTCGAAGTCATCGATCAGGTCGCGCACATCCTCCAGGCCTACCGAGACCCGCAGGACCCCGTCGGTGATGCCCACCGCCAGGCGGCCCTCCAGCCCCAGACGCCGGTGCGTGGTCGTGGCCGGGTGGGTGATCATCGACTTGGCATCGCCCAGGTTGTTCGAGATGTCAACAATCTCCAGGGCGTTCATCACCGAGAACGCCTGGTCCTTGCCGCCGGCCAGCTCGAACGTCACCACCGTCCCGCCGCCATACATCTGCTTTCTGGCAAGGTCATGCTGCGGGTGCGACTCCAGCCAGGGATAGAGGACACGAGAGATCCTCGGGTGGGCCTCCAGCATGTTTGCGAGCTTCAGTGCCGAGGCGGACATCCTGTCCACCCGAAGGGACAGGGTCTCCAGACCCTTGAGCAGCACCCAGGCGTTGAAGGGCGACATGGACGGGCCGATATGGCGCATCAGGTTCTTGACCGGGCCGTCGATGAACTCAGAGGTGCCCAGGATCGCACCACCGAGGGTCCGGCCCTGCCCGTCAATGTGCTTGGTTGCCGAGTAGACGATGACGTCCGCGCCGTGCTCGAGCGGCTTGGAGAAGACCGGGGTGCCGAAGACGTTGTCGACGACCACCTTTGCGCCCGCACCATGCGCGAGATCACAGACGGCGCGGATGTCGACGAGCTCCTGCATGGGATTGCTGGGCGACTCGAAGAACACGGCTGCCGCCGGCTCCGACAGCGCCTCACGCCACTGGTCCAGGTCGCTCCCGTCGACGAAGACGGTCTGGACGCCCCAGCGCGGCAGGATCTCGTCCAGGATCACGAAGCAGGAGCCGAACAGCCCGCGGGAGCTGACCACCCGGTCTCCCCTGCCCAGGAGTGCGGCGAGGGCGACAAAGACCGCGGACATCCCCGTCGCCGTGGCAAAACACGCCTCGGCGCCCTCGAGCAGGCGCATCCTCTCCTGGAACATCGCCACCGTGGGGTTGCCATAGCGGGAGTAGACGAACCGGTCGATCTCGTCCTTGAAGGCCGCCTCAGCTTCCTGCGCCGAGGCGTAGACGTACCCCGAGGTGAGGAAGAGTCCCTCGGAGGTCTCGTCGAAGGCACTGCGGACCTGGCCTCCGCGAACGGCCAGAGTGTCTGGACGCAGCTCGCTCACCCCTGTCTCCAGGGCAGTCCGACGGCTTTCCAGCCCGAGACTGCCCGGTGACCATCAGGACCCAGGTGGCCCTCGAAGCCGTCAGAGACGTTGTATGCCGGTCCGAGCCCGGCAGCAGTGGCGGCCCGGGCTGCTGAGGCTGATCGCGCGCCGGATCGGCACAGGAAGTAGATCGGGACGCCCTCGCGCACGCCCGCCGCACGCAGCTGCTCGACGAAATGTCCGTTGAGAGTGCCGTCCGGGAAATGCTGCCACTCAAGGAAGATGACTGACTTGCCGATCTGGGTCAGGTCCGGCAGCCCGACATAGCTCCACTCCGCACTGGTCCGTACGTCGACCAGAACGGCATCGCCGTCAGTCTGCAGCTCCACGTAGGCATCCGAGGGGTCGACGTCCCCGGCATAGCTCATGGCTGGTCGCTCGCCCGCTCGCTCGCTCATGACCCAAGGATTCCACAGTCTGGCGGATGTCAGCAGTTCGAGACCGGTCAGCGCAGGTGGCTGGTGCGGTTGACGAAGGCGACCGACGCGCCGCCATCTGCCCAGACCTCTACCGTGGTCAGGGACGCCGGTTCGGTGGCCATCCGCCAGATGCGCTCGTGTGGGATCCCCAGCACGTGCGCGAGCACGGTGATGATCGGCTTGCGGTGACTGGCCACCACCATCGTGCCCCCCGCCACCCGTGCCCGCTCGAAAGCGGCGAGCACCCGCACTTCGAGATCGGCATGCGCCTCACCGCCGGGTCGAGAGTACTGCCGGTCGTTGCGAAATCGTAGAAGCTCCTGCGGATGCCGGGCCGCGAGGTCGCTCATGCTCATGTCGTCCCAGTCACCGAAATTCTGCTCATCCCAGTCGGCGTCGATCTGCGCGGGCACGCCAAGCTCCGCGGCAATCGCGGCACCGGTCTCGATCGCCCGTCTCAGGCTTGAGGTGATCACAGACGCCGGGGTGTCGCCGATGAACGCACGAACCCCGGCAGCGGCAGCCCTGGCCTGTCGCAGACCCTCGCCATTCAGGGCAGGGTCGGCACCTCCCCGTCCGTCGAGCTTGCCCGCAACCGTGAAGTCCGTGACGCCGTGACGCACCAGCACGATTCTCGTTGGCTCCCCCAGGTCGGGGTTCTGGACGATGTCATCAATGGTGACCGCGTCAGGGTCGAGGCTCGTGTCAGAACCGGCGAGGTCCCTGGTCCAGCTGACGGACTCCCCATCCATGGCGGAGTTCGCCAGCGCGTCGGCCGCGGAGTTCTCGGCACGGGGAATCCAGGTGTAGGTCACCGACCCACCAGCAGCGCTGAACTCAGCCGCAACATCGCGGGCCACCAGCGCCAGGCGCCGAAGGTCGGGCGCCTTGATCCTCCAGCGTCCGCTCATCTGCTCCACAAGAAGCTTCGAGTCCAGCCGGACTGTCACGTCGGCGCCAGTGTCGATCTGGGAGGCAGCCTCCAACCCGGCGACCAGGCCCGAGTACTCGGCGACGTTGTTGCTGGCAATGCCCACAGACTCGGCCCGCTCAGCAATCACCTCACCGGTGAGGCCGTCACGGACCAGCGCGCCATAACCGGCGTTGCCGGGGTTGCCGCGCGATCCGCCATCAGCCTCGACGACAAGTCGACGCCCACCCACGACGCCTCCTCAGATACCGGACTCGGCTGTGCGGATCAGGATTCGGCGGCACTCCTCACAGCGGAGCACCTCGTCCTCGGCGGCAGCAGCGAACCTGTTGATCTCGCCCTGGTTCAGCTCCAGGTTGCAGCCCTCACACCGGCGCTTTGCCAGAACCGCGGCTCCGATGCCGTCACTGGACGCGCGGATCTTCTCGTAGAGGGTCACGAGGTCATCTCCCACGCCGACCACGACATCCGCCCGCGAGCGACCGATCTGCTCAACCTCCGCGTCGAGCTCGGCAAGGTTCTTGTCACGAACCGACTTCAGGCCGTCAGCTCGGGCAGTCATCTCAGCGCTGGAGGCCTCGAGCCGGCTGACGTCGGCAGCCAGGCCCTCGGCGCGCTCCATCACCTCGAGCTCGATGTCCTCAAGCGCGGACTGTCGCCGGGCCAGTGACTCGACCTCATGCTGAAGGGCCTGCATGTCCTTCGCAGTTCCCTGACCCGCGTCCATCCGGGCCTGGTTGCGAACGGTGCGCTCACGCACGAGCTGGACGTCGGTGTCGGCCTTGGTGATCTCACGTTGGACATCCTGAAGGGCCGTCCGGGCCCGCACCAGATCATCGTTCACCGTGGAGATCTCAGCATCAAGTACGCGCAGCTCAGCGATCTCAGGCAGCGTGGCCCTGCGATGCGCGATCTGGTCCAGTCGCGTGTCCAGCGCCTGCAGGTCCAGCAGACGCCACTGACGGCTCGTATCGGCTTTCAGGACGTACCTCCGGTGTTGTCGCTCGTGCTGTCACTGGTGCTGTCACTGGTGCTGTCACTGGTGCTGTCACTGGTGCTGTCACTGGTGCTGT
>JBDTWH010000274.1:0-1863 GCA_040006795.1 Actinomycetota bacterium | reverse complement strand
GGTCAGCGACGACGGCTTGGCCGTGTGCAAGGCACCCTCGATGCCCGGGTAGAGCCGTACCGCGCGCCCGAGCTCACCCAGCAGGGTCTCCTGCGGATCGGCGACGTGACGCGCCAGCGCCCGCAACGCCCCCCTAGCCCGCCACACCTGTGCGGCGTCAACGACCAGGCTCGGCTCCTCCGTGGACTGCAACGCGAAGTCCACCCGCCACGAGCCGTCGGGCGCGCCCTCGCCCGGCGCTGCCGCGGCCGCTCCCTGCGGCTCCACCAGCCGGAAGCAGGCACGGACCACACCGACCTGGGTGACCTCCCGCTGCCAGTCAGCCAGCGCCTCATCCAGAGCGGCGAAGGCGACCGGGGTCGTGGCGAAGTAAGGATCGGAGCCGGTCAGTGCCGATCGAAACGAGGCCACGGCGCGTCGGCGCGGAATTGGGCCCAGGCGTGAGCGCACCGCTGCGTCAACCAGAACATCTGTCGCAGCGGCCAGCGACCGCACCACGGCCGCACTTCGGTCAACGCCAGCCGGGCACGAAGCTGTGAAGGAGCCGGGCAGTCCCGCGGCCAGTTCGCGCAACCACGCGGCGTCCGCCCCGGTCACCACGGCAGACCATTTCGCCATTGCCCGGCCGTCGCCCGCTTCCCGCACGCCTGGCAGCACCCGGCCGCGTCCGACCAGATCTACGGCAAACCCGGCGAGAGCCTGCAGCGCACGCACGTCACTACCGGCGATCGGTCGTTCACCGTCGGTCTCGACGTCGCAGACTGCCAGCAGGAATCCCAGGGCGATCTGAGAGTCCAGTGCCAGGGTCGGGACCTCCCACTGCCCTTCGACCAAGGACTCCGTGATCCGCGATGACTCACGGACTCGGCTCACCTCCGCTGAGGCAGACGGGCCCCGACCTTGGTTCGGCATAGCCAGAACCGCCGTACCCAGGGCACCCTCGCAGGCCGTCGCTGCGACCAACGCCTGCGCGGGGACGGCGAAAGGATGAGCACGCCGTTTGGGCCGGCGACCCCGGCGCACAGGCGGCTGCGACGGCGCCTCGGAGTCCTCGGCCCACACGATCAGCTCACCCGTGGGATCGTTCTGGATCGACCACCACGCGTGAAGAACGATCACCGCTGCTCAACTCCCAGGAAAAGGCCTGCAAGGATCGTAAAACTACCTGATGAAGGGAGCCGTCTTCCATGCGGAGGATCACGCACCCGGCGCCCCATCCATGTCTTTGCACATCCGATGTACGGATGAGCGGTAAATCAGTGGTGAAGTATTGCAGCTTATCTGCTGCACTGCCATAGTTGGGGTGTGACTTTTCATGGCTACGTCGGACTGCAGTCCCGCGGACTTATCGCGTTGCCGAGCGAGCTACGCCGCCGGATGCATCTGGATGAGCCGGGCGCGCAGGTCGAGATCCTCGAGCGCGGTGACGGCGTGATCGAGTTGCGAGCGGCCTTGCCAGTGCCGGCCGATCAGGCGTGGTTCTGGACCGAACAGTGGCAGCGGCGTGAGCGGGAAGTCGACGAGCACGTTGCCCGCGGCGAGGTGGCCGTGCACGAGTCGACCGATGACTTCCTCACCCACCTGGACGAGATCGGTCCCCCGGCTGCGAAATCGTGAAGTTCGAGACGACCCCGGCATTTGACAGTGACTACCGACGGCTCAAACCCGAACACCGCACCGCTTTTCGCCTTGCGGCCAAAGAAAAGTTCGGTCCAGCCTGCGACGCCTACGCGGCGGATCCGTCGACTCCCTGGCCCTCGGCGTTGTGTGTTAAGCCCGTACGCAACGCGCCCGGCGTACTCGAAATGACCTGGTCATTCGCCGGCCCCGACGGTCGCGCCACCTTCGAACTCATCACCGTCG
>JBDTWH010000273.1:0-23155 GCA_040006795.1 Actinomycetota bacterium | reverse complement strand
TCAGATCTCGGCAGGTCGGTCAAGGCGGTTCACGCCGTCGGTCAGGCCATCGGTCAGGCCATCGGTCGGGTCGTCGGTCGGGTCGTCGGTCGGGTCGTCGTTGAGGTCGTCGGGCAGCTCCAGACCAGCGGTGGCCGCGACGCCCTCGAGATAGCCCCGCGCCCGCTCCGTGCGCGGGTAGCGCTCCAGCAGTGACCAGAACTCCTCACCATGGCCCTGCTGGAGCAGATGCGTCAGCTCGTGCAGAATCACGTAGTCGAGCACCCAGGACGGCATCCCCTTGACCCGCCCGGAGATGCGGATCGTCCCGTCGGCCGGGGTGCAGGAACCCCACCGGGAGTTCTGGTTGGTGACCCAGGCGATGCTGACCGGCTTGGCCAGCCCGCCGAGGAATCGCCTGGACAGGTCGGCAGCCCGCACCCGAAGCTGCTCATCACTGGGCCGGCGGCGTTTGTCACCTGCGGCCAGCCGCAGCATCATCGCGTCCACCCAGGCTCGCTCCTCGTCAGCAGAGAACCGCGCCGGAATGAGCACGATCGTCCGGCCACCCTCGCGATAGGCGCTGACCGTCCGGCGCCTCTGCCTGCTCCTCCTGACCTCTATCTCTCCTGTGTCCACGTTCAAAACCTAGGCCAAGAGTCTGACAAATCACATCATATTTCGCTCAGAAGCCGGGCAATGCTGACAAAGGGGACGTGGTCACGCCGACGTCCGGCGACTTCGGGGCCAGGGCCTGAAGGCCACCCAGATGGGCGTTTTGACCGTCATGCTCCCTCGCCCCGCCCAGGTCGCGAAGACCGCTGCAGCGAACCTGAGCACGAGAAACGCACGCCAGTGCACCAAGTTGTGCTCAGCCTGGTCTAGGGTGACACGAGTCCGGCGCCGCATACAGCGGCTGGAAAGAAACAGGAGACGTTGACAAATGGCAGAATCTGTAGAGACCGGCGAAACGTACACGGGTGACTTCTACTGCGTGAAGTGCAAGGAGAAGCGCGACGCCACTGGCAAGGTCGTTGAGACGAACGGCCGCCGCATGGCCAAGGGCAAGTGCCCCGTCTGCGGCACGAACCTCAACCGTATTCTCGGCAAGGCCTGACCAGCCACCAGAGCGAGAGTCACCAACTACCGAGGTACATGAAGGGGCGGCACCTGAGCATCAGCTCAGGGGCCGCCCCTTTCGTGTTGTCGGTGTCGGCCGGCACGGGCAAGGCCATCTCTGGATGGGGAGCGCTGCCCAGCAGCTGTGGATGAGCGCTCAGCCCGTCCAGGACCATGACAGATTCCTCCTACCGCCCCTTCGCCAGAGGAATCCCATGAGCAGCAGACCGAGACTCAAGAGCCATGCACAACCACTGCGACGTGGTCCGGGATCGCTGCAGCTGGGTCTGTGCCCTGACGTCGGAGTCGTGCTGGACGGACTCACCGAAGCCGAGATCGTCATGGCTGAGGGCCTGGACGGGAGCATGGATACCCGGATGCTGTACGCCACAGCTGCGAACGCAGGCATTGACGCCAACCGGGTCTCGGAGCTCATGGCGATCCTGGGCGAGCACCATCTGCTGGTCGACACCGACACGGACCGGGCCTGGTTGTCCGCGGCCGGGGGCCCACCGCGGCATCCACGCCGGCCCGACACCACCGCCCTGGCGGTTGCGGCCGCCTATGGCCTGCCTGGCGACGGCTTCGACTACGTCGCCGCCAGATCCGCTCAGCACGTCGTGATCAGCGGCGAGGGCGACCTGCCGTCCGCCCTCGCAGATCTTCTCAGGGCGGGCGGGATCGGCCAGGTCAGCGTTGGCCCGAACGCCGTGAACACGGTGGACCTGGAGCTTCGGGGGCGCGGGGCCGGTGAGACGCGGGGCGTGTTCCGTGGGAGTCAAGACCCGCCCGCGAACCCCGATCTGGTGGTGCTGGCCGCCGTGGGGGCGATCCACGCGGACGCGGGCGAGCCGTGGCGGCGACGCGGCATACCGCATCTTCCCCTGGTCGTTCAGCCACATCGGGTCCAGGTCGGCCCGCTGATCAGCGGAGGCCAGGGACCATGCCTGTCCTGCATGGATCTGCACCGGCGTGACAGGGATGCCGCCTGGCCCGCAGTGCTGTCGCAGCTCTCCCCTGTCTGGCCGCTGCGTCCCGGCGCCCCGGTCAATCTGGAGAGCACCCTGAGCGCCATGACCATCGGGGTGGCGGCGATGTTGGTGCACACCTGTCTGGATGGGCAGCCGGTGCCGAACGACCTCTCGCTGGAGGTCTCGCTACCCTGGCCGGCCATCCTCAGCAGGCGCTGGTTTCGCCATCCACAGTGCGGATGCACCACCCGGCACGCGACAATGACGAGGTGAGTGAAATACCCCGCAGGGCCGCCATGCGCACGGTCAAGCTCGCGAGCCTGCCACTGGGGCTCGCCGGCCGCACCGCGTGGGGCCTTGGCAAGCGGGTCGGTGGGAAGCCTGCCGAGCTTGTGGCCGCCGAGGTCCAGGCCCGCACGGCAGATCAGCTCTTCAAGGTCCTGGGTGAGCTCAAGGGCGGGGCGATGAAGTTCGGCCAGGCGATGTCCATCTTCGAGGCAGCCATGCCGGAGGATCTCGCCGGGCCGTACCGCGCGACCCTGACCAAGCTGCAGGACGCTGCGCCGCCCATGCCTGCCTCGATCGTCCACGCTGTGCTGGTGGCAGAGCTGGGGCCGCGCTGGAGGCAGAAGTTCCTCTCCTTCGATGACAAGCCCGCGGCCGCAGCCTCAATCGGCCAGGTGCACCGTGCCGTCTGGAAGGACGGCCGTGACGTGGCCGTCAAGCTGCAGTACCCCGGCGCGGGCCAGGCACTCATCAGCGACCTCGGCCAGGTCTCACGGGTTGCCCGCCTCGCCGCCGTCTGGATCCCCGGCCTGGACATCAAACCGATCCTTGATGAGCTCAAGAGCCGTGTGGCCGAGGAGCTGGACTACGCGCTGGAGGCGAAGTCCCAGAAGGCGTTTGCGGCGGCGTTCGCGGGGGACCCTCAGTTCGCCATTCCCGACGTGGTCCACCACAAGGGCAACGTCATCGTCAGCGAATGGCTCGACGGGACCCCTTTGTCGACAATCATCGCCAGTGGTTCGCAGAAGACCCGCGACGCCGCAGCCAGCCGCTATCTGGAGTTTCTGCTGGCCGGGCCGCAAAGGGCCGGGCTGCTGCATGCAGACCCCCACCCCGGCAACTTCCGGATGCTGCCGGACGGCCGGCTCGGGGTTCTCGACTTCGGGGCTGTCAACCGGTTGCCGCACGGCCTCCCGGTCGAGATGGGTCAGCTGCTCACCCTGGCACTGATGGGCGACGCCAAGGGGTCTTTGGAGGGTCTGCGAAGTCAGGGATTCGTCAAGGACTCGATTGACATCGACCCGGACGCGCTGCTTGCCTTCCTGGGGCCTTTCATGGAGCCGCTGCGGACCGACACCTTCACTTTCTCGCGGGCCTGGCTGCGCTCGATGACGCTGCATCTGCACGACCCGCGCCGTTCCGACTTCATGATGGGGCTCAAGCTGAACCTGCCACCCGCCTACCTGCTGATCCATCGCGTGTGGCTTGGCGGCATCGGCGTGCTCTGCCAGATCCAGGGTGAGGTGCCCGGCCGTGCCATCGTGGACCGCTGGCTGCCAGATGCCGACCTCCCGCCCTTCGACCTCTTCCTGTCGCAGACGTAGGTACCGTCAAAGCGTTCCTGCCAAACCTGGGTGCCGTTGAGAGTCTCGCCGCGGAGCCAAGCCGTTGGCTTGTTCACCACCATGGGTTCACCACCATGCGGAGTCAAGCTTGCCCTCGATGCTGCGAAGATGCTCACGGCTGCAGAGGTCGCAGGTCCAGACCCGTCCGTTCTCTTCTACCGCAAACGCCCAGGTGATGTGAGCGGCGGACTCGTCGTCGGCCACACGTCCACACACTGTGCAGGCCATGCCGGCCTTTTCGTCGTTCATCGGTCCAGTCTCCACTGCCGCCACGGCGCTAGGCGTGATCGCGATCCGGCATCAGGTAGATGAACCCCGGGCCCTCGTCACGAAACGGTATCTCGAGACGTTCGAGGGCTGGCCGCCAGGAGCCGACGACGCTGGGGTCCGAGCTCTCAAAACCGTGATCGGCGGTGAGCAGGAACGTCACCTGGTCGGTGATCCCGAGATCATCGAGATGGCCCAGGAACGACATCAGGCGCGAGTCGGCATCACGCAGCGAGTCCCGGGCGATGTCGCTTCGCGGACCGCCGGCATGGTGTCCGGCATCACTGACAACCGCCGCCCACCAGGTCAGGGTGGGCGCCGACTCCAGGCTCCCCCACAGCACTCGCATCTGCTCCAGCCCGAGATCGTCGACCTGGGTGCCCCAGCGGTAGTACGAGTCATCGAGGTGGGCACTCTCACACAGGTGGACGGAGCCGGCCGCCTCCGGTAGCCGGTCACCCATGCCGCCAGCCCCTGACGAGATGCCACTGGCACGGATGATCGCCATCGTGGAGTAGTCAGCGCCACGATCAACGGCCTCGTTGACACAGGCTGTCCGCGGTACTGCGTTCCTCTCCGGGGACTCGCTGCCCTCCCCCCGTGTTGATCCACCCTGCGGCTCGAGGCTGTTGACCATCTCGAAGACCGTCCTGACCCCCGGGCGCAGCCACTCGGCGCTGCGGTGCCAGGTCGCCGAGTCGTTGGCCACCACCTGCTCGCCGGTTCCCCGGTCGAAGAAGACGTTGCCCAGGACCCCATGACGACCCGGCCCGACCCCGGTGAGGATCGAGGTGTGGTTGGTGAGGGTAACGCTCGGGAACTGTGCCACCGCCCCGCCACGCAGTGCCACGCCGTTGGCTATCAGCCTTGCGATTCCGGGGAGCTCGCCGCTCTCGGCGAGACGCAACAAGTCCCCGCAGTGAGCGCCGTCCCACAGGATGCCGATCACCTTGGGCTCTGCCAGCCCCCCACCGTCGAGGTATGCCGTGAGCACCCGCCCGTCGAGCGGGACCCCGGCGAGATCGCGCAGCTCGCTGTCGGGGACACCGGCCAGAGCGGCCAGAGTCGGGCAGACGTCAACCAACCTGGCGTGCGCGTCCACGATGCCATGCTTGGCAGCTCCCCTGCCGGACAGCAGCAGCGGAGCTCTGGACTGGATGACATCCAGTGAGCCGTGCTCGCCGACATGGCCGCCCTGCTCCGGAAAGAAGTGGCGTGGCGTGTGGATGACCGCGACGTCAGGGCTGCGGGTCGGATCGGCAAACAGCGAGAGAATCCTCGAGGCGGCATACGGATAGGCGTTCTCCCCCGAGGTCCGTGGCCCCGGGCTGGCACACTCGCGGTCATAGGGCAAGAAGGCCATCGGGTCCTCGCTGGCGATGGGATCCAGCCCCTCAAGGACCTGATGACTCCCGTCGAGGTGCAGCCTGACGCGCCCGACGTGGCTGGCAGCCATCGCCACTGGTCCATCGCCGCAAGGACTGTCGCCGCCGGCCTCGACCCAGACCACGAGATCAACGATGGAGGCGAGGTCCGGCGACGTCAGGGCCCTGACGACGGACTCACGCCGGGTCGACACCTGCGCTGCAGAGAGGGTGCTCACGACAGCCGACTCTAATATGGCTGCAGTGGTTACGGTGGCTCCACAAGCGACCTCAGCCTCAGGGACTCGGCCGGCGTGCACGCCGAACGTCGAGGTTGATCCGCAGCGAGCCGCGGGTCCCGCCAGGCCGCCCATGGTCCCGTGAGAACTCTGCCCGGGACGCTCGGAACAGCATGTCGTTCAGCAACGGGTACCCAGCGTTCATTGATGAGGGCAGCCATTTCAGTGGTGAGTACATGGTGAGGCTCCTTGAGGGGTTGTTCGAAAATGGCTCTGGGCCTGGGTGGTCGGACCGCATGATGCGGCGTGACGCGCGAGAAGCTGAAGAGATCTGAGCGGCGGTCAAGGTCAGGCGGCGGCCAGGTTCTTGCGTGGCCGTCCACGAGGGCGCTTGCTCGCCACGATGACCCCGTGGACGAACAGCTCGCCGCCCCAGACGCCCCACGGTTCCTGGCGGGAGAGCGCGCCGGCAAGACAGGACCTGAGCACCGGGCACGACCGGCAGAGCGTCTTGGCGACCTCGACGTCTGCAGGGATCTCGGCGAACCACAACGCGGCGTCGTACTCCAGACACGGAATATCGGTACGAGCGTCTCCAGCCTGCGCGCCCAGGTCAGCTAGTGCGGTGAGCTGCATCGGGTTTTCACGTCCTTGGTCTCATCTCCCCCGGTCTGGGGGGCGTACTCATCAGGGGAACTGTTGCGGGACAACGCAAAAGCCGCGGATCCCGGATGTCGGGTTCCGCGGCCTGGAGGTGACCTGGTCTTGAGAAGCTAGACCGGTGGTCTCCCGGAACGGAAGTGTGCAACATCCTTGACAGCCAGTGCGTTGTGACTCGAGGCGCGGAACACGCCGCGGACGCCGAAGGTGAGGCTGCGGTCGGCAGCCTGCGGGGACGGGGACGAGAAGGCGGCGCGCGTCATCCACGTCGCGTTCGTCATGCTGATGCTCTCCATCAGGGCCAACCTCCTCATCTGTGTGCTGGGTCCGGGCACGACCACCTGGAACGGCGGGCCCGGACGTAGGTCCAGGTTAGGGCACGCTCGCGGTGCAGGCAACGTCATTAATTCGGCTCGTCCGGTCACCGTGGTGACCTAGGCATCATCGTCTGCCAACTCCGTTACAGCAGAACACTTTTCGGCGATCTCCGACGGATCGGAACCACTCATGACTGCCAGAACTTGGTCTCCGTAGCGCTCGAGCTTGCGCGCGCCGACCCCGGAGATCATGGCCAGCTCACCCCGGTTCGAGGGACGCTTCTCGGCTATCGCGGTCAACGTGGCGTCGGTGAAGACCACATACGCAGGGACCTTGGCCCGGCCCGCCACCTCGAGCCGCCAGCCGAGCAGCGACGTGAAGGTCGCCTCGTCATACGTCGGCGGGCAGTCCTGGCAGCGCCCGACCTTGCGGGTCGCCCCGGTGACCAGGTCCTTGCCACAGCCCCGACACTTCGAGGTCTTCGCGGCCTTGGCTGATCTGTGTCTTCCCCCCGGGCCGCCCCCGGCGGGCGCAGCCGTCGCCCGGGCCGATGACCGCGCACCGTCGCCGAGGATGCTGGCCGCCTCCTCGAGGAAGTGCGACGGGCGCCTGCCGGCCCGCCCGCCAGGGTTCCGCGCCCCGGACCACGAGAGCCGTAGCTCGCGCCTGGCGCGAGTCAGCCCGACATACATCAGCCGTCGTTCCTCCTGGATAGCCTCGGGTCCCTGCGCCAGGCTGATCGGGATCAGGCCCTCGCTACAGCCCACGATGAACACACAGTCCCACTCAAGGCCCTTGGCAGCATGCAGCGAGGCCAGGGTGACGCCCTCGACCGTCGGCGCATGCTGGGCCGCCGCGCGCTCGTCGAGCTCGTGCACCACATCCTTCAGCCGCGCCGAGGGATCGGTGGCGACGAAGTCGTCGGTCAGGGCGACCAGAGCCTGCAGGGACTCCCAGCGATCCCGCATCGCCCCACCGGAAGACGGCGACTGCTCGGTCCAGCCGACTCCGGCAATGACATCGCGGACCAGCGCAACGAGAGGTTTGCCACCGTCGTCTCCTCTGGCCGCTCCGCGCATCAACAGGATCGCCCCGCGGACCTCCTTGCGGGCGAAGAACCGCTCACCACCACGAACGAGGTAGGCGACCTTGGCCTCCGCGAGCGCGGACTCATAGGCCTCGGACTGGGCATTGGTCCGAAACAGGACGGCGACCTGGCTGGCGGGGGTGCCACGGTTGACCAGCGACTTGATCGCTGTGGCCACGCCGATCGCCTCAGCCGGGTCGTCGGGGTACGGCGTGAGGCTCGGCGTCGGACCGTCCTGCCCCTGCGAGCGGAGCTGGAGCGGCTCAGTGACTGGGGAGCCTTCTGGCTGGCCACCCTGTGAATAGCCTGCTCGCACAAGGATGTTGGCGAGGGCCACGATCTGTGGCGTCGACCGGTAGTTGCGGACCAGCCGGACGACCTGTGCGTTGGGGTAACGCTGCGGAAACTCCAGCAGATGCCTTGGTGTCGCGCCGGTGAAGGAGTAGATCGTCTGGGCCGGGTCCCCGACCACACACACGTCGTCCCGCTCACCCACCCAGAGGTCAAGCAGCCGTTGCTGCAGCGCGTTGACGTCCTGGTACTCATCGACCACGAAGTGCCGGTACTGCGAGCGCACAACCCGGGCGATGTCCTCGCGATCGGCGAGGATGCCCACGGCCAGCAGCAGCACGTCCTCGAAGTCGATGACCCCTCGCTCGGCCTTGACCTCTTCGTAGGTCTGCAGCAGGCGTGCCATGGCAGTCGCATCCAGGCCGGCAGGGTCCCGGCCCGCCCGACGGGCAGCTGTGACATAGGTCTCTGGCGTCAGGAGGCTGACCTTCGCCCACTCCACCTCGGCCGCGAGGTCGCGCACCGCAACGCGGTCGAGCTGAAGGCGTAGCCGTGAGCCGGCCTCGGCGACCACGGAGGCCTTGTGCGGCAACACCTCCGGGGCTGCGCCACCAATCGCCTGGGGCCAGAAGTAGTGCAGCTGGCGGAGCGCGGCGGCGTGAAAGGTCCGGGTCTGAACGCCGGGAACCCCAAGCTCGCGGAGCCGGGTGCGCATCTCACCGGCAGCCCTGGCAGTGAACGTGACGGCAAGCACTCGCGAAGGTTGGTAGGCGCCGCTCAGCACGCCGTAGGCGATCCGGTGGGTGATGGCCCGTGTCTTTCCGGTCCCGGCTCCTGCAAGCACACACATGGGCCCTCTCGGGGACTCGGCCACCTCCCGCTGCTCGGGGTCCAGGGCATCGAGAATGTCATCTGCAGTCGGAGTGAGCCTGGGTGGGTCCTGTGGGAGTGACATCGCCTCAGATCCTCTCAGACACCGGTGCCAGGTGACCCCTCCGGGAAGCCAGTGCTTATCCTTCCGGAAGTCTTTCGTCATCGCTCCCGGGAACCCCGGGTTATCCCCTACGGAACCCTGCGCCGGCCACCCGGGAAGGATTGGGGTCTGGGCGTGGTTGATGGGGTCACCCAACACCTGATGTTTGAGGAGATCGTATGTCCGCGGCTCACGACCTGCCCGCCACCGGCACCATAAACCTGTTCAGCACGCCATGGTGTGGCTACTGCCGCGGGCTCAAGAAAGCCCTGGACCGTGACGGGATCGGCTACAACGAGATCGACATCGAGCAGCATCAGGGCGGAGCCGACTACGTCATGAGCGTCAATGGCGGAAACCAGACCGTCCCGACAGTCGTCTTTCCGGACGGCACGTCAGCCACCAACCCGTCGCTGGCCGAGGTTCGGCTAAGACTGGCCTGATCTCAGCAGCTCAAGGGTCAGAGCGGCTCCGCCGGACCAGGCTCAGCGGGAACCTCAGGCGTTGCGCTCCGTGTTCTGGCCAATCGCTGCGCCGTACCAGCGCTCTATCATTCTGCGGGCGATCGAGACCGTTGGCGAGAGGCCGAAGGTTCCGGCCAGGACCATCTCGCGCAGGTCGTCGCGACTGACCCAGAGCGCCTCGACGATCTCCTCCTGGTCCAGGCGGAGGTCGACGTCCACGGCCCGGGCGGTGAAGCCAACCATCAGCGATGACGGGAACGGCCACGGCTGGTTGCCCAGATAGCGCACCTGCCCGACAACCAACCCGACCTCTTCGAAGACCTCACGCGCCACCGCTGCTTCCAGAGACTCCCCCGGTTCGACGAAGCCAGCCAGCACGGAGAGCCGGCCCGGTGGCCAGTGCGGGCTACGCGCCAGCAGGAGGCGGTCGGCTGAGTCGGTCACCGCCATGATCACGGCCGGGTCTGTGCGGGGGTAGTGCTCGGTGCGATCTCGGGTGCAACGCCTGATCCAGCCTGCCTGGTCGGGCTCCGTGGTCGCGCCACACACCGGACAGTGGACGTGCGAGGCGTGCCAGTTCGCCAGTCCCTGAATAGTCACGAACAAGCCTGCGTCCCTGTCCGAGAGCAGCACCCCCACCTCGCGCAGAGTCCGCCACGGCGCCGTGCCGACGGGGTCCTTGCCGTCCTGGATCTCTCCGGCCGCTCCGACCACCCCGACGTATGGCGTGCCCTCGCTGTCATGTCCCAGGAACACTGCCAGCCGGTGTGAGTCACGCGCTTGTGGCGAGCGCAGCAAGAGGGCGCACTCGCGGTCGGACTCAATGACCTGAGCCCGGCCACCGATCAGCTCCACGACGCGGGTTCGGGAGTCCTTGAGCAGCAGAGGCAGCAGGTCGGGGTCCCTGCGCAGCAACCCGTCGCGGTTCAACGTGCCGCGCGCCAGGGACAGATCATGCAAAGTTTCAGCAGAACCGCTCACGCCTTCCAGACTATGGGGCGCGCTCGACATACGGTGTGTGGGTGTCTCGAACTCCCCTTGCCCTCGCCGCCATCGCCAGCGCCGCGGTGCCGGGACTCGACCCGGCGACCGTCGAAATGGTCCTGCCGCGTCTTGGAGACCAGTTCGAGGTTGCCTTCATCAACGACAAGCAGGATCGCCGGTGGGTCGTGCGTGCACCGATGAGTGCCGCAGCGGGGGCTCAGATGGACGTCTCGGTCTCCCTGCTCGCGCTGTTGTCGCCCCGGCTCCCTTTCTCCGTGCCGACGCCCGAGGGCTTCGTGGCCCTGAGCGACGGGAGCCGGGCCGTGGTCTATCCCTTCATAGCCGGGCGCCCACTCGACTTCGCGCGGCTGCCGGGCGGACCGGGGATCGCCGCCCAGCTCGGCAGGGCTCTGGCGGCCTTGCACAACCTCGACCTGGCGCTGTGCGAAGAGGCGGGGCTGCCCTCCTACGACCCCGATACGTATCGCACCCGCCGACTTTCGGACCTGGACCGGGCTGCAGCCACCGGACTCGTACCGAACGGGTTGCTCTCCCGATGGGAAAAGTCGCTTGAGGACGTCACGCTCTGGCGCTTCGCGCCGACTGCCACGCATGGCGACCTGACCGGCGAGGAGGTCCTCGCGGTCTTCACCGACGAGAGCGACGCCTCAACCGGTCGCATCCACGGGTTGACCGGCTGGGAGGACACCAAGGTTGCGGATCCGGCCGATGACTTCGCGACGCTGGTCACCCAGGCATCTCCCTCGGCTTTCGACTCCGTGATCGAGGCCTATGCTCATGCGCGGGTGGACCGGCCGGACAAGCACCTGGAACGCCGCGCCAGGCTTGCGGGTGAGCTCAAGCTGGTGTCTGAGCTGCTTACGGCGGTCGGGGCGGGGAACCTGACTGGCATCGAGGCCTGCTCGGAGCGCTTACGCCAGCTGGATGACTGGACCGTCGCAGATACGGAGGACGAACCGGTAGTTCCGACGCTTCCGTCAGCGCAGCCCGGCCGCCCGGAGAACGCCACAGAGACGGGGCACCCGAACGCCACCGACACGGAGGATCCGAAGGCCGCCGAGCACCCGCAAACTGGGCCTCCTGAGCCAGGGCGCGCCGATGAGCTTGAGCCTGACGCCCGGGTTCGGGCCGTCGAGCACCCCACGATGACGCCCGGGAGCCCGTGAGCTGCTAGGCCGGGATCGATCCCAGCACGGTCCCGAGCTGATCGCCGTCGGCCAGATCGGGAAACACGGTCTGCCCGGTGCCGGCGTAGTAGAACGCCGCTGAAACCTGGTCAGGAGCCAGCCCTCGCAACCGGGCAAAAGCCAGGCGATACGCCGCGAGCTGCAGCGATCGAGCTCTGGCCTGGTCGCCCGACGGCTTGGCGCCCGTCTTCCAGTCCACCACGGTGAACCCACCTCCTGGGCGAGGGAAGACTGCATCAATGCGACCCCGAACCGCCATCCCCGCGACAGTTGTCTCGATCGCGATCTCGATGGCTTCAGGCGTCTTGTCGGCCCAGGGGCTGGCCAGGAACAGGCTCTTCATCCTCGGCAGCTCCTCGTCGTCGCCGGGGTCCTGGTCCGCGCTGCCGGGCAGGTCAAGGAGGTCCACGAAGGCAGCCCGTGCAAAATGCTGCTCGACCCAGGCGTGAAATGCGGTACCACGACGTGCTGCGATCGCCGGGGCGGCAGGCATCGGCCGGCGAAGATCCCGGGCAAACCCCTGCGGGTCACCGGCCAGGGAGACGACCGCCGACGCTGACAGATGGCGTGGGACCCTGACCTCGAGATCGCCGGGACGGGCCGAAGACTCACGCTCGGCCAGCAGCACCGCCAGCTCACGCTCGCGGCCAACCAGCACCCCCATGACGCGAGAGCCCACTTCCTCGAGGCCCGCCGGGCCGGGGCCCGCCGACTCGAGGCCCGACATGGCCTCGAGCACCTCTTGGGCAGCGTCGCTGAGCTGTGAGCGCCGAGCTGCCATCGGATCGGACGGCCAGACTGCGCTCGCCTGCTCGCGGTGGCGAGGGTTTGCCGGTCTGGCGTCACCATCCGGCTCGGGCATGGGCTCCCAGGCCAGAGGTCGCAGACCGAGGTCCTCGTGGTCAACCAGCTCGGTCAGGAACCGCGAGGTGATCCGCGGGGTCGTAGGGTCAGCCCACACGGCAGCGGTCAGGAGCAGCTCACGACGGGCTCGGGTGAATGCCACGTAGGCCAGCCGGCGCTCCTCCTCGATTCCGTGCTCACCCCCGGCACTGATGAAGTCGCAGAGCTCGTGCTCCAGCGCCTGGAGGTCCGGGGCGGACTTCCAGCGCAGCACGGGCAGGCCGTCGCAGTCCCCTCGCAGGTCGTAAGGGACGCCGGGCAGACCTCCGACCCAGCCCTTGTCCGCGGGCGGGCTCATGGTCCACTGACCGTCCCTGAACGAGGTGGTCGAGCTCGAACGCGCCGGGAACGAGCCCTCGACAAGTCCGGGAACGGCCACTAGGTCCCATTCGAGTCCCTTGGCTGCGTGCACGGTGAGCACCTGGACCGCGTCTGTGGAAACCTCGACGTAACCCTTGTCCAGCCCCCGTTCCTGAGCCTGGGCGGCGTCGAGCCAGGAGAGGAACCCACCGAGTGTGGGTCGATCGGCTGAGCCGGTGAAGCCGGCCGCCACCTCGGCGAACGCATCGAGGTGGGCACGGGCCGACGTTGGTGTGTGCTCCGGGCGCGAAAGTACCTCGATGTCCAGGCCGAGGGCACGCTCGGCTTCGCCGACGAGATCGGCCAGAGGCATACCCGTCATCGAGCGCAGGGCCCGAATCACGTCACGCAGTCCGCGCAGGCGCTTCAGTGCCACCACCGAGATACGCGACCCACCAGTACCGACCCAGCCCGCGGACGGAAGGTCGTCCAGTGCCTCAACGATGCTGAGGCGGTCAGCGCTGTCCGGAGCCTGATCGGTGACCGGGGGCCTGGCCGGGCCGGGGGACTGCGGCCGGGCATCGTGTGAGCGAGCCGCCTGGCGGCGTTGCAGGGCCCGGGACCACACCGCCAGCCCTTCGAGGTCAGCAGCCCCCAGACGACACCAGGGCCCGGTCAGCAGCCGCATCAGTCGGTCGCCTCGGGTGGGGTCCTGAACCACCCAGAGCAAAGCCAGGATGTCTGACACCTCAGGCGTGCTGAGCAGCCCGCCGAGCCCCACCACCTCGACGGGCAGGCCAGCCTGCTCAAGGGCTTCGATCACGGCACCGAACTGAGAGCGCTTGCGGCACAGCACCGCCGCCGAGACCCCGGTCGGGCGGGCCTGGTCATCCAGCCAGCGGTGCGCGATCCAGCCGGCCAGGTGAGCGGCCTCGGCCTCGGTGCTCACCAGTCGAGCCACCTGCAACCGTCCTCTGCCGGCATCGGGACGGGGACGGAGCACCGACACCTCGACCGTGGACGTGTCCCGCAGGGGGCCGGAGGTGATGTTGGCCGCCAGGAGAATCGCGTTGTCGTTGCGCCAGCTCGTGGACAGCGGCAGAACCTCTGCGGCGCCGGATCCGTCAGCGAACTCGCGCGGAAAACGGGTCAACGTGGTGGCACTCGCCCCGCGCCACCCGTAGATGGACTGGTTCGGGTCGCCCACTGCGGTGACCGGCACCTGCTCACCTCCTGCGACGAACAGGTTTCTCAGGAGCACGAGCTGAGCCTCGCTGGTGTCCTGGAACTCGTCCAGGAGCACGGCCCGAAATCGTTGACGTTCCATCGAGCCGATGTCGGGAAATCGCTGCGACAAGAGGGCGGCAAGAGCCATCTGGTCGGCGAAGTCGAGCGCATCTCGGCTGTGCTTGAGCTTGACGTAGGCGTCGACCAGGGGCAGCACCTGACGACGGGCCCTCAACGCGATGATCGCATCGGCCACCACCTTGGGCAGGGCTCGCGCACGGCTGGCTCCCTTGGGCAGCGAATGAACCGTGGCCTCGAACGTGTCGATCAACCGGGTCACCTCTGATGGGACCAGGAGGTGCTCAGACATCTCACCGGCCAGGTCGACCACGGCGTTGATGATCGTCGACGCGGCGAAAGGAACGTCACCCATCGGTCCGTCATGGCTTTCGACCACCTCGGCCGCAAACTGCCACGCGGCAGCCTCGGTCAGCAGCCGCGACTCAGGCTCCACCCCCAGACGTAACCCGTGTTCGCGTACCAGGCGACCGGCATACGAGTGGTAGGTCGAGACCGTGGGAGTGCCGCCCAGAACCTCGGCGCCATCCTGCTCCTGGTCCGGGGTCCACATACCGACGTGACGCAGCCGGCGCAGACGCCGTCCGATGCGCTCGGCAAGCTCGGTGGCCGCCTTGCGGGTGAACGTGAGCCCGAGGACCTGGTCCGCCTCGACATGCCCGTTGGCGACCAGCCAGACGACCCGCGAGGCCATGGTCTCGGTCTTGCCCGAGCCTGCCCCTGCCACCACCAGCAGCGGACGCATCGGCGCCTGGATGACGGCACGCTGCTCCGCGGTCGGTGCCGGGTTGCCCAGTGCCTGCGCGATCGACTGCGCCGAGTGACGCATGGGTTGAGCCTGCACTCAGATCACCCTGCCTTGCGGCTGAACCGGGCAGCTCGACCGGACCGAGCAGAAGGTGCACACCGGGCCGACGGTTGCCGTGAAGTCGCTGCCCGCCATGCCCTCGGCGGTCTCGGTCACCAAAACGCGCGCCCACCCGGGATCGTCATCGGCCGACAACGGCGCCTGCTGCTGCAGTGTTGTCCTGACCCCCGCGGCCTTGCCGACCTGCAGCAGCGCTGCCCCGGCCGAGACGGTGCCGTGCTCGGCGAACGCTCCCTGCTCGACCGCGGCCTGGTAGGCGCCGAGCTGGGCGTTGCGGAGCAGGTCGCCCCGGGTGGGCTTGCTGGAGCCGGTCTTGAGATCAACCACGCGCAGAGCGCCCCCGTTGCGCTCCAGCCGGTCGACCCGGCCCTTCAGCACGGCGCGCCCGACCTCGACCCGCAGGTCGAGCTCGGCGCCGATCCGTTCCCAGCCGCCGGCTGCGGACTCCTCGAAGTATCTGGCCAGCCGGGCCACCATCGTCTGCGCCTCGGAACGCTGCCGGCGTGACAACCAGCCGGCCGGCAGACCCAGCCGACCCCATCGCCGGTCGACCTCCGCACGCAGGGTGGCCTCGTCGGCGTCACCGAGATCGGCTGCGATGTCGTGGATCAGAGTGCCGATGCTGGCGGCGCCGACTCCAGGGCCATCCCCGCCGCAGCTGGACAACAGCCATCGCAGGCTGCAGTCGCCATAGCTCTCGATACGTGAGGGCGACACCGACACCGTCTCACCCTCGGCGCGCAAAGGCCGGTCGTCACTCAGGGGGGTCAGTGCCCACCACGAGGACGGGTCGGCGCCGGCAACGCCCGCCACCGCAAGTCGTGCGAGCTGCCCCGCTGCGGTATGCCGTTCGCCCGGGGTCTCGCCGATGACCACCTCCCGGCGTAGCTGGGCAACAACCCCCGTCAGCGTCATCGGACGCGGCACCTCGCTGAAGGATCTCAGCTCGTCACCCAACACGGGCGCGTCCGGCGGGTCGACAAGGTCGAGGTAGGCCGACGGCTGCTCGTCATCACTGCGCACGGCAGTGACGAGGAGGCGCTCGGACGCGCGACTGACGGCGACCAGGAAGAGCCGCGTCTCGTCGTATCGGACCGCAGCCTGAGCCGCCCTCAAGGACTGGCCCCGTCCGGTCATGACGTCGACCAGCCGTTCGGAGCCGAGCAGCGACCCGCGGAGGCGCAGGTCAGGCCAGACAGCCTCCTGGACACCCGCGATCACGACGAAACGCCACTGCCGGCCAGCCGCGCCCGCGGGGGTCAGCAGCGAGACGGTGTCGTGGCTGGGGGCCCGGGCCACAAGCGTGTCGCCGGCGACGTCCTGCCCGCGAAGATGCTCGAGGAACCCGCGCGGGCCCATCTGCGGCAACCGGTCGACATACGTTGCGGCGGCATCGAACAGGGCGACAACAGCATCCAGGTGGCGATCAGCGCGGGCACCCGTGAGTCCGCCGCCAAGCGCAACCCGCCGCCAGGTCTCGGCCAGACCGGTCGCCTCCCACAGAGCCCACAGCACGCTCTCGGCGGTCACCTCCGGCGCAAACCGAGTCCCGCCGACGCCTTCAGAGCCGTTGATCGTGCGGGCCGCGGCAACTCCGGCGGAGATCGCCCTGGCCACCCGGCGTGCCGGCGCGCCCTCAGGACCCAGCATCCCCAGCGTCATTGGCGCCACCAGCCCTGCCGCGAGCAGCTCGTCGCTGGTGCGCCCGCCACCGCACTCGAGCTCGTTGCGACGCAGCGACCTGCGCAGCCGCCGCAACCCCACGGAGTCTGCCCCACCGATCGGGGAGAGCACGGCATCGACCGCGGTCTGGGCGTCAATCGGGTCGGGTCGCCCTGTCGCCACGTCGAGAGCCACCTCGAGCAGCGCCAGAAGAGGACGCACGGCCATCTCCTCGCGGACGGGGAGCTCGGTCGAGGGCACCGCAACAGGCACACCGGCCGCCATGAGAACCCGGCGAAGCGTGCCGGTACGTCCCTGCCCCCGGACGATCACGGCCATCTCGGACCAGGGCATGTTGCCCAGCAGGTGCTCGGCCCGCAGCTCTGCGGCGATCAGAGCTGCCTCCTGCGACGTCGCCCGCAGGAGACGCACCTCGGCGCGGCCGCCCTCGGGGACGTGGTCGAGCCCCCTGTGCGCGCCTGAGGTGAGCGCCCCGATGCGCTGGGTCACCCGCAGGCTCACCTCACGCAATACCTGCGGTTGCCGGTATGACGTTGTGAGGGCCATGGTCGGGCCGTCGCCAAACCGGGGAAAGCCGGCACCGAGGATCGCCGGGTCGGCCCCACGGAAGGTCTGGACTGCGACGTCCGGGTCACCGATGAGAACGAGGTCGATGTGCGGGTGCCGGACGACCCGCAGAAGCCGGGCCGCAGCGGGCGTGAGCTCCTGGGCGTCGTCGACCACGATCAGGCGTAGCCCCGAATGAATGCCAGTCAGTCGCTCAGCGGTATCCGGGTCCGACTCGAGCAGGTCGGCAGCCGCGCCCAGGATGGACGCCGGGTCGTAGGATCCGGGACGGGAGAGGGCGGTGACCTCGTCGTACTCGGCCAGAACCTGTGCAGCCGCAACCCATTCGACGCGATGGTGAGCCGACCCCAGGGCAGCGAGGCCGTCCGCGTCCAGGCCACGCTCGACGGCTCGCATCAGCAGGTCCCGCAGCTCGGTGCGGAACCCCCTGGTAGCCAGAGCCTCCCGCATGTGCGCCGGCCAGTCCGGCCCCTTTCCCTCACGGCAGGCGTGACCGGCGAGGAGCTCACGCAAGATGACATCCTGCTCGGGTCCGCTGAGGAGCCGGGGGGCCGGGTCCCCGCGAAGTGCGGCGGCCTGACGCAGGATGCCGAAACCAAGCGCCTGATGAGTCCGGGCGAGAGGTTCGGTGGTGGTGCCTCCGATCCGGGAGGTGATCCTCGAACGCAGGTCGGCGGCTGCGGTCCTGGACGCCGTCAGAACCAGGCACTGATCGGGCGTGATGCCGTCTCGGCGAACCCTGTCGACCACGACCTCGATGGCGGTTGACGTCTTGCCCGTTCCAGGAGCGCCCAGAACTCGCAGCACTCCTGCCTGATGACCTGGCGTGGCGGTGGTGCGGTGGGCGACGACAGCAGCCTGCGCCTCGTCAAGGCTCGGGGCCCGGGTGACCTCAGCAGGGGCCCTTCGCAAAGTCAGCACGGCCAGATTCCATCATGGCGGACCGACAGTCTCACCGGAGCGGTCGGACAGGGGCCAGGACGCACGAATACCCCGGCTGTAAGGCCGGGGTATTCGTGATACTGAACACGTCCTGGTAACTGCGTTCAAACAAGTTCAGATCGCGCGATGGTGGGTCAACCCAGTTTGAGTCGGCCCTGTTGAGTCAGCTCAGAGCGGACGGATGTTCTCCGCCTGGGGGCCCTTCGGACCCTGGGTGATGTCGAACTCAACCTTCTGGTTCTCGTCAAGGGAGCGGTATCCGCTGCTGGCGATGGCCGAGTAGTGCGCGAACACGTCGGCGCTACCGTCCTCGGGGGCAATGAAGCCAAAGCCCTTCTCAGCGTTGAACCACTTCACGGTGCCAGTTGCCATAATCTTTTTTCCTCCAAGAGCGCTTTGTCGATCCCGAATGCCGGGGCCGATCGTCGCGGTGTTCGTCGTCCGCTCCAGACAGGAACAAAAGCGCACCCCCGGCACTAGGCCGCAAGCGTTCAAGACGTGCGATTCACAGCAACTACGGGAAGGAGACTACCCCAAACCGGGGAAATACCTCTTGTTGTGGAGGACAATGTTTCACTCTGTGCCGGTGGGCGTGTCGTACTTTTCGCTCAATCCAGCCGTACCTTCCCATCGGGCCCGGGTCATGTCCACTCTGCCTCCGCGGAGCGGGCCCCTCAGCAAGGCTGTTCCCTCAGAACGCCAGCGCGCGATCGCCTCGTCCTCCAGGCCCCTGGGAGCCTCGCCGCTTGCGCGGATCACCCGCCACCAGGTCACCGAGGATCCGTAACGGGACATCACCGACCCGACCTGGCGGGGCCCGCCCCGCCCGAGCAGCTCGGCGATGTCCGCGTAGGCAAGGACCTTGCCGGCAGGAATCTGGTCGACGACGTCGAGAACTGCCTCGGCGAAGTCAGGCAGCCCCTCGGGTCCGGCCGGGTCATGGCTCATGCGTTCTGGCTGTCTCAGTAACCGGGCTGGTCAGGGTCGACATCGCGAACCCAGGCGAGCACTCCGCCCTGCAGGCTGCGGACGTCCGGGTGTCCGGCATCTACCAAGATCCGTGAGGCTTCCTCCGAGCGAACACCTGATCGGCAGAAGATGACAACGGGCTGGTCGAAGGGAATCTGCGTGACGGCAGCCCCCGACCGGAACTCGTCAAGATGGATGGCCTGTGCGCCGGGGATGCCGGCGATGGACCGCTCCTGGCTCCCGCGCACATCGACGAGCAGGACCCCCGGGTCGCCTGCATCGCCGGCGAGCAGATCAGCCAGGCTCACCGCCGAGATCTGCGCCACGCCGCCGGGTGAGCCCTCCGGGACCCTGCCGACCCCGCCCGCGCCCGCCGGAGGCGTCAGTCCACAGAAGTCCTGGTAGTCGGCCAGCTCAGTCACGGTCGGGCTCTCACCACATACCGCGCAGTCCGGGTTCTTGTGCACGGTGAGGACATCCCAGCTCTGACGCAGGGCATCGTGCACCATCAACCGGCCAACCAGGGGGTCCCCGATTCCGAGGATGAGCTTCACAACCTCCGCGGCCTGGACGGATCCGATGGCCGCGCACAGAACGCCGAGCACTCCGCCCTCGGCGCACGACGGCACCAGGCCCGGTGGCGGCGGCTCGGGGAACAGGCAGCGGTAGCACGGGCCATGGCGGGCCCACCAGATGCTGGTCTGACCGTCGAAACGATAGATCGACCCCCATACGTCCGGCTTGCCCAGAAGGACGCAGGCGTCGTTGAGCAGGTACCTGGTGGGGAAGTTGTCCGTCCCATCCAGGACCACGTCGTACCCAGAGATGATCTGCAGGGCATTCGCCGACCCGATCCGGACGTCGTGCCTCACCACGCGGACCAGCGGGTTGACCTGCGCCAGCCTCTGGGTCGCGGACTCTGACTTCAACCGGCCGACGTCGCCGATCCCGTGGACCACCTGCCGCTGCAGGTTCGACAGCTCCACGACGTCGTCGTCAACAATGCCGATCGTTCCCACACCGGCGGCCGCGAGGTACATCAGCGCCGGAGACCCCAGGCCGCCCGCACCGACGACCAGCACTCGTGCGTTCTTGAGGCGGCGCTGGCCGTCCATGCCCACGTCAGGGATCAGCACGTGCCTGGCGTAGCGCTCGATCTCGCGCGCGGAAAGCGGTGCTGATGGCTCGACTAGGGGCGCAAGGGCCATGCATGTGACATTACTCCCGAGTAGGATTCCTTTCGCAAGTCGCGACCGCCCGCTTCACCGAGTCATCCGCCACAGCCTGAGCCATCCGCCACAGCTGAGTCATCTGCCGAACGAGAGGGAGTCACCCGTGTCGATTCGCTCAGACTCCCGCAGCCGCGGCGTCCGGCTGCCCCGCTCTGCCCGGCGTGCGCAGCTGCTCGAGGCGGCGCAAGAGGTATTCGTCGAGTTTGGCTACCACGCGGCAGCCATGGACGACATCGCCGAACGTGCAGGGGTCTCCAAACCTGTTCTCTACCAGCACTTCCCGGGCAAGCTGGATCTCTACCTGGCACTTTTCGACCAGCACGCCGGTGAGCTGCTGGAACTTATCCGGGCAGCACTGGCGTCCACCACCGAGAACAAGCAGCGCGTCGCGGCGAGCATCGGCGCCTACTTCGAGTTCGTCGGCAGGGACGGCGCACCGTTCCGCCTGGTCTTCGAGTCCGACCTCATCAACGAGACGGCTATCCGTGAACGGGTCGACAAGATGTCGCAGGACTCCGCCGAGGCCATCGCCGAGGTCATCAAGGAGGACACGGACCTGCCGGACGCCGAAGCGCACCTTCTTGGTATGGCGCTGTCCGGCATGGCCCAGATCTGTGCACGCTTCTGGCTGTCGCAGGGCTCGTCAATCCCCCGCGACGAGGCGGCCCGGCTGGTTGCGACGTTGTCCTGGCGAGGGCTGGGAGGGTTCCCCAAGATCGAGCGGGAAGGATCTGACCCAGGCGCAGGTTAGCCTTCACGAAGGCGGCGTGCGACAGGGCGTCTGGCGCATGCGATCGCACCGCAGATCGCATATCGTCCGTAGAACATGCGCTGTTCAGGCATGAGCAAGGACAAGACCGTTGAAGACATGAGCCAAAGCAAGACCCGTCAGGACAGCAGCTCGCACAAAGACGTCGACTGTGACGAATCGTCATGGTGACAAACGTTCAAACCCAGAGGAAAGGCTTTCCCGTGGAGGTCAAGATCGGCGTGCAAAACGTCGCACGCGAGATCGTGGTTGAGTCCAAGCAGTCCCCCGAGGAGATCGAGGCGCTGGTGACCGCGGCGTTGACCGACGGCGGTCTGCTCAACCTGGTCGACGAGTCCGGCCGTCGCGTCATCGTCCCGGTTGCCACGATCGGCTACGTCGACCTCGGTGCAGCCAAGAAGGGCTCCGTGGGGTTCGGCACGATCTGAACAAGGATCGTCCGACGGGCAGCCGTCGCTAAGATCAGCGGTCACCTGAGCTCCCCGAAACGGGGGGGGTTCAGGTCGAGCTGCCCTGAGGCGCTCGGCCCGGACTACCCCACTTCAGGCGCTCAGCCCCAGCTGCCCCATCCGCCGGATGTGCTCGTCGGTGAGCCTGGCAAACATCCGGCCCATCTCGGCGAGGTCGGCGCCGGGGCGATCGATCCCGCCCACCAGCAGACTGGCGAGGGCATCGCGTTCGACCGCCACACGCTGAGACTGGGACAGCGCCTCCCCGACGAGGCGGCGACCCCACAGGGCCAGGCGCCCCGCCACCCTCGGGTCGGCCTCGATGGCCTCCCGGACGGCCTTGACCGCAAACTCCGCCTGGCCAACGTCCTCGAGCACCGCACGGACCAGGGTCTGCGTCCAGGGATCCACGTACGCCGAGATCTCGCGATAGAAGTCCGTCGCGATGCCGTCCCCCACGTAGGCCTTGACCAGTCCCTCCAGCCAGCCGCTGGGCCTGGTGCGGTCGTGGAACTCGTCGATCGGAGCCAGGAAGGGCTCCATCGCAACATCGGGGTCGGCACCCATCTCCGTGAGCCGGGAAATCAGCGCCTCGTAGTGGTGGAACTCGGCCACGGCCACCCGCGCCAGCGCGGCTTTCGCCGGTTGGTTCGGAGCCATCTCGGCATCGGCGGCCAACCGCGAGAACGCCGTCAGCTCACCGTAGGCCAGGGCTCCGAGGAGGTCGACGACCGCGGCCCGATAGGCGGGGTCATCAGCAAACGTGCCCCCCGCCGCACGTTTGCCGGCCGCGTCGACCCCCTGGCCCGCAGCAGCCAAACCCTCGCCAGGCACAGGATCTGCAACACTGCCTCCGGGGCCCTCGGGCACGGGTTCCTGCCGCTCTAGATCGTCCATGAACGCACACAGTAGTGCTCACCGCTAGAGTGGGTAGTGACATCGGTGCCCGGTCGGCACGAATCAGCAGCTATCGAGACTGTGCTGCGCCCACGAAAAACTCCGATCGGCCCGCTTTGCAGCGTGGCCTCCAACCGCCGAATCCTCGGACAACGCGTGCGGCCCTCGCCCGACCGAGAGATATTAATGACCACCGAAGCATCCACGACGGCGGCTGACGCTGCCGAGACCATCGAGACCACAGTAGTTCCCGTCGTCCCTGAGCTCACGTTTGCCGACTTCGACGTCCACCCCGACATCGTCGCCTCGCTGGCCGAAGCCGGGATCATCCACCCGTTCCCGATCCAGTCGATGACGTTGGAAGTGGCCCTCGGTGGCCACGACATCATCGGCCAGGCCAAGACCGGCACCGGCAAGACCCTGGGATTCGGCATACCGATGATCCAGAACGTGATCAGCCCCAAGGATGAGGCGTTCGCGACGCTGAAGACCGCCGGCAAGCCGCAGGCTCTGGCCGTGGCGCCGACCCGTGAGCTCGCCGTTCAGGTCTCTGGCGACCTCGAGCGCGCCGGCAAGGCTCGCGGCGTTCGTGTCGTCACCATCTACGGCGGCCGCGCCTTCGAACCACAGGTCCAGGCTCTGCAGCGTGGCGTCGAGATCGTCGTCGGCACGCCGGGGCGGCTCCTCGACCTCGCCAAGCAGGGTTACCTCGACCT
>JBDTWH010000272.1:0-2929 GCA_040006795.1 Actinomycetota bacterium | reverse complement strand
CGAGACCGATACGCGAGTCCAGGACCCGGACCGGGCTCACCCCGGTAAACCCTGCACCCGGAGCCTCCTGACCGCTGCTGGGCGTCACCGCCGAAGTGGCCTGCGACGACGCTGAGGTGCCGGCCGCGTTGGCGGCGGTGACCGTGAACGTGTACGCCGTGCCATTGGTCAGGCCGGTGAAGGTCGCCGACTTCGCCCCGCTCGTGGTCACCTTCCGCCCGCCCGGGGCCCCGGTCACGGTGTACCCGGTGATCGCCGAACCACCGTCACTGGCGGGCGCGATCCACGACACCACAGCCTGAGCATTCCCGGCAGTCGCGGCCGCGTGAGTGGGCGCCCCGGGTGCCGTGGCGTAGGGCGATGTCGTGATCGACGTGTCGTCGATCACGAACGAGGTGGCGGCTCCGTCGTTCTCGACCCCGGAGAAGGAGAGTGAGATCGTCTGACCGGCATAGGCCGACAGGCTGACCGTCTTGAGCTGGTACCCACTGGCAGCATCGAGGTTGGACCAGGTCTGGAGGGATTTCGAGCCGACACTGACCGTCATCGTGTCTCGGGCCGGGCCCGGAGGCTCTGAGGTTCCGATACGCACGTAGTACGACAGGGTGGCGCTGCTGGCCGCCGGGATCGCGACCAGCTTTGTGATCGAGTCCCCGTGAGCCACTCCGTAGCCGCCCAGCCATGCGCTCCAGGTCCCGGAGCGGGCCGGCTGGGTCGCGCCCCACTGCCCGATGACATTGGCCGTCGCGGACCAGAGTGTGCTGCCGGACTCGAAGCCCGGGTTGCTCAGCAGGTTGTTACCCGCAGGAGGCGGGGGCGGAGGGGGGTCGCACGTCGCCGATCCCACCGGTACCGCGATGGCGGAGAACGAGGCCGCGATGCCGGAGCACTCGGACGACCCAGCCCCGTAGAGGTCCTTGGCGGACTGGATGGCCCCGTCGCGCGCGGCCGCATAGGTGTTGCTCGACGTGAGGTAGGTCGTGAGGGTGCGATACCAGATCTTTTCGGCCTTCTCCCGGCCCACGGGGATAACGGTCGAGGAGTTGCAGGTCGGGCTGTTGTACGAAAGGCCGCGGATGACCTTGGGCCCTGAGCCTTCGGAGGCCAGGTAGAACCAGTGGTTCAGCGGGCCGGAGGAGAAGTGAGGGTCCAGAGCGCCCAGCGTGGCCGACCAGCAGTCAGGGGACACGCCGTCCCTGGACGGCTGGTCCATGTAACGCAAGGGCTTCCCGTTGCCGTAAAGGTCGACCTTCTCGCCGATGGTGTAGTCCGGGACGTCGGCGGCGTTGTCGGCGTACCACTCGACCGCGGTGCCGAAGATGTCCGAGGTCGCCTCGTTCAGGCCACCGGCCTCACCTTCACCCACCAGCCCGGCGGTGTACTCGGTGACGCCGTGGGTCATCTCGTGGCCGGCGACGTCAAGCTCGGTCAGCGGGTGGGCATTGGCCGCTCCATCACCGTAGGTCAGCTGCACGCCGTCCCAGAACGCGTTGGAGTACCCGCTGCCGTAATGGACCCGGGAGCGTACCCCGACCCCGTCGTTCCGGATGCCGTTGCGGCCGAGGATGGCCCTGAAGAAGTCGAACGTCTCCTCCGCGCCGTACTGGGCGTCCACCCCGGCTGAGGCACGGTCCGTCTTGGCACCGTTACCCCAGACGTCGTCAAGGTCGGTGAAGGTCGTGCCTGGATCGGTGGAGATGTCCGAGCCGGTGCTGTCTCCCCGGCCCTTGAGGTCAGTGGTGTAGCTGACGTTGGTATCGCTCATCAGGTACGCGCCTGGGGTCCCCGATGTGCCGATGTTCACCGTTCCCCCGTAGATCCCGTTGCCCGTGCCCTTCTGCACCTCGTCCCACGAGGCGAGCGTGCCGCCCGTGCTGGCATCGATGATCGCGTGCAGCCTGCTGGGGGTCTGGTCGGCCAGGACGCCGTCGGTCAGGACGTCATAGGCCAGTCGCGGGATGGCCTTGGGGGACCCGCCGGAGTAGACGACCAGCTCACCCCTGGTGGCACCGGTAGCCTCCTGGACGATCTTTGCCCTCCGGGAGCCTTCAGCACGGGCCGAGGCCAGGCTCATCTTCGGTTTGGTCGAGGCCACTGCCACCGTGTGCGAGCCGTTCCAGCTGACGCTCCTGATCCTGCCGGACGGATCGCGGTGGCTGACCAGGTCGCCCCCGATGACCCGAAGACCGTCGAAGGTCCTGTTGTAACGCACGTGGGTCGTGCCGTCAGTGTCTGTCACGACGTCCTTGACCGCGAGGCTCTCGCCGCCGCTGAGCCCCAACGCCCGCTCGGAGGAGGCCTCGGCGGTCTGCTCGGCCGCCATGCTCTGCGCCCTCCCGACTGTGGGGGATGGCCCCGGCGTGGATGGCCCCTGTGCGGGGGATATCCCCGGTGTGGGGGATGGCCCGGGCGAGGGCGCTGCCAAGGTAGCCACTCCCTGGGCACCCGCCAGGACAACAGCGAGAACCGTGCCCGCGGAGAGCGTTCCGCGCATCAGCGCGCCGATCACGACTCGGCCTGTTCCCATGGCACCCGGGCATCCCAACATCTGGTCACCCCGTCACCCTCAGGTGACGGCGGTGCTGGTCTCACACACCATGCGCCCTGAAGGATGCCTGCGCTGACCGAACGAGGCAATTCCACCCGTACGACCGACGCTTTCCACCCTTTGTGCTGAGGATGATGACGCTGCGGTCATGGGCAACCAACCTCCGCTCAGTTGGTGGCTGGTTCGGGCCTGGCGCCCGGGGCCGCAGCACTGGGCGACAGACCACAGCACGGGCCGACATCAAGAAACGGCGTGCCCGGCCGACAGGCAGGGCACGCCGTACTAGTCGTTCTTGGTGCGCGAGGGGGGATTTGAACCCCCACGCCCTTTCGGACACTGGCACCTGAAGCCAGCGCGTCTGCCATTCCGCCACTCGCGCGC
>JBDTWH010000271.1:0-20249 GCA_040006795.1 Actinomycetota bacterium | reverse complement strand
GCTGGCACCGCAAGGCACAGGAACAGTGGGACCGGATGGACGACGATGCAGGCAGCCGCCACTGACAACCTCAGCCCGGGCCTGAGTCCGGAATTGCCGTCGTCCGGAATTGCCGTCGTCCGGAATCGCCGTGGTCCGGTATTCCGTCGTCTGGAACCGCCTTCGTCCGGAACCGGGCCGGGCATGACGGAAGGTTGGGGCCGTCATACCCGTTGATGCCTCTAGGCGAGCCCCTCGTCCTTGAGGTGCACGTAGTCGAACTCGACCGGCTGCTCGTTGATGCCGGTCTGCGGCGGGGCGATCCAGCCCGCGAACTTTCCGACCTCGTACTCCGGCAGCATCAGCCCGGCGACCGCAGCGCGGTCCTCGTCACCGGGCAGCCAGCCGGACGTCCCGGCCTCCCACGTCGCGTCGTCCAGCACCTGACCCATGGGACTGATGTGGTGGCCGGAGTAGGTGCCGACCGCCCGGTTGAACCCCTCGTGCGGCAGGTAGAGACGCTCTGCAAGCCCTGCCTCCTCCAGTGTCTGGTTCCAGCGGCGGACGCCGTGCTCGCAGTCCTCGACGTACTCGTCGCGCAGGTCGAGATTGAGCGCGCTGAGCAGCGGGACGGTCTTCTGGACGATCTTGCCGTCCTCAACGACGTTCATGGTGCGCTCATCGTCAACCAGCACGTGGTCGTCCTTGCGACGGGTCTCCATCCAGCGACCCTTGAGCCCTGATGAGTAGTAGTTGCCCGCGTTGGTCGACTGCTCGGACCCGAAGAGGTCCAGGGATACCGAGAACTGGAAGTTGAGGTACTTCTGGATCACCGGGAGCGGGATGCCGCCATGCTCGAAGATCTCAGCGGTGCCGTGGCTCTTCATGAGCTCGGCGGTGCGCTCCACCGTCCGCTGGACGCCGGTCATGCCGACGAACATGTGGTGCGCCTCCTCCTTGAGCATGAACTTGCAGGTGCGAGCCAGCGGGTCGAAGGCCGACTCCTTGAGGGTGCCGAGCTGGTACTTGCCGTCACGGTCGGTGAAGTAGGTGAACATGAAGAACTGCAGCCAGTCGGTGGTCGCCTCGTTGAACGCCCCGAGGATCCGAGGACTGTCCAGGTCGCCGGAGTTGCGCTTGAGAAGCTGCTCGGCCTCCTCGCGACCCTCCCGGCCGAAGTAGGCATGCAACAGGTAGACCATCGCCCAGAGGTGGCGGCCCTCCTCCACGTTGACCTGGAAGAGGTTGCGCAGGTCGTACAGGCTGGGGGCGGTGTTGCCCAGGACCCGCTGCTGCTCGACCGAGGCCGGCTCGGTGTCGCCCTGGATGACGATGAGACGCATGAGGTCGGCCCGGTGCTCCCCGGGAAGCTCCTGCCAGGCCGGCTCCCCCTTGTGCTTGCCAAAGGCCACCGTGCGCTCAGGATCACGCTCGGCCAGGAAGATGCCCCAGCGATACTCCTCCATGGGCACGTAGTCGAAGTGCGCCCAGCCGTCGCGACCGACAGCAACCGCCGTGCGCAGATAGACGTCCTTGGTCGGCAGTGCCGGACCGAGCTGCTTCCACCAGTCGAGGAACTTGGGCTGCCAGCCCTCGAGCGCGCGCTGCAGGCGTCGATCGCCGGCCAGGTCGACATTGTTGGGGATGCGCTCGTTGTAGTCGATCGTGCTGACCGGGCCAGTCGGGCTCGGGGCGGGTCCGGTCCGGGCGTCAGTAGACATCAGCTCTCCTGTGGTTCGTCGGCAGCTCCGGGGGGCAACGTTCTACCCTGGACTTGCGTAACGTCACAGACTATGTCAACTATTCCTGTCGCGGACGATCTATTCTGCCGAGGTCCCGCTCAGTCGCGGGGGCCACCGGCGACGTAGATGACCTGACCCGACACGAAGGACGCATCCTCGCGGGCGAAGAAGGACACCATCGCGGCGATATCCTCCGGCTGCCCCACCCGGTCCACCGGGATCGCCTTGGCTGCGGCGGCCTTGAAGTCCTCGAACGGCACGCCCAGACGCTTGGCCGTGCTGGCGGTCATCTCGGTCTCGATGAAGCCGGGTGCGATGGAGTTCGCCGTAACCCCGAACTTGCCGAGCTCGATGGCCAGGGTCTTGGTCAGGCCCTGGATGCCGGCCTTCGCCGCCGAGTAGTTGGCCTGACCGCGGTGACCGAGCGCAGACACGCTGGAGAGGTTGACGATCCGGCCCCAGTGGGCATCGACCATGTGCTTCTGGGTGGCCCTGCTCATCAGGAACGCGCCACGCAGGTGCACGTTCATGACCGCGTCCCAGTCGTCGCCGCTCATCTTGAACAAGAGGTTGTCGCGGGTGATACCGGCGTTGTTCACCAGGACGGTGGGGGCGCCGAGCTCGTCAGCGACCCGGGTCACGGCGGCCTCCACCGCCTGTTCGTCGGACACGTCGGCACCGACGGCCATTGCCCGGCCCCCGTAGGCCTCGATCTCATCGACGACCGTCTTGCAGGCAGCCTCGTCGAGGTCGAGGACCGCAATGGCTAGCCCATCGTCACTCAGACGCTTGGCGATGGAGGCTCCGATGCCGCGGGCGGCTCCGGTGACGATGGCGGTGCGGGTCTGGTGGGGCACGGGTTCTCCTGGTGGTCTGAGGGTGCGTCGGGGTGGCGTTCTCTCACCGGACAGTAACTTGCCTCCGATTCATCCGGCGCTGCTCGTCGGTCACTTGGCCTTTTCCCAGCCGCGGCGCGGTGCACGACTGCCGAGCTGGTCGTCACGACTGCGATAGACGATGTACGGGCGGGTGAGGTACCCGAGCGGGGCGCTGAAGACGTGCACCAGCCTCGTGAACGGCCACAGGGCGAACAGCGAGAATGCGGCCAGCGCATGCAGCTTGAAACCGATCGGTGCTGCCGCCATCAGCTCGGGACGCAGCGAGAACCTGAAGATGCCGCGGAACCAGATGGACACGCCCTCGCGATAGTCGTAGGTGCTGAAGATGTTGGCGAAGACCGTGTTGACCATACCCAGCACGATGACCGTCCCGAGGAAGACGTACATCGTCTTGTCCATCCGCGTGGTGGCCGAGAAGACGGCTCCGACGGTCCGCCGGCGGTAGATCAGGATCGCCATCCCGACCACGGTGCAGATCCCGGCCACCGTCCCGACGCTCACCGCCATGAAGTGGTAGAGACCCTCGGAGATCCCGACGAAGTCGGTCCACGGTTTCGGGACGCCCAGGCCCATAACGTGGCCGGCCAGGACGAACAGAAGGCCGAAGTGGAAGAGCGGGCTGCCCAGCCGCAGCATCCTGCTTTCGTACAGCTGCGAGGAACGGGTGGTCCAGCCGAACTTGTCGTACCGGTAACGCCACCAGTGCCCGACGGCAAACGTGGTCAGGCAGATGTAGGGGAAGATCACCCACAGGAAGGTGTCCAGACCACTGGCGGGTGCCGCCACGCTTGTGAGCGTCATCCTCGGGCTCCGTTCCTGGCGGGCGGGCCGGCGGGGGCTCGCGTCGGCGCGAAGGTGGGCGAGGGCAGCGAGACCGGGCCGCCATTGCCGCCACGAGTGGCACCGGGCTCGGGCATGTACTCGGGCGGGGCAAAGGGTGCCAGTCCGACCTCTTCAGCCGGCGGGCCCTGCGCTGCGAGCTTCGCCACCGCCGCACGATCCTCACCTGCCAGGGGAGGCAGCGTCGCGCTGACAGCCTGGAGCACCAGGGCCCACGGCGAGTGGGCGTCCTCCAGCGCCAGACGCAGCAGCTCAAGGCCCGCGCGATGCGCGAGCAGAAGCCCTCGCGCCACAGCGATATCGGCGGTGGCCCCGAACTCGAGCAGCACCCCCAGGTGGTCCGGCAGCTCGCCGTCGGACAGGTCCATGCCCGACTCCCGGTATGCCGTCTTGAACCGCAGCAGCGCCACTCCCCTGTTGCGCGTGTCGCCATGCTCGAAGTACGTCAGGTAGAGGCAGCATCGCCTCTGGTGGTCGAAGGTCGAGACGAAGTCCGCGGCCAGCTCCGGCAGCGGGGTTGCCTCCAGATGCGCCAGGAAGGCGGTCATCGGCACCGAGACTGCGGCAGGCAACCTCGTGGCCGCATCGCGCAACAACCCGACCCGCCCGAGGAGCTTCTCGTCGGGATACCCCAGCAACAGCGAAGCGCTCTGCCACGCAAGAACGAGCTGCTGGTCGGTGAGGCCCTTCTGCTGCAGCGACCTGGACAGCTTGGTCCGCGATGCCCGGGCCCTCAGGCTCACGAGTCTCCCTCCGGCGAGTCCGACTCCCCTGAGTCATCGTTGGGCTTGTCGGCGCGACGCCTGGGGAACAGCCCCCCGGGTTTGCCCCGGCCGTCCCAGTTCAGCAGGTTGGTCCGGCCTCGACGGTGCTCGCTCTCGACCACCGAGTCACTGGTCTGGCGATCCTGGAGCATCTGGAAGTTCTCCACCGCGATAGGGGTCGGCACCCCGGAGCCCTCGCCGAACGGCCCGGAGCCGCCCATGCCCGGGCCGCCCTCGAAGTCCAGGCTGCACTCGGTCGCCAGCTCCTCGAGGGCATGCGCCTGCTCGGCGTGCGCCGGCGGGATGACGTACCGTTCGTCGTACTTGGCGATCGCCAGCAGCCGGAACATGTCCTGGATCTCGACGCCGGTCATCCCGACCGCCTCCGCGAGCGACTCGTCGGCCGGCCGGCCCATGTTGATCTCGCGCATGAAGGAGCGCATTGCCGCCAGCCTGCGCAGGACCGCGTCCACCGGAGCGACGTCGCCGGCGGTGAACAGCTCGGCCAGGTACTCGATCGGGATGCGCAGGGCCTCGATCGCCGCGAAAAGGTTCTCACCGTCCTCGGCGTCATGGCCGGTGTCCCGCACGATGTCGACGACCGGGGACAGTGGCGGGATGTACCAGACCATGGGCATGGTGCGGTACTCCGGGTGCAGCGGAAGCGCCACCTTGAACGTGTTGATGAGTGCCCAGATCGGTGACCGCTGAGCGGCCAGGACCCAGTCCCTGGGTATGCCGGCCGCCTCCGCCTCGCCCATCACCACCGGGTCGTTCGGGTCCAGGAAGACACCCCGCTGCGCCTCGTAAAGTCCGTGGTCATCGGTGGTCGAGGCAGCCTCCAGAACCTTGTCCGCGTCATACAGCATGAGGCCGATGTAGCGAAGGCGGCCGACGCAGGTCTCGGCGCAGACGGTGGGCAGCCCCACCTCGATCCGCGGGAAGCAGAAGGTGCACTTCTCGGCTTTGCCGGTCTTGTGGTTGAAGTAGATCTTCTTGTACGGGCAGCCGGAGACACACTTGCGCCAGCCGCGGCACCGGTCCTGGTCGACCAGCACGATGCCGTCCTCGGACCTCTTGTAGATAGCGCCGGAGGGACAGGACGCCGCGCAGGAGGGGTTGAGGCAGTGCTCGCAGATCCGCGGCAGGTAGAACATGAACGTCTGCTCGAACTCGAACTTGACCTTGTCGGCGATGTTCTTGAGCATCACGTCCTTGTGCCCGTGGTCGATGGAGCCACCGAGGTCGTCGTCCCAGTTCGCGCTCCAGGCGATGTTGATGTTCTTGCCGGTGATCAGCGACCTGGGCCGGGCGACCGGCGTGTGCTTCTGCGCCGGGGCGTCGGTCAGCGTGCTGTAGTCGTAGGTCCACGGCTCGTAGTAGTCCGCGATGGTCGGCAGCTTGGGGTTGAAGAAGATCGTCCCCAGACTCTGCAGCCGGCCGCCACCCTTGAGGGCAAGCCGCCCCTTGCGGTTCAGCGTCCAGCCGCCCTTCCACTTCTCCTGGTCCTCGTAGCCGCGCGGATACCCCTGTCCCGGGCGGGTCTCCACGTTGTTGAACCAGACGTACTCAGTTCCGGACCGGTTGGTCCAGGCCTGCTTGCAGGTCACCGAGCAGGTGTGGCAGCCGATGCACTTGTCGAGGTTCATCACCATCGCCATCTGGGCCATGACCCTCATCAGTACGTCACCTCCTGCGAGCGACGGCGGATCATGGTGACCTCGTCGCGCTGGTTGCCCGTCGGGCCGAGATAGTTGAAGGCGAAGCAGAGCTGGGCGTAACCACCGATCAGGTGGCTCGGCTTGATCATCAGCCGGGTCAGCGAGTTGTGGATGCCACCTCGCTGGCCGGAGGTCTCCGCGATCGGCACGTCGATCAGCCGGTCCTGCGCGTGGTGCATGTAGACCGTCCCCTCGGGCATCCGGTGGCTGACGATCGCCCGCGCCACCACGACGCCGTTGCGGTTCACCGCCTCCATCCAGTCGTTGTCGTGGATGCCGACCTTGGCCGCGTCCTGCGCACTGATCCAGATCGTCTGGCCGCCGCGGGACAGCGAGAGCATGAACAGGTTGTCCTGGTACTCCGAGTGGATGGACCACTTGCTGTGCGGGGTCAGGTAGCGCACCATCACCCCCAGCTCACCTCCCGGGCCCACCGCGCCGGTCTGGCCGACCTCGGGCTCACCGAAGAGTGCCGACATGTTGAGCGGTGGCCGGAAGACCGGCAAGCCCTCACCGAGCTCGGAGATCCAGTCGTGGTCGAGATAGAAGTGCATCCTGCCAGTCAACGTGTGCCACGGCTTGAGCCTTTCGACGTTGATCGTGAACGGTGAGTAGCGCCGGCCGCCGGACTCAGAGCCCGACCACTCCGGTGAGGTGATGACCGGGACGGGTGCGCCCTGGGTGTCGGCGAAGTGGATCCGCTTGCCCTCGTGCTCGGCCGCAAGGTCGGCAAGCCTGACGCCCGTCCGTTTCTCGAGCGTCTCGAAACCCTGGGTGGCCAGACGACCGTTGGTGGTGCCCGACAAGGTCAGGATCGCCTCACAGGCGTCGACGTCCCGAACCAGGGACGGGCGACCATCAGCAAGCCCGCCGCGGATGGCACCGTTCTTGTGTCGCAGGTAGTCGACCTCCTCCCCCAGCTCGAACGTCACGCCTTTGGTCGTGGCGCCCAGCGTGTCCATGAGCGGTCCGAGAGCGCTCATCTTCGCGTGGACCGCGCCGTAGTCACGCTCCACGACCACGAGCCTGGGCATGGTCACCCCTGGGATCGGCTCGCACTCCCCCGCCTTCCAGTCCTTGACGACTCCATGGGGGTTCGCCATCGCGTCGACCGTGTCATGGGTCAGCGGCACCGCCACGACATCCTTGCGGACACCCAGATGCCGTGCTGCCAGCTCGCTGAACCTCTTGCTGATCGTCATGAAGGCGTCCCAGTCGGTGCGCGTCTGCCAGGGCGGGTTGATCGCCGGGTTGAAGGAGTGCACGAAGGGATGCATGTCGGTGGTGTTGAGGTCGTGCTTCTCGTACCAGGTGGCCGCCGGAAGGACGACGTCGGAGAAGATCGTGGTGCTGGTCATCCGGAAGTCCAGCGTGAGGAGCAGATCGAGCTTGCCGGTCGGCGCCTCATCGTGCCAGACGACGTCCCTGGGCCGGTCCTTCTCACGCGTCTCGGTCGCCCGGACCGAGTGTTCGGTGCCGAGCAGATGCTTGAGGAAGTACTCGTTGCCCTTGGCGGAAGATCCCAGCAGGTTGGCGCGCCAGATCGTCAGCACCCTCGGGTAGTTCTCCTCCGCGTCCGGGTCCTGGCAGGCGAAGCTCAGCCGGCCCGACTTCAGCTCGTCGACAACGTGTTCGGCCACCGGCCGGCCCGCTGTCTCGGCTTCGTCAACCAGGTCCAGCGGGTTTCGGTCGAAGGTCGGGTAGGAGGGCATCCACCCCATCCGGGCTGACTGCGCGATGATGTCGGCGGTCGTCTTGCCCGCCAGCTGTCCCCCAGGCATGGCCGAGACGAGCGTGTCCGCGCCGAAGTGGTCGTAGCGGAACTGGTTGCTGTGCAGGTACCAGTACGCCGTCTGGATCATGTTGCGTGGCGGGCGTGACCAGTCAAGGGCGTTGCCGATCTGGTTGTAGCCGGTGAGCGGACGGACCTTCTCCTGGCCGACATAGTGAGCCCACCCGCCACCGTTGACGCCCTGACACCCGGTCAGGTTGGTCAGGGTCAGGAACGCCCGGTAGATCGTGTCAGAGTGGAACCAGTGGTTGGTGCCCGCGCCCATGATGATCATCGAGCGCCCTTTGGACTCCTCGGCATTTGCTGCGAACTCCCGGCCGATCCGTGCCGCGGCGGAGGCCGGGACACCGGTGATCTTCTCCTGCCAGGATGGCGTGTATGGCGCGTCGGCGTCGTCGTAGCCGGTCGGCCAGGTGCCGGGCAGACCATCGCGGCCCACGCCGTACTGGGCGAGCATCAGGTCGTAGACCGTGGTGACCAGGTGCCCGTTGACGCGTCGGACCGGGACCCCCCGGCTGACAGACGCGGGCTCGCCATCTGATTCGCCGACGCCGTCGAAGCGCGGCATCGCCACCTCGACGGCCGGCTCGCTGCCGCCCTCGGCGCTGAGCATCGGAACGACGTCGCCAAGGTCGAGATTCCACCTGCCGACACCGGCCTCGCCGTAGCGATGCCCCATCGACCCGTTCGGCACCACGGGTTGCTGGGTCACCGAGTCCAGGAGCACGGTCTTGAAGGCTGCGTTCTCGCTCGCTGCCTGCTCCCCTCCGAGGTCCTCCGCGGTCAGGAACTTGCCGGAAGAGTACGTCCCGTCGCGTTCCTCAAGGCGCACCAGGAAGGGCAGATCCGTGTAACGGGATACGTACTGCGTGAAGTAGGGGACCTGGCGGTCGACGAAGAACTCCTTGAGGATGACGTGGCCCATCGACATGGCCAGGGCTCCGTCAGTGCCGGGCTTGGCGGGAAGCCACTCGTCAGCGAACTTCACGTTGTCGGCATAGTCCGGCGCCACCGCGATGACCTTCTGGCCGCGGTATCGGGCCTCGGTCATCCAGTGGGCGTCCGGCGTCCGGGTGACCGGCACGTTCGAGCCCCACATGATCAGGTAGCCGGCGTCCCACCAGTCCCCCGACTCTGGCACGTCGGTCTGGTCGCCGAAGACCTGTGGCGATGCGACCGGCAGGTCGGCATACCAGTCGTAGAAGCTGAGCATCGAACCACCGATGAGGTTCACGAACCGAGCCCCTGCGGCGTGGGACACCATCGACATCGCGGGGATCGGCGAGAACCCGGCAACCCGGTCGGGACCCCACTTCTTGATGGTATGAACGTGGGCTGCGGCCACGATCTCGGAGGCTTCCTCCCACGTGGCGCGGACCAGCCCGCCCTTGCCTCGCGCCGCTTTGTAGCGCCTCGACCGCTCCGGGTCGCCGACGACGTCGGCCCAGGCCAGGACGGGGTCACCCAGGCGGGCCCTGGCCTCGCGATACATCTCCAGCAGCACTCCGCGCACGTAGGGGTAGCGCACCCGCGTCGGCGAGTAGGTGTACCAGGAGAAGGCCGCCCCCCGGGGGCAACCACGGGGCTCGTACTCCGGCCGGTCGGGCCCGGTGGTGGGGTAGTCGGTCTGCTGGGACTCCCAGGTGATGATCCCGTCCTTGACGTACACCTTCCAGGAACAGGATCCGGTGCAGTTCACCCCGTGGGTGGACCGGACCACCTTGTCGTGCGCCCAGCGGTCACGGTAGAACGCATCGGCCTCGCGTCCCCCGCTGCGGTGCAGGGTGCGCAGGTCCTGGGAGACCTCGGCCCTGGTGAAGAACCTCCGGGTTCGGACCAGGGCCTGGGTGATCGCATCGTCCAGCCCGTCACCGGACGCTCCTGCCCATTTGTCGGTGCTCACCTGCGGAACCTCTCGATAGGTGTCAGATGTCGCTGCTGGCTACGTCTTTGGTGCCTCGACTGTTGAAGGCGGCCCGAGCCGGGCTCGCACGGCCTCGATGCGCTCCCACTGGTCCGGGTCGAGCGATACGAGGGCAGCCGGGAATACACCGTCCTGCTCCTTGAGGATGTGCTCGCGCAGCAGGAACAGGGCTCCCTCCAGCCGGTCCGGCCAGGTCGGGTCTTGCGGGAAGCCATCCGTGGCCTCGCCGAGCACCTTCTCGATCTCGCGATGCTCCGAACGCAGCACCTCGATGTGATCGGGGAACTCTGCCGCCATCTCCGGAAAGAGACCGTCTTCCTCGACCACCGTGTGGGGAGCGAGGACGTCCAGGATCTGCTGACAATACGCGGCGACATCCTCACGGCGCTGTGCCGGCAGCGCCACCCGGATCTGGCCGACGAGGGTCACGACCGCATCGTGCTCGCGGGTCAGGTCGGCGATGGTGGCAATCTGCTGACACCCGCAGTACTCACACACTCGTCGGTGCCCGACGCGCGTCACTCGGCCGACTCTGCGGACCCGCTAGGCCCGGTCGGCTGTTGGCGTCGGCGGCCCGGCTGAGGGCAGCGGACCGGACAACGGTCATGGTAAAGATCATGGTAGCGGCGCGCACAAGGGCCAGGAGCACCAGACCCAGGCCGTATGAACCGAGCCTGCCGTGGACATCCAACCCGGCTGCAGACGGGTCACGCCGGGTCGTCTTCGAGCCGTCGCAGTACCGGGGCCGGGTCGAGGCCGTCCTGCTGCGCGACGATCACGATGAGCGATCTCGCCTCCTCAGCGCAGGCGGCACAGCCGGCCAGGTGCGTGCGCATCGCCGGAAAGTCGTGGTCGGGGTCGGACAGGAGGGCTTCCACGTACCTGTCGACCAGCTCGAAACAGTCGTCACAAGACAGGAACGGTTCGGTGTTCAGGGTCAGGCTTCGCGTGGTCTGAGCGCTCAGTGGCGCATGGTCAAGGTTCATGATGTACCTGCTTGTGGGTCTGGTGCGGCCAGATGGCCAGAGGCGATCAGGTGGGTGCGCAGTCGGGTGCGCGCGTCGTGCACCGTCTTGTACAGCGCATTCCGGTTGGTCCCCAGTCGTTGGGCCAGAACGTCGATCGGGACCTCGTCGACGAGAAGGGCGATGGTGATCCTGCGCTGGTGCGGGGTCAACGCCTCGTCAATGGCGCAGCGCACCGCGGAAGCCAGGTCTGCGGCCTCGGCGTAGTTTGCCGGCGAGGCGCCTCGTTGCCGGATGGGTGTGTGGTCGTCGAGCTCGACCTCGCGGTGCTGCCAGGCGTAACGACGCACCTCGGTGGCTGACTGGAGGATGGCGAACTTGTAGGCCCAGGTTGTGAATCGACTGCGCCCCTCGAACGTGTGGAGCTTGGTCAGCACAGCCATCATCGCCTCGTCGGCTGCCTGGTTGGCGATCTCCTCAAGGCGCTCGCTGCCAACGCCGGCAAGGCTCGAACGCATTCGCCGGACCTGATGGCGCGAGGCTCGCAGCATCATCTGGTGGAGCCGGGTCATGGCGTGGTCCTGAACCGGTCCGGGGATGCTGAGGGCCTCGACCCAGTTGTCGGGCTCGGCATCGGCCTGTCCGAGCTCAGGCGGCGGCACCCGGTCCTCCTCGCCCACCAGGCTCATGCGGAACCCCCGGGCGTCCCGACGGGCGACAGGATCCTGGCAGCGAGCACCGGAGAGCACCCGCGGTCGACCAGCTGGAGCAGGGCATGGATATCGACGGCAGGGATGGAGGCAAGAAGCCCGGCCAGGTCCTGGTCGAAGCCGGACTCCAGCAGCCGGCACAGTCGCCAGGTGACGACGTCGACCGGTGGACCATCGACGCAGCAGTGGCACGGCACGAGGTGATTCGTCATACCTGGTTGGTGTCGTGAGACGGGTCGGGTCTTACCGACTTTGGGGTGATCCGGTAGGAGCTCTCGCTGCGCCGACACCAACATGTCATGCCCCTCTCCGCCACAGGCAGTCTCCACCTGAGCCCCGACCGGGTCAACGTGGGCAACCACGTCAGGCGACGACCTCCGACATGAACAGCTCGATATCGTCGTCCACGTTGGTGATGCCTGCAACTCCAAAGCTGTCGACGAGCACCTTCACGACATTCGGCGACAAGAAGGCCGGAAGTGTCGGGCCCAGATGAATGTCCTTGATGCCCAGGTGTAGGAGAGCCAGCAGGACGATGACGGCCTTCTGCTCATACCAGGCGATGTTGTAGGAGATGGGAAGCTCGTTGATGTCGTCCAGGCCGAAAGCCTCCTGGAGCTTCTGCGCGATGACAACCAGGGAGTACGAGTCATTGCACTGCCCCGCATCGAGAACTCTGGGAATCCCGCCGATGTCCCCGAGAGCCAGCTTGTTGTACTGGTACTTCGCGCACCCGGCAGTCAGGATCACGGTGTCCTGAGGAAGGGCCTGCGCGAAGTCCGCGTAGTAGCTGCGCTCTTTGAGACGTCCGTCGCACCCTGCCATGACGAAGAACTGCTTGATGGCTCCCGTCTTCACCGCATCAACGACCTGGTCGGCCAGACCCATGACCTGGTTGTGGGCGAATCCCCCGACAATCTCACCGTTTTCGATCGCCGTCGGCGGCGGGCACTTCTTGGCGTGGGCAATGAGGGCTGAGAAGTCCTTGGCCTTTCCGTCCACCCGGTCAGCGACGTGCTTGACCCCGTCGAAGCCGACGACGCCGGTGGTGTACAGACGGTCCTTGTAGCTGTCCTTCGGCGGCACGAGGCAGTTGGTGGTCAGGAAGATCACACCGTTGAAGGAGTCGAACTCCGTGTTCTGCCGGTACCAGGCGTTGCCGTAGTTGCCGAAGAGGTTCTCGTACTTCTTGAAGGAGGGATAGTAGTGGGCGGGGAGCATCTCACCGTGGGTGTAGACATCCACGCCGGTCCCCTGGGTCTGGACCAGCAGCTCCTCGAGGTCTTTCAGATCGTGACCGCTGATGAGAATGGCAGGGTTGTTCCCCACGCCGATGTTGACCTTGCTGAGCTCGGGGTGGCCGTAGGACGAGGTGTTGGCCTTGTCCAGCAGGGCCATCACGTCAACACCGAACCCGCCCGCCTCCAGGACCAGGGCGACCAGGTCATCTGCCCCGAGCGCATCGTCAAGCGTCGCCGCGAGGGCCCTCTCAACGAAGGCGAAGATGCCCTCATCCTGGTGTGCCAGGGCATACGCATGCTCGGCATAGGCGGCGATGCCCTTGACGCCGTAGGTGAGCAGTTCGCGGAGGGAACGGACATCCTCATCCTCGGTGGCCAGAACCCCCACCAGAGCGGCCTTCCCTTCGAACTCGTCGGCGGATGCGGTCCAGGTTGCCGCATCTGCGAGGTTGGCCGGAATCGCGCCGCCCGCCGCGATGATGTCCTGTCTCAGACCCTCGCGAAGACGAAGACCGCTCTGGATCCGTTCCACAAACGAGTCTGCGCTGAAGTTGGCGTTGGTGATCGTGCTGAAGAGGCTCTCCATGAGGAACTCGTCGGTCTCTGGACGTGAGACCTTCAGCTCACGCGCCTGCACGGCATACATCGCGATGCCCTTGAGCGTGTAGATCAGAAGGTCCTGCAGGTTGGCAACCTCATCGGTTTTGCCGCAGATCGCCTTGGTCGTGCAGCCGGTCCCTTTGGTTGTCTCCTGGCATTGAAAGCAGAACATGCTCATTACGGGTGTCCACCTATGGGTGTATTTGAGTTATGGGTCTGGGAGCCGGAGTACCTGGGAGGTGCAGCTCCTGGGCCAGCCTTCATGACTGGCCCTGCGCACACTTTATTGCCCTTTGTCCGTGAAAAATAAGTGAGCACAGCGTCTGCAACCCTCCGCCCGTCCGCCCGCAGGTGCAGCACGGGTCCTCTACGCGCTGGTCGAACGCGGGAACATGTCCAGACGGCAGGCCCCAGGCTCCGAGAACGGCTGCAGCGAAGTGCCTTCGGTCCGGCCAGGATCCGCCCCGAGCTCGTCGAGAGCACCGCGGACCAGCCCCAGATGAACCGAGCACACCACTTCTGGGTTGCGATGGGCTGCCTCGAGCAAGGGACAGCGATGCAGCTTCACGACCCTCAGGCGGGAGTCTGCGCTCGGGGCGAACCCGAGCTCATCCAGCAGGGTGACCACCGTGCGGCGGATGGCCACAGCGCTGTGGGAAGCCAGAGAGCCGAAGCCCTCGCTCTGGCTGAGGTGAGACGCCCGGACCAGCTCGCGGCCCCACATCCGGCCTGCCTCAATCGCGTCGGCTCCCGGCTGGGCGCTGATCCGCCCGATCTGCCCGGCCAGCACGCTCGCCAGAGCGGCGTACTCGCGAGCCTCATGGTCCGAGCCGACTGCCCGGGTAGCGCTGTACAGCCAGGCAGGGCGACCTCGCCCCTCGACAGGCGCCTGAGTTCGGACGACCAGACCACCTTTCGACAGTCGGTCCAGGTGTTCGCGAATCGTATTGGAATGCTGACCAATCTGCGCCGACAGGGCCATCACGGTGCAGGGCTCGGGCTGGTCGATCAGGGCATCCAGAATCGTCGCCTGGGCTGGCGAGAGATGGGATCGCCGGCGGTTCATCTGTGCCGTTGGCAGCGGTCCATACCCCGGCTTCGGACCCTCTGACGCGGCCAGATCAGTTTTCACGGAACACAGTGTATTTAATTCAGCCGGGGCTCACCAGTCCAGGCGGTCCGGGACGTCTGTCCGACCCCGATCCCCGGGCCCGAGGACCCTTATCGCCGCTCCGGCCGAAACCTCATTCACCCTTGCCCTTTCGCCTTCGCGGCATGGGGCGCTGAACCATTGACAAGTCGACCCAACGCGTCGCTCACCGTGGACAGATCCGGCCCCTGCGCGGCCTGTACACCGTCTGCATGCCCGCTCGTTCCGAGGAACGGCTTGATGAGGTCCATCGGCAGCGGGAAGACGATGGTGGACTTTTCGCCACCAAGCTCGAGCAGAGTCTGCAGGTAACGCAGCTGAAGGGCCGCGGGGTTGCGGCTGAGGATCTCGGCCGCGTCAAAGATCTTCTGTGCGGCCTGAAACTCGCCCTCCGCATTGATGATCTTGGCGCGACGCTCGCGCTCCGCCTCGGCCTGGCGAGCCATGGCCCGCTGCATCGCCTCCGGGATCTCGACGTCCTTGATCTCAACCGTGGTGACCTTGATCCCCCACGGCTCGGTCTGCTCGTCGATGATCCGCCTCAGGCTGTCGTTGAGCTGGTCGCGTTCGGCGAGCAGGTCGTCGAGCTCAGCCCGGCCGAGCACGGACCGCAGCGTCGTCTGCGCGATCTGGGAGGTGGCTACCGGGTACTCCTCCACCTCGGTGATGGCCCGGGCAGGGTCGGTGACCCGGAAGTAGGCGACAGCGTTGACCCGGGCGGGCACGTTGTCACGGGTGATGACCTCTTGCGGCGGGATGGTCATCGTGACGGTGCGCAGGTCGACCCGCTCCATCCGGTCGACGAAGGGAATCAGGAACACCAGACCCGGCCCGGCCAGAGGGCGCAGCCGACCCAGCCGGAACAGAACACCCCTCTGGTACTCCCGCAGGACCCGCGTGTTGGCGGCACTCAGTCCCAGCAGGAGGACTACCAGGACAACCAGCGCGATCTCGATCATGACAATCCATCCCTTGCGTCGGAACCCCAGCGGGTGCGCGAGGTCTGCGTCACCCGAAGCCCGGTGGCCGGGGTCGGCGCCGGGAAGTTGGCTGGCGTGGCCCGGAAGTGGGCGCTGTAACGGCGCCCGAGCAGTGCCGTGAGCAGCAGCGGCAGGAGCAGCACCAGAGTCGACGGCTCGAGGTGCCGGGCCGATACAACGAGCTGCAGCAGCCCGGCAAGACCGACGAGCACCAACGAGATGCCGCGGTGGAACCGGCCGGCCTCCGAGTGTGGCCACGGCGCGACTGCGCGCGTGACCTCCCGCCCGTTCGCCGAGCTGGTGCAGTCGGGCTTGACGTGGCATGAGTTGCAGACCGACGCCTTGGCCCGATAGCGCACCAGGTGGTGCTGCTCGTCATAGTCCATGGGCCAGAGCATCTCGTCCTCGGAACAGGTCCACGCATCGTGCTGGGGCAGGTACCGGAAACCGGAGGTGCGGTATCTTTCCGACCGGCGCTGCGTGTGCTTCCCCAGAGAGTCCAGGAGGGCGGCCACAGCAAGCAGGGCAACGGCGTACCCCCCGACGACCAGGACCTCAGGCGCGACGATGTCGACGTTCACGACTCGCGGTCACCCCCGCCGGCCGCAACGCGCTCTCCCGGCGGGACCCTTTCGACGATCTCGGTGAACAGCACGTCCTTGGGCAGGGTCAGCGTTGATCCGGGCACCCGGTAACGCACGCCCAGCCAGCAGATGTACAGGAACGGCAGGACACCGCCAAGGATCAGGATCAGGTCGCCGGGCATCCGCATCCACTCGAACACGCTGTTGGTCGGGTCTGTGATGAACGACAGCTGCCGCGCGGCAAAGTACCCGTCGTTGACCGACGCGAAGAGCTGCAGGATGCCCAGGGGCAGCAGCGTCGCGAAGGACATCCAGGCGAGGCCGATGTTGGCCGACCAGAACGAGATCTTGGCCAGCTGGTCGGGCCAGCGCTCGGCGGGGATGAGGTAGCGCAGGCAGAACAGCGCCAGCCCCATTGCGAGCATCCCGTAGACGCCCATCATCGCGGCGTGCGCGTGGTTGGCTGTCAGGGCGGTGCCGATCTCGTAGTAGGAGACGATCGGGAGGTTGACCAGGAAGCCGAAGATGCCGGCGCCGAGGAAGTTCCAGAAGCCGACGGAGACCAGGAACATCACGGCCCAGCGGTGCGGGAACGGCGTCTTCGACTTGGACTCCTGGCGGGCACCCAGCTGCAGGAAGGACCACGCCTCGACGGTGAGGAACGTCAGCGGAATCACCTCCATCGCGGAGAAGAACGCGCCAAGGGCCATACCCTCCGCTGCGCTGCCGGAGAAGTAGAGGTGGTGCATGGTGCCGATGACCCCGCCTGCTGAGTAGAGCAGGATGTCGAGATAGATGACCTTCAGCGCCACGCGCTCGCGCACCACGCCGAGCATCACGAAGATGTAGGCCACCAGAACGGTGGTAAAGATCTCCAGGAAGTCCTCGACCCACAGGTGCACCACCATGAACCGCCAGAAGTCGGCCACGGTGAAGCTGTCCCCAGAGCTGGCCAGCAGCCCGACCGCGTAGAACGCCGGGATGGCCAGAGCGGTGAAGAAGAACATCCACGGCATGTTGCCGCGCGACTCGCCCCGCAGCCTGCCGCGCAGCCCGCGGTACAAGATGATGACCCAGATGACCAGGCCCACGGTGAGCAGGGCCTGCCAGAACCGGCCCAGGTCGATGTACTCGAAGCCTTGCATCCCGAAGGTGTGCAGCGTTCCGGACAGCAGCCCGTGAATGTCGAGGTACTCCCCCGCCATGCTGCCGAACACGACGAGGGCGAGGGCCCCCAGCAGCCCGTAGGCCAGCCAGTGCTGACGGCGCGGCTCCCGTCCGGCGATCATCGGGGTAAGGAAGATTCCGGCGGCCAGGAAGGACGTCGCAGTCCAGAAGATCGACAGCTGGACGTGCCAGGTGCGCACCAGGTTGTAGGGCAGCCAGTGGGCGAGATCGAAACCGAAGAAGCTGGTGATGTCGGCACGGTAGTGCTCACTCGCGGCGCCGACCATGGTCTGGATGAAGAAGAGCAGCCCCACGACGAGGAAGTAGTAGGCGCAAGCACGCTGAGCAGGCGTGAGCACCACGCCACCGGGTGGTCGGAAGGAGATCGACTCGGCCTGGCGGCCCTTCCAGCCGAAGCGGTCGCCCCAGCGGCCGAAGGCCGCGAACAGCGCACCGATACCTGCCAGCAGGGCGATCAGGGAGAGCACGCTCCACACCAGCACGTTGGCCGGGGGGGTGTTGCCGACAAGCGGCTCCGGGGGCCAGGAGTTCGTGTAGCTGTAGTTCTTGTCCGGTCGCAGCGTCGAGCCGGACCAGGCGGTCCAGGCGAAGAAGGACGTGAGCTGCCGGATCTGGGTCCGGTCGCTGATGGCGTTGGTGACCAGGCCCTTGTCATGGGAGGTCGGGCCGAAGTAGCTGGCGTAATAGCCGACCATCTCCTCGAAAGCCGTTGCCTGCGCGCTGGTGTAGGTGAGCGTCCGCGACTTCGCGTCGTACCGGTTGGTCTTGAAGTCCTTGATCACCTGCTCCTTCGAGCTGTCCGATGCGCTCCCGCCGTACTGGCGGGTCGCGATCACCGCGGCGCGATGGAGGTAGTCGGCGGTGAAGTCGGGCCCGAGGTACGCGCCGTGACCGAAGATCGACCCGTACTCCATCAAACCGTTCTTCAGGAAGAGCTCCTGGCCGGCAGTCACATCGGCACCGGTGAACAGCACGGTGCCGTCCTGGCTCACCACCCGGTCGGCGATCGGCGGGCCGGTCTCGTAAGTACGAAAGGCGAGGAAGCCGAGCACCGTGAAGCCGAACAGCACCACGAGGGCAGCGACCTGCACCCAGGTCCGCGACACCATCATTGCCCGCTTGCCGTCCGCCGAACGCTCGGTTGTGCTCACCTGTGACACGTCGTACCTCCTGGGTTCGGCATGCGGCGCTGGTGGCCCACACCCTGCGTTGCGCCCAACCGTCGGGAGGGCACCGTTCTTTTTATCACACAAAATTCGTGTTAAATATACCAGGCCAGGGAGAACGAGGGTTAGGGTCCCCTTAGCACTGCGGTCATACAACCAGAGGCGCATCCTGAGCCACCGAGGGAACAGATGGATCGTCGCCAGAACGTTATGAAACCTGCGGCTCTCCCGCGAGATCGATCTCCGGTTCGAGGACCGGTTGGTAGAGGCAGCTTGGGTCCGCGGCCAATGGATCCCCGGTCGTGGCATAGGCGTGTGAGCGCGAGCCTCCGCAGACGGCTCTGAACTCGCACTGCCCACATCGGCCACCGAAGCCGTCAGGGTTGCGCAGCGCCTGCAGCAGCTCGGAGCCCCGGTAGATCTCGGGGAACGACTGGTCACGCACCGAGCCAACGGCAGTGGGCAGGAAACCGCTGGGGTACACCACTCCGACGTGGTCGACGAAGGCGAATCCGCGGCCCGAGTTGACATCGATCGGTGGCCGCGGCTGACGTCGCCGTTGCCCGTTCCCGGCCAGCAGCTCCTGCGTCTCGGCGCGCAGCGCGGAGCGTAGGGGGCCGACGGGGAACACGTCATCGAGCTCTTTCATATCGGCAGAGGCGTCAACACCTGCACGTTGTATGGCGATCCGCCGGTAGTGAGGCGCCTCTGTGGTCTTGATGGCCACGAGATCCGAGACGTCATGCAGCCAGTGCAGAACCTCTTCCTCCTCGGCCGCGGTAAGGGGTTGCAGGTCCTTGCCACGGCCGGTCGGGACCAGGAAGAACACGCTCCACAGCGATGCGCCCAGGTCGACTACGTGCTTCAGCATCCGTGGCAGCTCGAGCACATTGCCTCTGGTGACCGTGGTGTTGATCTGCAGACGGAAGCCGATCTCACGAACCGTGCGGGCCGCCTCGAGGGTGGCGTCAAAGACCCCCTCGACACCTCGGAAGGAGTCGTGGCTGTCCGCCGTCGCCCCGTCCAGTGAGAGCGATACTGCCTTGGCACCTGCCTCGTGAAGCTCCTCCAGGACCGATCGGGTGAGCCTGTCGGTAACGGAGGGCGAGAGGGCCATGTTGAGCCCGATCCGGGTGCCGTGTGCGACCAGCTCCGGCAAGTCGGGTCGCTCGAAGGGGTCACCCCCGGTGAGGACGACCAGAGGACGTGGTGCTCCGAAAGAGGCGAGGTCATCCAACAGGTGTCGGCCTTCCTCGGTGGTCAGCTCGAAAGGGTTGCGGGTACGAATGGCATCCGCACGGCAATGGGTGCACACGAGCTGGCAGGCGCGGGTGACTTCCCAGATGACGATGAAGGGCCGCTCCGATGCGTCGTGATGCATGAACCGCACCGGCCGTGCCTGGGCAACGGTCATGAGGCAGAGGCCTGTTGGACGCCGCGGCAGACGCGGCGAACACGCCAGATCTGGGCGATCAGCGTCAGCCAGATAGCCGCCACGATGGCAAAGAGCGCCAGCACCAGGACGTTGCCCACGCCGGCGAGGGGCTTGGCGGGGGCAGGGTGGTAGGCGGACCGGGCCGCCGTCACGTTGACGATCGTGCTCGACGTGACAGGTTGTGCCCCGGCGGCGGTGTACGTGGCAACGAACTCCTGCGGTCCCTTGGCGGTCGGCTGGTACAGGTGACCGACGTCGCCACCAAGAGTCAACCGTGCGATGCCCGTCTTGTCGGTGGTGGCCGACCCCAGAGGCACGAGCCGGGCGGGGGTTCCGAACTCGGTGGTGGAGAAGAGGAAGCCAACCTCGGCACCGAACAGCGGATGGCCATCGTGGTCAAGAAGTGTTGCGCTGAGCTCCATCAAACCTCCCGCCTCGACGCCGGTGATCGTGATCTTGGGCGTATGCGTCGATGCACTCAGTGACGCACTCCATGACGCGCTCTGTGGGGTCACGGCCTGAGCCGGGTGTGCTGTGCCGATGCCGAACATGCCCATGAGGGCGACGAG
>JBDTWH010000270.1:0-6467 GCA_040006795.1 Actinomycetota bacterium | reverse complement strand
GGCATAGGGGGGACGTAGCAGCGAGGTGGTCTGGCCTGTCGCGCCGGCGACCACCAGCTGAGTCTCGTTCAGCTCGAGAGACTGGCGCCATGGCGGCACCCGGCCCAGGTCGGCGTGAGTGAAGGTGTGCACTCCGACCTCGTGACCATCCGCCAGGATCTGCCGCAGAATCTCCGGGTGCGCCGCCACCTGGGTGCCCACGACGAAGAAGGTGGCATGCACATGGTTGCGGCGCAGCACCTCCAGGATCTTCGGGGTCCAGACCGGGTCCGGTCCGTCGTCGAAGGTCAGCGCGATCGTTCCCCGCTTGACCGAGGCCGTGCGGGGCTGGGCGGCGGCACTGATGACAGGACCGCCTCCGCTAATAGCTGAGGGAATCTCCCCCGACGGTCCCTGTGGTTGCCCGAGCCCGTCAGCGGCAGTGTTGGCGAGGTGTTGCGTATAACCCTGGACCAGCAGGGACACGGCAAGCACGACCACCAGGACGACGAGCACTATCCAGTGGGTGTGCGGCGCGATCTGACGACCCCTGGCCGGCTCACGGTGCCTGCCCGAGCTCAGACTTTCGGGTCGCACCATGCCTCTTCGGTCAGCTTCAGGGCTTGATCGGCCGGCGCGAGGGGGTCGGCAGGGCAGTGGGCCTGCCCGTTGCCGTCTCCGCGGGAGTCGGCGCCAACGCAGACTTGCCGTTCACCGTCGCCGTTGGTGACGGGGTAGTCGTGGGCGACGTGGCGGCCGTCGGTGACGGGGCAGGCGCAGGCAGGGGAGCGACCGTGGCCGGCGCCCGGCCCCCGGGTTGCCGGATAGCGGCCACGCCGACGGCCGAAGGCTGGTTCGAACCGCTGTTCGACGGGGTGGTGGACACCGGTTGGTGGGGTCGAGCGACAACGGCTGCATCTGGCGGCGGTGCGGGCAACGGAAGGAAAGGCGAGTGGACGGTAGGTCCGCCGAGCAGGGTGCTGAACAGCAGACAGACGTAGCCGACAGCCGGCACAACCACGATCGCGCCTGCCACCCGAAGCCTTCGCAGTCGGCGGCCCGACCCGTCGACGAAGACCGGGCTCTGCTCGGCTGGGGGTTGCTTGTTGCCTGTCATAACCCGCCAAGGATACGCGGCCCGCGGGTCTCAATGGGCACGCGTTGACGACGCGGGACGCTGCGACGGGCGATGGGAAGGCCCGGGCAGGGGTTTGGCGACACGCTCGCGCGCATCGCCATCGCGCGGGTCAGGCTGCCGGGCCCTGTGGGGTGGGTGGCGACTCGACCCTGACCGTGTCCTCCGATGGCATGAGGATCCACAGAATCGGGTAGATCAGGATCTGGCTGCCCGGAATGACCATGAGCATCAGCACGAACAGGATTCGCGCGGGCCAGGGTTCGATGCCGAAACGTCGGCCGAGTCCGGCACACACGCCGCCCAGGACCCGACCCGACCGCGGTCGGACCAGACCCTGCCGGGCGAAGGTTTGGTGGATGTCGTCCATGGTTGGTGTCACTTCCTTCAGGTCGCTATCCAGGGAGTTTCCCTGACACCTCAACTGTGCACCGCGGGACCAGTCCGGCGCATCGGGGGAAGCCCTGATCCGACCCCGAATTCCCGGTTCCGAACCTCAGGGTCATGGGCCCGGGAAGATCGGAGAGGCGGCTCCACGATGGCCAGAGTCATTCCGGCGGCCGCCCAGGTGCAGCTTCCGCACTTCTGTCTTCTCGGCCACGAAAGCGATCTTGCGGACCCGTCCCACCCGCAGCCAGTCGCTCCAGAGGCGGTGGGCGACCAACAGCTCATCCAGTGCCCGGTGTCCGATCTGCGTCGAAATGTCCGTGGCGTCGGCCGCAAACGCGCTGATCAACGAATCTGCCACCGCACGGTGGGACGAGCTGCAGTCATCCTGCCAGCGGACAACCAGCCCGACCCGCTCCAAACACGTCAGCATCTCGTGCAGCGGGGTGAGCCAGACCGTGCCGGGGTCAGGCATGCTCTCTCGCTCTGCCTCCGTGAGGGGCTCTCCCTCTTCCATGGTGAAGGCGAAACGCCCGCCGGTCGTGAGCGCCCCAGATACCTCTTGAAGCAACATCTCCTTTTCGGGAAAGGCGAGCATGGTCTCGAACAGAAGCACCACGTCGAACGGGCCGGCGGGGATCGGGGGGATCCGTGATACCTCAAAGCGACAGGGCAGGTCGCCAGCGCGCTCACGCGCGATGTCGATGGCGCTGGGGCTGTAGTCCACGCCCAGATAGGTACAACCCAGCTGCGCAGTGATGAACCGGCCCGGCCCGGCAACTCCGCAGCACAGGTCCAGCACCGAGACCCCGGGTGCGATGCCGGCCTGATCTGCCAGGGCCCGAATCTCTCCGGCGCGCATGAAGCTCTCCTGCCCGACGAACTCGCCTGGGGCGTACGCCGACAGGCGGGCTCGCTGCAGGGCCTGGACGAATGGGGCGCGCTCGTCCTGCTTCATGGCTTTCTCACGCGCACACAGCTGATGATCTTCGGCCTCACCTTCCACCCGCCCCGGAATGAACCGGACCACGTTGTCTCCCGGAGTACCTCACGTACCCACAGACACGGAGGCACGGTCCGAGAGGTTCAGCCGGGCCCGGTGACCGGGCTGAACGCCCAGGTGCTCTGATCACCCCATCGAGGGAATCGTCAAGCCGGGCGGAGACCGGCGATGCCCAGGGCAGGCAACTGCGACCAGCAGTGAACCGAACCATCGTCCTTCTCGTGTAGGGGTTTATCACTACAGATTCTCGTAGCAGTGGTCGAGCACGACAGGGTGTGGCAACGCGGATGGTCTAGCGCAGATGGTCTAGCGCAGATGGTTTAGCGCTACAGATAAGGGAGGCGCGGTGTGCGTGCTGTTCACACGGGCCCGGCCGCCGGGCTGCTCGCCCAGATCCTGCTGCTCGCCGCGCTCGCCGGGACCGTCGGTCTCAGCGGCGCAGGTTGGGTCGCCGGCATCGCCGCCGGAGTCATCACGAACGCCCTTCTTACTCGTGGCCTCGTCCGCTACGGCGCCGACCGGCTGGGCCCGGCCGACTGGGTGACCCTCGCTCGGGCCACGCTCGCCGGCGGAGTGGCAGCGCTGATCGCGGACCTGTCCGGACGGCCAGCGCCGGTGACGATGCTGGTGGCGCTTACGGTCGTCGCACTCCTTCTCGACGCTGTCGACGGCTGGGTCGCGAGGCGCACGGGGACGGAGTCGACGCTCGGCGGGATCTTCGATGGGGAGGTCGACGCATTCCTGATCCTTGTCCTGAGCGTGTACGTCGCACGCTCGGCCGGCGCCTGGGTGCTCACGATCGGCGCGGCGCGCTACGCGTTCCTCGCGGCAGGCTGGTTGTTGCCCTGGATGCGAAGGACGCTGCCGCCGCGATACTGGCGCAAGGTCGTCGCCGCCACCGCGGGCGTCACGTTGACGTTGGCGGTGCCGGACGTTCTCCCCCGGTTCCTGACGAATGCCGTGCTCACCCTTTCGCTAGCCCTGCTTGCAGAGTCGTTCGGCCGTGACGTGGCGTGGCTGTGGAGCCGCCAGCGCGTCGGGCACGGTCCTGTCATCGTCTCAGCCGGGCGCCCCGAACCCAGCGGCGAGCACGCCGGCGCCCAGCCGAGTCGGAAGCGACCGAGCGCGAGCACCACGTCACAGGGCGCCCAAGCAGGGTGACTGTGAGCCGTCAAAGAGGAAGCTCATCTCCAGCGATGCGACGACACCAGAAAGCCTGGAGTCGGCTGAAGCGACGTGGGTTCCCGGGCGATGAGGATGACAGGGAACCGGCGTCTGAGGGCCACCCGCCGGTCGTCCGTGCCGCCGCCGGGGTCGTCACGGTCCTGGCCTGTCTGCTCGTGTGGTTCGCCCTCGTGGCTCCGAACGAACTCGGCAGGCTGACCCCGGGTGCGTTCGTGCGCATCCCGCTCGAGGCACTGCTCTTCGTGGGCGTGGTCCTCCTGCTGCCACCGAGGGCGGGGCGGATCGCGGCGGTGGCCGTCGGCGTGGCGCTGGGCCTGCTGGCCATCGTGAAGGTCCTCGACATGGGCTTCACCGCGGCACTCGGCCGGCCTTTCGACCCGGAGGTCGACGCGAGCTACTTCGGCTCCGCGGTAGGCGTCCTCGGCGACTCGATCGGCAGAACCTCCGCGATCGTCGCTACGGTCGCAGCCGCGCTCGCGGCCGTAGCGGTCCTGGTGCTCATGCCTTTGTCGGTCCTTCGCCTGACGCGGATCGTGGGCCGGCGCCGCGCCACATCGCTCCGGGCCGTCACGGCGCTCGGGGTCGTCTGGGCGTTGTGTGCCGTCACCGGGGTGCTGCTCGTGCCCGGGGCACCAGTCGCCTCGACCAGCGCAGCCGGACTTGCCTTCGACGAGGTGGGCAGGGTGTACGCCGGGATCAATCAACAGCAGGCGTTCGAAGAGAAAGTCGCCGTCGACGCCTTCCGCGACACCCCCGGCCCCGACCTGCTGACCGGCCTGCGTGGCAAGGACGTCATCGTCGCATTCGTCGAGAGCTACGGGCGTGTCGCCGTCCAGGACTCGGCCTTCTCGCCGCAGGTCGACGACGTTCTGGACGCGGGCACCGGACGACTCCGTGCGGCCGGGTTCTCGGCTAAGAGCGCCTTCCTCACCTCATCGACGTTTGGCGGCATCAGCTGGCTGGCCCACGCCACCCTGCAGTCCGGCGTGTGGACCCACAACCAGCAGCGCTACGACGACCTCGTCACCAGCGACCGCTTCACTCTCAGCGGCGCGTTCAAGCGCGCCGGCTGGCGGACGGTCAGCAATGTGCCGGCAGATAACCGCGACTGGCCAGAGGGCACGTCGTTCTATCACTACGACAAGCTCTACAACGGCCTGAACGTCGGGTACGTCGGTCCGAAGTTCAGCTACGCCAACGTGCCCGACCAGTACACCTTGTCAACCTTCCACCGCCTCGAGCTTGCGAAGGCCAACCGCGCTCCGGTCATGGCAGAGATCGATCTCGTGTCAAGCCACACGCCATGGGCGCCGCTGCCCCGCATGGTCGACTGGAACCAGCTCGGTGACGGGTCAGTCTTCAACGGCATGCCCGAACAGGGACAATCACCGGGCGCCGTATGGCGTGACCCCAGTCAGGTCCGGACCGAGTACGGGAAGTCCATCCAGTACTCGCTGAATGCCCTCATCTCCTTCGTGGAGACGTACCACGACAACAATCTCGTGCTCGTCGTCCTCGGCGACCACCAGCCCGCAACGATCGTGAGCGGTCGGGGCGCGAGCCACGATGTGCCGATCACGATCATCTCCCACGACCCGGCAGTGATGGACCGGATCTCCCCCTGGGGTTGGCAGGACGGTATGAGGCCCAGGCCCGACGCACCGGTCTGGCCGATGGACGCTTTCCGCGACCGCTTCCTCAACGCGTACGGCCCGCTGCCGCAAAGGACTCCGACTCCGCTGCCCTCTGATCCTCCCGTGCAGCGCTGACGGTTGCGGCGGCAAGTCAACAGGGGCGAACCCCAAGTCGATTTCCGGCTTCGAACACCTGTTCGATACGCTGGAGCATGACCGAACGTCCACGCCTGGCCCAACGAAAGCCCCGGAGCCTGCTGCCGGAACAGCTGGTGCAGCTGACGGTGAGCGCACCGGCCGTCCCGACGCCGGTGCGAGCCTGGATTCTCTGGGAGGACGGCGCGGAGGAGCTCGTGCAGGGCCACGCGATCGCCTGGACCAGGCGGGCGGTCCGGGTCAGGTTCGGGGCTCCGCCCCGCCAGCACGAGGTGTGGGTCTGGGCTGGAGCGGTGGAACGGGCGCAGCAACAGTCAGTCTGATCTGCCGGCAGGAGACGGCTAGTCCTAGTCGGCGCTCCCCCCAAGGCGGGGTGCTCGTCTAAGTCAGACACGTACCTCTCGAGCGTCTCGGACCAAGCTCACTCGTCAATTCTCATACATTTCAACGCAATTCGTGCCATTGCTCTGGTCAATGCAGAGAACCTCAGCGCTGGGAACAGCGCGGGCAGAGGTACTAGTCGGGGTACTAAGACCATCGTCATATGGCGTTGAGACTCGCGACACTGGCACCTTGAACCTCAGTCGGATTCAACCGGATCGGACTGAGATGGACACCTGGCAGACCCTCTCTGCGAAAGGCCTGACAGGTGCACACCGCGGCCGCCCACACGGGCCAAGCCTCCCCCGTTCCATACCGAGGGAACACCCCCGGTCTCACCTAAAGGATGGCGTCATGAAGCGCAAGTCCGTAGTTCTCCTCACTGCACTCGCCCTCGTCGGGACTACTGGCGTCGCCTTCGGCGCCGTCGGCCCGCCCGGGGTCAACGGCCCCGGGCTCGCGGCGGTCGGGCCGGTGAGCCCCAGCGACGGGTTCCCCGTCTGGTACCAGGACAAGGCCGGCATGCGGCTCGAGAGCTGCGGCATCTGGGCTGTCGACCCGATGTGCCCGGCGGTAGCACCACTGCCAGACCCGGCCTCACCGGTCG
>JBDTWH010000269.1:0-10236 GCA_040006795.1 Actinomycetota bacterium | reverse complement strand
CTCTACTGGCTGACCACCAACCTCTGGTCGATGGGCCAGCAGTTCTACACCATTCGGCGGATGCCGGCACCGGGCTCACCCGCGGAGAAGGCGCTGGAAGAACGCCGGATCAAGAGTGGCAAGGCGCACAAGAAGTTCACCATCCCCGGCCTTTCCCATGATGTCGAGCCCGAGGAAGTTCAGGACAGCCCACCTGTCGACTCCAAGCCCAAGTCAGGTCAGCGTCAGCAGCCGAAACGGAAGAAGCGGGCCAAGCCAGTAGTCCAGAGTGACAACGGGTCGGGGCCGGCTAAGCAGCCGGGCCAGGCCAAGAAACCAGGACCCGCCAAGCAGCAGGCTCCAAGGCCGAAGCCGGGGGCCAAACCACCGGCAGCTGCAGACGGCGACGCCTAGCAGCAACACCAGAGTCGGCGGACGGTAGGTTGCTGACCCTGGTGATACTGGCATTTCGAGACCTCGACAATTTCGCTGCAGAGAGAATCGACAGTGATGCGAGCACCTCACACTTCATGGACCGAACAGGTCCGGCATACAGCAAGATCAGGAGACGGACATGACCGAGCAGGACGCTTCGCCAGTTGAGCAGGAATCCGTTGTACCGCAGGACTCGTCCGGAACAGAAGAGGACGCCGCGCTCGGCACGCCGACAGCTGATGTCGTCAAGCAGGAGGCACCCCAGGGGACTGGCGATCACCACTCTCGGGTGAGCACGTCCACGTCAGTTCTTGAGCGCGAAGGTGAGGTAGCCGCCGACTTTCTCGAGCAGCTCCTGGATATCGCCGACATGGATGGCGACATTGATGTCGATGTCGATGGCGACCGTGCGGCGGTCGCCATCGTTGACTCCGAGGAGGGTCGCGTCTCGCGCCGCCTGGTCGGCACTGAAGGCAAGGTCCTGGAAGCGCTCCAGGAACTGACCCGTCTCGCTGTCCAGTCTGCTACCGGGGAGCGCAGTCGACTCATGCTTGATGTGGCGGGATATCGGGCCGAACGTCGTGCAGCAGTTGTGGTCATTGCTCAAACAGCCATAGCCGCGGTGAAGTCGACGAATGAGAACGTGGCGATGGACCCGATGACGGCCTTCGAGCGCAAGGTTGTGCACGACGAGGTCCTCGCGGCCGGTCTGGTGTCTGAGTCTGAAGGCGTTGAGCCTCAGCGTCACGTGGTGATCCTCCCCGCGTGACTCAGGCCAGTACTGGTCGGTTTCACGTGAAACCGACCAGTAGAGAGTCCTTCTCCCGTCTGGTGCCACTGCGCTTCCGTGGAAGCTCATGACCCTCAATGAGCAAGCACCAGTCGATGAGTGACATGCCGAAGAGTGACACCAGTGGTGTCAACACCCGGTCAGATGGGCTTGGAGCAGGCAAAGTCACCAGGGCGGATGAGTCTTCTCACCACGCGCGGCACGCAGCCGCAGTCGCACCCGCACCGCCGGCCGGGGCTCGCCAGGTTTTTGGTGACCGTCTGTCGATGGCGGAGAATTTCACGGCGATCCTGGCCGACAGTGGTGTCACGCACGGACTGATCGGACCCCGTGAGGTCCCCCGCCTGTGGGAGCGGCACGTTCTCAACTGTGCCGTGATCCACCCGGCAATACCTGCCGATGAGATGGTGATTGACGTCGGGTCGGGGGCAGGGCTGCCGGGGCTCGCCCTGGCCATTGCCCGCCCCGATCTTGATCTTCACCTCATCGAGCCGATGCTGCGCCGTACCAACTGGCTGTCCATGGCGGTTGGTGAGATCGGGCTGACGAACGTCACTGTCCATCGCGGTCGAGCCGAAGAGTTCATCGGGGTCCTGCGTGCGCCCGTGGTGACGGCGCGTGCCGTTGCGCGACTGAGTGAGCTCGCCAAGTGGTGTCTGCCATTACTGTCTCCAGGCGGGTCACTGCTGGCGATCAAGGGATTGAGCGTCTCTGAGGAGGTGGAGTCCGACCGTGCAGCTCTACGGCGGTTGGGTGCTATTGATGAAGTCATCGAAAGCTTTGGGATCGGGATCCTCGACCAGGAGACGACCGTTCTTCGCGTGGTTATGGGGGATCGGCCGATCCGGCGCGGTGGATCGAACAAGAACAGGTCGAAGCCGAGGCGCCGAGGTTGATCAAGAGCCAGTGTCAGTGCCAACCGGTACGGTGGACCAAGCCACTGGTCAACAGCCCGATGGTGACAAGGGATTGAGGTGGCAGGTGGCGACGTCAGAATCGGCCCGAAAGGGCCTGGGTTGGCCTGTGGATGGTGCCGCAGGACATGAGGTCAGGCCGTCCGGTCTGGGGTGGCCTGATAGACGCGGTGGCTGGCTGGCTGAGTCTGCGCCTGGTTCAACTCCTGAGTCTGCGCCTCAACTTGCGGCAAGGTCCGGGCCTGAGTCGGTGCCCGAGTTGTCGGCGTCCGGGTCTGTAGGTCGGCTCCCAGTCGAGTCCATGCCCGAGTCGCCGGCAGGACGGGCCCTAGAGCCGGCGGGCGAGCCGGTGACAGGACTGGTGTCTGAGTCGGCATCTGAGCTCACGCCTGACTCGGTGCCTGAACGGATTCTTGGTCCAGTTCCTGAGTCGGTGCTCCGGCCCTTACGGCAGCCAGACACAGATCCTGCGACAGCCGATGAAGGTGTCGATCGGCCAATACCAGACGTCGTTTCACGTGAAACAGCTAATCAAGGTGGTGTGGAGCAATTGTCAGAACGCGACCAGTTGGCGGCGTCTCTGCCGATGCCGGGGTCAGAGACACCCTTGGCTCAAGCGGTTGCTGAGGATGCTCGTCGACGTGCCTCATTGAGTGGCAAGACCTTCCCTAAGCCGGACCGGACCCGAATCCTTACGGTGGCCAACCAGAAGGGCGGTGTGGGCAAGACGACGACGACCGTGAACATGGCAGCAGCATTAGCTCAAGCCGGTCTGAAGGTTCTTGTCGTCGATATCGACCCACAGGGGAACGCGAGCACCGCTCTTGGGATCGACCATCACGCTGAGGTCGCGAGCATCTACGACGTCCTTGTCGACGGTATGGACATCCTGGATGTCGTGCAGGAATGTGTGGACGTCTCCAACTTGTCGTGCGTTCCAGCAACAATCGACCTCGCCGGCGCCGAGATCGAGCTGGTCTCCCTTGTGGCCCGTGAGACGCGGATGGAAAGGGCGTTGAGTGCTTACATCCGAGGCGCGGCAGAGCGAGGTGAAGAACGCCTCGACTACGTGCTGATCGACTGTCCGCCGAGTCTCGGACTGCTCACCCTGAACGCATTCGTGGCTGCCGATGAAGTGTTCATTCCCATCCAGTGTGAGTACTACGCACTGGAAGGACTTTCTCAGCTCCTCAAGAACATCGAGCTGATCAAGAGTCACCTCAACCCAGGCCTGCACGTGTCGACCATTTTGCTGACCATGTACGACGGTCGCACCCGTTTGTCGGCGCAGGTCGCCGAGGAGGTGCGAACACACTTTCCGGACCAGGTGCTACGTACGTCTATCCCTCGGTCGGTGCGCATCTCAGAAGCGCCCAGTTTCGGTCAGACGGTGATGACCTACGATCCCACCAGCAGTGGTGCGTTGTCCTACCTGGAGGCAGCGAGTGAGCTTGCCGATCGCGGCGTGGTTGTTGAGGTTGCGGCCCGTGGCGCTTCCGCCTAGTCCAAGGTCAGGTCGATCAGGCCAGGTTAGAGGCCCCCAAAACGGGGTTGTGAACGTGGATTCACCCCGGGCGAGCACCTCGCGTCGGTCATGCTGGCTTCAGAGAGGTCGATGGGTATGAGTGCGAAGCGGCGCGCATTAGGTCGTGGGCTGGGGGCCCTTATTCCGACATCTCCGGAGGGCAACGGGAGTAGCCGTCCGATGGATGTGTTTTTCAAGGGCAACGGAGGCCCCCGTCCAGACGCTTCACCTTCTGTTCCACGTGAAACAGTGACGGACGGTGAAGACCAGGGCGGGATGGCAAACATTCCAACCGCGGCTGGGACGGACCTGGCGCCGGTTCCGGGGGCTCGGTACGCCGAGCTTCCGGTGCTCTCCATCAGACCAAATCCAAGGCAGCCACGCAAAGCCTTTGGGGATGATGAGATGGCCGAGCTGGTCCACTCAATCCGTGAGATCGGCGTGCTGCAACCGGTGGTCGTGCGCCCCATCCCACCCGAGGAGCTGGCCATCACCGCCAGTCAGGGTGCTGATGCGGCCGAGCAGCCCCAGTTCGAGCTGATCATGGGCGAACGTCGCTGGCGAGCAACGCAGGCCGCCGGTATGACCGCCATCCCTGCCATCATCAAAGAGACGCATGATGACGACCTCCTCCGTGATGCTCTCCTGGAGAACTTGCACCGGAGCGAGCTCAACGCGCTGGAGGAAGCCGCGGCCTATCAGCAGCTCTTGGATGACTTCGGCTGCACACATGACGAGCTGGCTACCCGGATAGGGCGTTCACGTCCACAGATCTCGAACACCTTGCGTCTTCTCAAGCTCCCCCCGGCTGTGCAGAGGCGCGTTGCCGCTGGCGTGCTAAGTGCTGGGCACGCACGCGCGGTGCTCGGTCTTGCCGACAGGGACGCGATGGAGCGCTTGTCGCAGCGGATCGTGGCCGAGGGTCTGTCCGTACGTAACGTCGAAGAGATTGTTGCGTTGGGGGATGAGCAGACACCCCGGGCGCGCAGGCCGCGTGCGGGTGCCCACCACCCGCAGTTGGATGGTCAGGCCGCTCGGCTTTCGGACCGTTTTGATACGCGCGTGCGGATCAATCTCGGTCAGCGGAAGGGGAAGCTGACCTTCGAGTTTGCGTCAGTCGAAGATCTGGATCGAATCGTCAGCATGATGGGCGGCGACTCCGCCGGTTAGTCTCACAGCACATGGAGCCGCCCTGATCAGCCTTGAGCTGATCAGGGTGGCTTTGTGTAGGCACCGGGCGTGGGCACCGCACTTTGGTGTGGGCTCTGGGGTGGGCAATCTACGGCTTGGTGTGGGCTGCGGGTGTGGGCCCCCCGAACCCTGGTTCGGATGGTTGGTGTCGTGGCTGGTGTGAGCGACGTCAGGTAGTGCTGAGTGCTCGCTCCACGATTGCGCCGTACACCCCGGCGACATTTCTCCCGGCAGCCTCCACAGCCATGGGGAGCAAGGAGGTCTCAGTCATGCCGGGGGACACGTTCGCCTCCAGGAACCACGGGCGCTCGTCCTTGTCGATGATCAGGTCAACCCGGCTCAGATGCCGGTGGCCCAGCGTGCGATAGGCGGCGAGGCTGGCGGCTGCCACTGAGGCGGATACTGAGCTGCTCAAGCGGGCCGGCGTGAAGAACTCCGTGGCACCTGCCGTATAGCGGGCCTCGTAGTTGTAGACGCCGCCGTCCGGCACAATCTCGACGGCGGGGAGCGTATGAGCCTGGCCCTCGGCGTCCTCGACGATCGACACCGCAACCTCGGTGCCAACGATAAACCGTTCGATCAGAGTGATATCACCATACGCATATGCGTTGACCATGGCTGAAGGGAGCTCAGCGGCAGATCGGACGATGGTCAGTCCTAGCGACGATCCGCCTCGGGCCGGCTTCACCGCCAAGGGCAGCCCGAGCGAGTCAATCACCGATTCCAGGAGAGCGGGGGCACCCAGCTCACGGAAAGTTGCGTGGGAGAGTGCCATCCCGGCCGGGGTCGAGATGCCGACGGCCTCCACCAATGCCTTGGCGACCGGCTTGTCCCACGTCAGCCGACAGGAAGCCGGCCTGGAGCCGATGTACGCAATGTCCAATGCCCCCAACACATCCCGTAGTGCGCCGTCCTCACCGCTGGATCCGTGGAGCAAGGGCCAGATGACATCGGGGCGTGAGTTCTTGATCGCCGCCATGAGTGTCGGGTCAACATCTCGTACAACGGCCTCGTAGCCGGAATTGGCCAGTGTGTCGGCCACCCGCCGGCCTGAGCGCAGCGAGACATCCCTTTCGTGACTGAGACCTCCGGCTAGAACCAGGACTTGTCTCATGTCGGAATCCTCACGAGAGGGGGAGCACAGGCAAGAGCCCAAGCCGTGTCAGCGGCCAGCCCCGGGCGGATGGGAATCTCACGAAATGCATACAACACCGCGGATGTCACGAGAGATCGGGAGCGGGGGACTGGACGCCGACAGACGAGCCAGCGCCACGACCAGTGGCGTCATAGGGCCCGAAGGTCTCCAGGAGCTCAAGCTCCGACTGCACGACACCGGCGAACCGGCGCACACCCTCGCGGATGCGATCCGGGTCTGGAAAGCAGTATGAGAGTCTGACGTTGCGTTGCCCGGTGCCATCAGCGAAGAAAGCCGTGCCGGGGACATATGCCACCCGCTCCGTGACCGCTCGCGGAAGCATTGCCTTGGCGTTCAGCCCCTCGGGGAGAGTGAGCCAGACGTAGAAGCCTCCGTCGGGATGGGTCCAGCTCGCCCGGGGCAGCAGGGCGTCCAGTGACTCGATCATCGCGTCGCGACGTTCACGGTAGAGCTCTCGGAAGATCTTGATCTGGGCCATCCAGTCAGACGTGGCCAGATAGGTCGACACTGTCATCTGCGAGAAGGCCGATGGACACAGGATCGCGGCCTCGCTGGCCAGCACGAGCTTTTCGCGCACCGCGTGTGGTGCGAGAGCCCAGCCAACCCGCAGCCCTGGGGCAAAGGTCTTCGAAAACGTCCCGAGATAGACGACCCCGTCGTCGGACAAGGTGCGCAGGGCGTCATACGGCTCACGATCGAAGCCAAGCAGGCCGTAGGGGTTGTCCTCGAGCACCAGAATCCCGTGCCGTTGACAGATCTCGACGATCTGCGGCCGACGCTCCTGGGACATCGTGGTGCCCGCCGGGTTGTGGAAGTTCGGAACCGTGTAGAGAAGCTTGGTCCGTTCCCCGGCTGCCTTGAGCTCGAGTATTCGCTCCTCGAGGGCCTGAGGAACCAGTCCGTCGTCATCGGAGGCGACGTGTGACACCTTTGCCTGGTATGCGGCGAAGACTCCCAGTGCGCCAACGTAGCTCGGCGCCTCGGCCAGCACCACATCACCGGGGTCTATGAAGATACGGGTGACCAGGTCCAGCGCCTGCTGGGATCCCGTCGTCACCACGACATCGTCCGCGTGAGCAGAGATACCCTCCAGCGACATCACCTGAAGGATCTGCTCGCGCAAGGTCGGGTCTCCCTGCCCGGAACCGTACTGCAGGGCAGTCAGCCCCTGCGTCCTCAACATATGCCCGACGGTGTCGGCGACGGTGTCCATCGGCAGGGCAGTCAGGCAGGGCATACCACCGGCGAGCGACACGACCTCGGGGCGCGCGGCAACGGCAAAGAGCGCACGGATCTCCGAGGTGGTCATCCCGGCCGTGCGCTGGGCATACGACTGTAGCCACGGGTCGAGTCGCGACCCGAGCTGGCCTTCCGACGACGTCACGGCCAGCCTCCTCTCCCGGTGAACAGGAATCGATGGAACCATGGGGTATGCCGAGTCGCAACCGCGTGGTAGGAGTCTCCCATGGCACAGTGCCCTGATGGCGAAACTGTCCCGAGATCGAGATGTCTGCCTTCATGACTTTGCGATATAGCGTGACTTTGCGACATGAGGCTGCTGCTCGTTGTGCCTCTTGCGCCCGGTGCCTGGCTGCGTGCAGTGCCGCCTGTGCCCGTTGTTCGCGTGGTGCCATGCCCGGGGGTGAGTGGCTGTGAGGGGGGTTGGACGTGAGCTCTTCTCACTTACTCTTGATCGCCTTCAAGACCTGCCGGAGCCGTGCGTCTCATGTGTCTTCTGGGAGCTCGACCCGGCGCTGGTAGCGGGATCCATTGCGGGGGGTGAGCCTGGCCTGGACAAGGAGTCGTGGTTGTCCTCCGCCCTGTTGGAGTGGGGAAGCGTTGGGCAGATCCTCTACGTGGACGGTGTTCCGGCCGGCTACATCACCTACGCCCCGTCGTACCTTGTGCCACGCGCTGCTGCCTTCCCGACGGCTCCCATCGGCGCCGATGCGGTGATGCTGATGACGGCCAGGGTGATCCCGCAGTTTGGGGGTCAGGGACTTGGCCGGGTGCTCATCCAGGCGTCGGCCAAGGACGTGATGCGTCGGGGGGTCCGGGCTGTTGAGGCCTTCGGGTATCTGGGGGATCCTGGCTCAGCTAAGGCTGCGTGTGTTATCCCCGCCAGGTTCCTCACGGCCGTGGGGTTCAAGACGGTGCGTGAACATCGCACCTACCCCCGTCTGCGTCTGGACCTGCACACGGCACTGACCTGGCGGGTTGACATGGAGGCGGCGGTGGAACGCCTTCTGGCCGCAGTCAGGTCGCCCAGCCTGGGCCAGGGCAGACGCGCCTCGGGTGTTGATACCGGGGCGCCCAAAGCATCGTCTGCCTGACCAGCCGTCCACTCGATCGTGCTCGATCCTGCTCAACCATCTCACTGGATGGACGCAGGTCTCACTCAGTGGATGGTCGTCTGCTTCTCGTTGTAAGCCCTCAGATCCCCGAGGCGCAGGACGCCGGTGGCATTGGTATCGTCCTCGCCGAGGTACATCCGTTGGAGGGCGATGACGATCGCCTCAGCCAGAGTGTCCAGGAACTTCGGGTCGGCCAGCTTTGCCGCGTCCTGCGGGTGACTGAGATAGCCCGCCTCGATCCGCACCGTGGGCATCTGCGTCCGTTGTAGCAGCTGCCAGCCGCGCGCGTGCGAGCGGCAGTCCGCCAGACCGGTACGTGACACGATCTCGCGCTGGATCAGGTTGGCGAGGTGCTCACCCACGGCTGACCAGGCCCCAAATCGCTCCAGTCCCCAGAAGAAGGTGGCAACACCGTTTGCCCGGGACTGGTCGGTGGAGTCACAGTGCAACGACAGCATGATGTCTGCATGAGCCTCATTGGCCATCGACGCCCGGGCGAGATCCCCCGGACTGGTCGTTGCCGATCGGGTGAACAGCACCGTGACACCGATGGCACTGAGTCTGCCCTCGATTCGACGCGCCAGGTCGAGGGTTACCTCAGACTCGGTCAGTCCGTGGGCTACCGTCCCCGTGTCATCGCCGCCATGGCCTGGATCGAGCACGAGGATACGGCCCAGCAGATGATGACCGGAGGTCCTGACTCCCTCTTCCTCGCGCAGCCTGTGCGGCGACCCGCCCGACACCGACCGGGTCAGATCCGCGAAGGCTCGCAGGGTCTGGGGTCCGACGCTGCCGTCGGCTGCGAGTCCCACGCCACCCTGAAACCGTCGAACCGCCTGTTCGGTCCGTGTCCCGAAGATGCCGTCCACCCTGTCGGGGGTAAAACCGAGGGACAGCAGTCGCTCTTGGAGCTGGGCCACGTCGTCGCCCTGAAGCATGTGGCCCGGAATGTGCGACAGGATGCGGTCGCCCAGGTTCCAGTGGGCCCCGTCCAGCGCGATATGTGTGTGCGGCCCGAGGACCCCGTCGACGATCAGGCCTCTGCGCTGCTGGAATGCCCGGACAGCCTGAGCCACCTCCTCGTCGTACACCTCGGAGGTCGACCCGTCGTGCGTGTTGCCCGGAGCGAGGTCGCCGGTGGCTTGCAACAGCGCCCGGATCGAACGCACGGCCGCTCCCTGGTCGCCAAGACGAAAGAGCGCAACGGGTTGGTCCGACATGCCTACCCTTCCGGTGTGCGGGGCCGCCAGGGACGACAGTAATGAAGATCCTACCGGCAACGAGAGCGGGCTGGCCCCACGAAATCGGGCTCCGTGCCCCGTTTCGTCCTGGGTAGATCAGCCGATGTAGTCGGCCAGCTCGCGGACCAGCTTGGGCTTGGGAAGGGCGCCGACGAGAGTCTTGACAACCTGACCCTTGACGTAGACGTTCATCGTCGGGATCCCGGTGATGCCGTAACGAGCAGTGATCTCGGGATTCTCGTCGGTGTTGAGCTTGACGAACGTCACCTTGCCGGCGTGCTCGGTGGCCAGCTCCTCAAGGATGGGGGCAACTAGACGGCAAGGCCCGCACCACGGCGCCCAGAAGTCGACAATGACCGGCACGTCGCTCATAAGGACGTCCGCGTTGAACGTCGAGTCGGTGGTTTCCTTGGTAGCTCCCACGGTGGGGATCCTTCCTGTTCGATGCTGACGGGTGGCGTGTTCAAAGACTTGTCGAGAGAGCGACTGTAGCTATTGACCTGACCCGGACGACTATGAGCCGACGCCAACGGTGTGGGTCGAGGGGTTGGTGTCCGTTCGGGTGTCGGGGGTGGGTTCGAGGTCGCGCAGGTGGTGCTCGGCGTCCAGCGCCGCGGCGCAGCCGGAGCCTGCCGCGGTGACCGCCTGCCG
>JBDTWH010000268.1:0-4265 GCA_040006795.1 Actinomycetota bacterium | reverse complement strand
TTGGACACTCCCGATCATCACGCTGGGAGGTGCCGCTGGGAGCGGGAGGAGGCCCCGCTCCTACATCGCATCAGAGGTTTGAAGGCTTCGGCAGGCAAAGACCCGTCCTCCCGCGCGACCCGTGGTGATAGCGCACTGCGCTCACCCACCAGCGCAGACACGATCGCCGCGCTCCGAGCTCAAGCCAGTCGGCGCGAGATCAACTGCCTGCGCGATTCGGCATCCCAGACGGGTCACTGGAGTCGGCGGAACGAGCCACTCGGACCGCGCTCTGCAGTCGCGCAGCGAGCGCCCCGCCAGAGTCACGCCGTGCTGGTCACCGAGGCATTTGATCCTGTTGTGCGGCGAGGGACAATTTCAATTTCTAGGTCGCAGCCGCGAGGCGATCATCTCAAGCCTGGCATGTCGAACCAGGAGGCCGGCGGGGACATCCTGGTCGACACACGAAAGCAGAAAGGATACCCACATGGACGTACTTCGCATTGGCCTGGGTTTGGTGGAGTCGCCGCGATGGCACGAGGGCCGACTGTGGTTCAGCGACTGGATCGCCGGCGAGATCATCGCCATTGACGACGCCGGCGTCTCCGAGCTGATCGTCCGGCACGAGTCGCTGCCGCTGTGCTTTGACTTTCTACCCGATGGCCGCCCGGTCCTGGTTTCCAACCAGCAGAAGGCACTTCTGACCCTTGAGGACGACGGCACCCTGGCGACCTATGCAAACCTTTCCGCGCTGTCGCCGTTCGGGTTCAACGACATCGTGGTCGACGGTCACGGTAACGCCTACGTCAACAGCGGAAACTTCGAGTTCACCGATGGTCCACCGGCAGGCCCGGTGCAGCCCGGCTTCGTCGCCCTCGTGACGCCCGATGGCATCGCCCGAACGGTGGCGCAGGACATCGCGTTTCCGAACGGCATGGCCGTCACCGCGGACAACCTCACGCTGGTTGTCGCCGACTCCTATCGGCATCAGCTGCTCGGCTTCGACGTCGGTGCGCATGGCAGCCTGTCCGGTCGCCGGGTGTGGGCCGACCTCGGCGACGCCGCGCCAGACGGTATCTGCCTCGATGCCGAGGGAGCTGCCTGGTACGCCGATGTGCCGCACCAGCATTGCGTGCGGGTGGCCGAAGGTGGTGAACGGCTGGCGACCCTCCCGCTCGATCGCGGTGGCTTCGCCTGCATGCTCGGCGGGACCGATGGACCGAACCTTTACGTGGTCGCCGCCAGGTGGCCTGGCATGGCCGGGCTCGGCGGGGACGAGCCCTGGGAGGGTCAGGTGCAGCGCACCCAGGTCACTGTCCCAGGCGCGGGGTGGCCCGCCCGCTGAGCAACGACCACCTGAGGCATCAACCCGGGCTTCGGGGTCCGCACGACGATCCCCTGCCGGGCGGGTTGCCTGTGGCGCCATCAGACGAACCAGTCATCGGAATACGTGCCCGAAAGTCTTTCTTGCTATCCCGCGGCTGACTCGGAGTCTGCGTTGGGCAAGTCAATGACCTGAGCCTGCGGTGGGCAAGTCAACGGCCTGACGAGAACAACCGCTATGGAAGGCCGAAGCTGTTGACCTTCTCCGGGTAGATGCGGATAAATGCCTCGCCGAATCCTGGGCCCAGGTCTGCGCCACCGGTGGGGAACGCCTCAGCTCGGCCGCGGATCTCGAGCATGCGTGGTGTCCAGGGGTCAATGGACGCGAGATCGTCGATGACGATCGCAGCCCAGCCATTGGCCTGCACATCGCGATACTTCTTGGTCGCCTCCATACGGCGACCGCCCACATCGACCGTACCGAGCTCGGTGTCGTAGCGGAACGACGTCGGGACAACGTGCGGCTTCTGGTCGGCGCCGGCGGTCGCTAGCCGCCCCAGGCGCTGGCTTGCGAGGTACTCGATGTGCCAGGCAGCCAGTTCGACCATCCATCCAGTGAACACGTTGACGGGCACCCCTTGTCAAGCCACGACGTCAGGCAGACGCCCTGACCTGGGGGCGTTCACCACACGCTGCAACACGCCGTATGACCGGCGTGGTTACACTCCGTCGCCATGGCCACTGTGTTTTTCGACGCTGCAGAACGAACACAGCTCTGCGACCTGTTCGATGAGCTCGGTCCCGAGGCACCAACTCTTCTGGAGCCGTGGACCACCCGCGATCTCGCCGCGCATCTCGTACTCCGCGAGCATGACCATCTTGCTGGGCCCGGGCTCGTCCTGCCCGGCGGGTGGGGCCGCTTTGCTGAACGGCGGAGAAGAGCACTCACGCTGAGGGATTTTTCATGGCTCGTTGCGACGATCCGATCGGGGCCCCCGCCAGGCTTCTTCCGGATCGGGTGGGTGCGCCGGGTACCGAACCTCAATGAGTTCTTCGTACACCACGAGGACGTTCGCAGAGCCAACGATCGTGGTCCTCGAACGAACGAGCATGCGATGGACGAGGCCCTCTGGAACAACGTCAGTCGTGCGCCCTGGTTCCTGGCACGGCGACTGCGCGGTGCAGGGCTCGAGCTCCAGTGGGTGGGGACCTCCAGGACCGTTCGGGCACGGCGCGGGGAACCCACTGCCCGCATCGCCGGATCTCCAGGCGAGCTGCTGCTCTACCTCTTCGGGCGGCAGGAGGCGGCAGATGTCGAAGTGGGCGGACCTGCTGCGGCGGTCGAAGCGGTACGACGCGCGCGGTTCGGCATGCAATAGCAGCCCTCCGGTCGCATCCAGGTTGGCTTGGGTATAGCCGCGCAGGAGGGTGCCGGTGATGAGCTTCTCGCGTTGGTCGAGTCAAGGCGGGACTGTCCGAATCCTGCATCCAACCAGGCACTTCCGAGGCTTGGACCGGGCCGGGTACGGCGGCGGACCGGCCACACCGACGGCTACCGGCCGCGCAGGCCGATCGGGTTGCCGTCGGCGTCGGCGAGCACGCACACCCGGGCTTCAGGCGCGATTAGCCGCGGGGCGCTGCGCTCGGTCGCACCCGCGGTGAGCAGGGTCGCGCGGGTCGCGTCGAGATCCTCGACGTCGGCGTACGCCACGGGTCCGCCGGCAACGTCGCCCGGGGCCAGGCTGACCTCGAAGCCGTCGACGTTGTACCCGACGTAGTAAGGCTGGTCGGTGTGCGGCGCCCCGAGCAGCTCTGTGTAGACGGTCTTGGCTGCGTCCAAGTCGGACACGGGGATAACGAGGCTGCGGATCGTCGGACTCATGTTCGTCTCCTTAGGGTGTGGCGGTCACACAGGCGACCGCTCCTTTGTCGGTTGGATGACGGATCAACCGAGCAGAATGTGACAGCAATGGGCGACCTGACGGTGACCTACGAGGAGCAGGCCTCCCCGAGTTCCTCGCCTGGCCCATTCTCGGGCCAGCGATGTCGAGGAGTACATCTCTTAGGGGTTGCTTGCGCTCAAGGTCCAGGGCGAGAAGGTCGCCGCTTCGGTTCGCCCAGACCCGCGAGATAGCCAGTACCCACGCCGGGTGGCCGTAGGTCACCCGGTAGACGAGAGTCACGCGCGTCGCCTCAGCTGTTAGTGAGGGTCGTCTGGCGAGTCGGTCAGCGAAGAACCCCGGTCAACAGCACGCCGACCCGTTGGTGGTCGCCGATCGATGCCTGATCACGGAGGGCCAGCAGCCCGGCGAGCCCGGACGACCCTGTTGGATCGACGTCGATCTGCGTGGCCTCAACGGCGAGCACGTTCGCCCGCGCGAGCAGGTCCTCGCTCACCACCACCGGGCCTCCACCCGAGACCAGCATCCCCTCGACGACCGCCAGCCAGTCATACGTCTCGTCGTCGAGGATCCCGTGGGCGATGCTTCGAGGTTCGTCTTCCCACGGCCACATGAACTCTGAGCGGTGGGTGGCAGCGTACGAGAGCGCAGCCCGCAGCTCCGGCGACCCGGCGCCGGCCGGCAAGCGCGCGGCGACGAGCTCGAAAGCGCGCGACAGCGGCGCGGCTCCCATGGTCTGCACCGCGTGATAGCGCGGAGCCCGAGCGAGTGACCCCAGGAGCACAGTCTCGCCGAGCGCCTCGATGCAGGCGCTCGCCAAGGCGCCGCCACCTACCTGGATCATGAGGTGGTCGAGTGGCGGCCCGCCCGCCAGGGCCTCCGCCATCTCGTAGCCGAGGGTGAACCCGCTTTCGATCGCGAGTCCGTTCTCGTTCCCCTGGCAGGTGAACGGAAGGGCGCCTTGGGTGAGCGCACGCCGCAGTCGGTGGTATGTCGGGTCGCCCGGCAGTCCCGGCTCGCGGGGGCACACGGTCACCCGCGCGTCGAGATCCTTCAGCCGGG
>JBDTWH010000267.1:0-29985 GCA_040006795.1 Actinomycetota bacterium | reverse complement strand
GGACATACATTGTCAAAGAGCCCTGACCGGGAACAACCGGTCAGGGCTCTTTTGCGTCTGCCGTAAGATTGGCGGGTCGGCGATCATACGCGCCGTGAACGCGTGGGCACGACCGGGTGAGCAGTCACGGGCTCGGCGACCGAAACTGAACAACCACCACTGAACAACCAGCACTGGGCACTACGGCTGAGCAAGCTGCGGCTCAGGAAGTACGGCTCAGCACCGACCACAGAGCAAACCACCAACGAATGGAGCCAGGCCTCGTGTCTGATGACCAGCCGGCCCGCCGCCCTCGCGATGACGACCCGCGTCGTGGCACTTCTTCGGATCGACCGGAACGAGGTGGCCGTCGCAGTCCGGGCGCCGGCGGGGAACGTCGCAGCACCTCAGGCGGCGCTGGCGGGGAACGTCGCAGGACCTCAGGCGCTGGCTCTGACAGTCCTGGGGGCTCGGCCCGAGAAGGAGGGGGCCGGACGCAGCGTGACGATCGGGGCTCGCCCGCACGTTCGCGCGAGGGCGAACGGGGAGGTGGCCGCAGGTCTGATCGAGGTGCTGACCCGGCCGCGGGTCGTAGTCCGCGGGGCGGGACCGACCGCGAGGGCCAGCGGGGCGGCTCGATGCTGACGCCGAACAAGCCGAGGTTGCCAGAGCCGTCCATCCCCGATGACGTGACCGGCTTCGAGCTGGATCGGTCGGTGAAGAACCAGCTGCGGACGCTCAGCAAGGAGAATGCCGTCGGTGTTGGGCAGCACCTGGTCATGGTGGAGACGTTCCTGGACACCGACATCGAGGCGGCACAGGCGCATGCGGAGACTGCCGTTCGTCGAGCCGGCCGGGTTCCCGCGGCCCGGGAGGCACTCGGACTTGTTCACTACCGCAAGGGCGAGTGGGCAAAGGCGCTCAGTGAGTTCCGCACCGCGCGACGGCTATCGGGCTCGTCGCACATGCTGCCCTTCATGGTCGATGCCGAGCGCGGCCTCGGCCGACCCGAGCGGGCTCTTGATCTGGCGGCCTCGCCCGAGGCGTCAACTCTCGCTCAGGACGAGCGCATCGAGCTCGCGATCGTGGTTTCCGGTATTCGCCGTGACCTGGGGCAGTACGAGGCCGCAGTCGTCGGGCTTCAGCTCCCCCAGCTCTCCGTGGGCTCGAAGGAGCCTTGGGCACCACGGCTGTACTACGCCTACGCCGAGGCACTCCTCGCAAAGGGTGACGAGGCCGGAGCACTGATCTGGTTCGGCCACGCCGCCAACGCTGACCTGGAGGGCGAGACGGATGCGGGGGAGCGGCTCTCCGAGCTCGATGGCCTCGTGCTGGTCGACCTGCTGGAAGATGAGGAGCGGGACGCGGACGGATCCGATCACCCGGCGACATGAGCGGCTCGAGCGCGACGACCAGCCTCATCAATGGCTTTGACGGCATGGTGTGCGATCTGGACGGTGTCATCTATCGGGGGCACCAGGCGGTGCCGCACGCCGTGCAGTCGGTGTTGTCTGCGTTGTCGGCAGGTCTGCGCATCGTCTACGCAACCAACAACGCCTCGAGGTCGCCCGACCAGGTTGCCGCTCACCTGGGCACTCTGGGGCTACCAGGCCCGTCATCTCGCGTGGTCACCAGCGCACAGGCAGGGGCCGGCTATCTGGCACAACGCTGCCCCCGCGGTTCCAGGGTGCTGGCCGTTGGCGGACCAGGGGTCTCTCTCGCCCTGAAGGAAGCCGGTCTGCTCCCGATCCGTGCGCAGCTGAGGTCGCAGCAGCCAACGCCGGCTGCGGACAGCAGACCCCAAGAGCCATTGGTGGCGGTGCTGCAGGGTTACGGGCCAGAGGTCGCCTGGACAGATCTGGCGGAAGCCGCATATGCGGTGCAGACGGGTGCCCTCTGGGTGGCGACGAACATCGACAGCACCCTGCCGACGGGAAGGGGCATCGCGCCGGGCAATGGCGCCCTGGTCGCTGCGGTCCGTCAGGCGGTCAACGTGGATCCGGTCGTCGTGGGCAAACCGCAGACCCCGGTCTATGAGCTGAGTGTCGCGGCCCTCGGCACCAGCGTCGAGCGCACGCTGGCGATCGGGGATCGGCTCGACACCGACATCAGGGGTGCCATCGCTGCGGGGATGAAGTCGCTGTTCGTGTTCGGAGGTGTGCACGGATGGGCGGATCTGGTCGTCGCGGAGCGAGTGTCGCGCCCCAGCTACGTCGCCACCGACCTGCGTTCACTGCACGCGCCATACCCCGAGCCGGTCCAGGACCTTCACGACGCCTCACGGTGGGTGTGTGGTCAGGCGAGTGCCTGGATGTCAGCCTCCGGCGACCTGGCGGTGTCACAGGCCGGGGCGCTCAACGAACGGCTGCGGGCCGCGCTGGCAGCTCTGTGGCATGAGGGTGACGTCCGGGGTCGTCCGGTCGATCCGCGAAGCGGTGATGGGTCCGCGATGGCTGACGAGCTTGAGATGGCAGGCGCACGTCACAGCTGATCGATGGCGTGAGCCCCGGGCTGAGGCATCGCAGATCGTCACAGGGCGAACATGACGGCGGCGTGCGACGGGCAGTAGCGTGGTGCTGCAGTGACTTTTAGGGAACGTGGTGCTGCAAGCATTCAAAGGAGGAAAGATGGATTTCGACTCAGTTCGCCCATATGTCCAGCTCGCATCGGGTCTGAGCGACCTCACGCGGGCTCGCGCCATGGAGGCCGCACAGGGCCTGCTCACCCTGCCGGCAGCTGGTATGGCAACCGGCACCAAGATGGCTGCGCAGGCTAGCGTCCTGGCCGACGAGCTCTTGGCCGCCGCCGCGGCCAACCGTTCAAGCGTCCAGACCCTGGTGCGTAGCGAGGTCGACGTCGCGATCACCCGGCTGGGGCTGGTGCCCGTGCAGAAGCTGGAAGAGGCGCAGGCCGAGGCGGCGAGACTTCGCGCCGAAGTTGCGAGGCTGCGTGCATCGTCGAAGCCTGGCCCCGAAGGCACCGGTAAGGCTGCTCCCGAGAGCACCAGAAAGAGGACAGCCGCAGATCCGAAGAACACCCGCAAGGTCGCGACCGCACCCAGGAGCCCGGCGAAGAAGTCCGGCACCACTGACCGTTCGGCGGTCACAACACGAGTCAGGCCGGCCGGCGCGTGAGCCAAGCCACCTCTCGCACGGACCCGGCCCGGTCGGAGTCTGTCGCTGCAGAGTCTGAGGTCGGGGAGCCTGTCGCGACGCAGCCCGACGTGGTCGCGCGCCCTGGCGCCACGCGTCAGCTGACCGGTGACCAGGCTGTTGACGATGTTCTGGGCCAGCTCGACCAGGTTGCCGACGAGCCGTTGGACATCCAGATCGAGGTCAGCGAGCGTGTCCATCGAGTCCTGCAGGGCCGCCTCGCCGATCTCGGCCAGGAGTGAACGAGGTCACTCACCGGCTCGATGTCGAGCTGGTCTCCAGGGGGCTGGCCCGTTCCCGTGGCCAGGCCCGTGATCTCGTGAAGGCGGGCTCGGTGCTGCTCGAGGGATCACCTGCCACAAAGCTGTCGACACCGGTCCGTGAGGATCAGAGCCTTGAGCTGGTCGCCGGGGTCGAGGCCTGGGTGAGTCGTGCGGCATACAAGCTGGTCGCTGCGATGGACGCGTTCGGTCCAGGCGGGCTCAGTGCCGCCGGCAAGAGATGTTTCGACGTCGGCGCCGCCGCCGGTGGTTTCACGCAGGTGCTGTTGCGTGAGGGCGCACGCGAGGTCGTCGCGATCGATGTGGGCCATGGCCAGCTGGCCGCGGAGCTCATCGGTGATGCCCGGGTCATCGAACGCTCTGGCTTCAACATCCGCGATGCGAGCGCCGGCGACCTGGGTGGGCCCGCTGACCTGCTGGTCGCAGACCTGAGCTTCATCTCCTTGCAGCTCGTGCTGCCCATCCTGCGTGACCTTGTCGTGCCGACCGGTGACCTCGTGCTTCTGGTCAAGCCCCAGTTCGAGGTGGGGCGCCAACACCTTGGCAAAGCGGGGGTGGTCAGGGCTGCAGTCAGCCGCGCGAGGGTGATTGAAGAGGTCGTGGCCGCGGCGACGACGGCGGGACTGAAGGCCAAGGCTCTCCGCAGCAGCCCCATCCGGGGTGCAACCGGAAACGCGGAGTACCTACTGTGGTTGACTCCACGGCCCGAACAGGGGCTGACCACGGCGCAGGTCACCGAGCTGGCCGCCGCTTTGTCGACGGAGGAACTGACATGACCCGCCGTATCCTGCTCGTCGCACACCCAAGACGGGTCGAAGCCCAGCAGTTCGCCGGTGATGTGGCCGACCAGCTTCATGCAGCAGGTCTTCAGGTTGCGCTGCTGCCCGATGCGGCCGAGGCGACCATTCTGGGCGGAAGTCCGAACATCATCACGGTCGACCCCACGGATCCGGCCCGGGGGTGCGAGCTCGTCTGTGTGCTTGGCGGTGACGGAGCGATTCTGCGCGGTGCTGCCCTGTCGCGGGGAACCGAGGCCCCGCTGCTCGGCATCAACCTCGGGCATGTCGGGTTCCTGGCCGAGGCGGAGCGGGAGAAGCTGGTTGAGACGGTGGAGCGCATTGTCGCCCGGGACTACGTCGTCGAGGAACGGATGACCCTGGAGGTCACGGCGACGTACGACGGCGAGGTGATCGCCCGGAGCTGGGCGCTGAACGAGGTCACGGTGGAGAAAGCCGCCCGTGAGCGAATGATCGAGATCACGGTCGAGATCGACGGACGGCCGTTATCCACGTTCGGCTGCGACGGGATCGTGTTGGCGACCCCGACCGGTTCCACCGCTTATGCCTTCTCCGCGGGCGGACCGGTGATGTGGCCTGACGTCGAGGCGATGCTGGTCGTGCCGATCTCGGCTCATGCCCTGTTCGCCCGCCCGCTGGTGGTCGGGCCCAGGTCGGCACTGGCCATCGAGCTCTTCGCGGACGCTGACGGCTCGGCCGTCATGTGGTGCGACGGTTCACGCACGGTTGACCTGCCCCCTGGCGCACGCATCGATGTTCGTCGAGGCGACACGCCCGTACGTCTGGCACGTCTTAGCTCCTGGCCATTCGCCGACCGGCTGGTCGCGAAGTTCGACCTGTCAGTAACAGGGTGGCGCGGCGCGGCGGGCGCACGGCGCGTCCGGCACAGCTGAGAGAGTCTGACACCGGCTGTCCGTAGGCTGTCGCCATGCTGCGTGAGATCCGAATTCAGAACCTGGGTGTGATCGACGATGCTGTCCTGGAGCTGTCGGCCGGTCTGAACGTGCTGACCGGCGAGACCGGCGCAGGTAAGACGATGGTCGTCTCCGGCCTCGGACTGCTGCTCGGGGCCAGGGCGGACGCCGCCCTCGTGCGGACCGGTGCCAAGACCGCTGTGGTCGAAGGGGTGGTCGAGGTTGGCCCCGAGCACCCTGCGTCCCTGCGAGCCATCGAGGCCGGTGGCGATCCGCAGGACGGGCTGATTCTCGTCAGGACAGTGTCCGCAGGGGGCCGTTCGAAGGCTCACGTCGGCGGAAGAACCGTGCCGGTCAGCGTGCTGGGGGAGCTTGGTGAGGTGCTCGTGGCTGTTCATGGTCAGTCCGACCAGTGGCGGCTGCGTCAGCCGGAGCAGCACCGGGTGGTCCTGGATCGTTTCGCCGGCGGGTCGGTTTCCGAGCCCCTTGCCCGTTATGCAGCCGCGTATGACGACTTCAATCTGGTCGGCGCCGAGCTGGTCCATCTCCGCGGGATGGCGCGCGACCGGGCGCGTGAGGTGGATGTGCTCAGAGCGGGCCTCGAAGAGATCGAGGCCGTCGACCCATTGCCGGGCGAGGATCTCGAGCTGCGCGCGGAGGATGCGCGGCTCGCGCACTCAGACGGTCTCCGCGCCAGCGCCGGGCAGGCCCACTCCCTGCTCACGGGCGAAGCCGACAGCTTGTACCCGGGCCCCGACGGCTCTGACGGATCGAACAGCGATGTGGCCGGACGTCTCGGATCGGCACGAGCGGCACTCGCGCCGATGACAGGTCATGACGAAACCCTGGCTGATCTGGATCGTCGCCTTCAGGAGCTGGGCTACCTGACAGCTGATCTGGGCACGGACCTCGCGGCATACCTCTCGGGGGTCGACGTCGACCCTGCCAGGCTCTCCTGGGTCCAGGGCAGACGCGCAGAGCTGGCGCGTCTGCAGCGCAAGTACGGCGACACGGCGGATGACATCCTCTTGTGGGCCAAGGAGTCCGCAGCGCGGTTGACTGAGCTGGAGGGTGCTGACGACCGTGCCGATGGGCTGCAGATCAGGCTCGATGAGCTGCGGGCCGAGCTCGCGAGCTGCGCCTCCGAGCTGAGTGTCGCAAGGCACCTTGCCGCCGCGGACCTCGGAGCCCGGATCACGACGGAGCTTTCCCACCTGGCCATGGGCACAGCCGTTGTCCAGGTCGCCCTCGGCCGCCGCCCCGACCCGCTGGGGCTGTCCCTGGGCGATGAGATCGAGCCGGTGCGGTTCAGCCGCCATGGTGTTGACGACGTCGAGATCTTGATGGCACCAAGCTCCGGGGCGCCTGCCCGCAGTGTCGCCAAGGCAGCCTCAGGTGGTGAGCTGTCACGGGTCATGCTGGCGCTCGAGGTCGTCACCGGCAGCGGGGACGTCCCCACCTTTGTCTTTGACGAGGTGGATGCCGGCGTGGGTGGCAAGGCAGCTCTGGATGTGGGTGCCCGCCTCGCGGCGTTGGCCACCTCGGCCCAGGTCATCGTCGTGACCCACCTCGCTCAGGTCGCGGCCTACGCGGACCGGCATCTGGTGGTGCGCAGGACAGATGACGGGCACGTCACCGCCAGCGGCGTGGCAGCTGTGAGCGGTGAGGACCGACTGCGTGAGCTGGCCCGGATGATGGCTGGCGTGGAGGACTCCGAGGTGGCGATCGAGCACGCCAGGGAGCTGCTCGCTCAGGCGGGGGCGCGCCGCGAAGGCGGGGCCCCTGGTCGGCTGGACGTGCCGGCGGGTCAAGGAGGCTGATCCGGGCCCGGATGGCTCAGCAGCCGCGTGGGGGAGTGAGGCGAGCTCGGCCGTGGGACAATGAGCCACAATGTTCATGTCCTTGCGCCTGCGTCGACGAACCCCCCGCGTGCCCGATCTGCCCGGCGTCTGGGGGACAGTTCGCCTTGACGCGCGCACCAAGAACCTGACGAAGCGCCTCAGAGCGGGTGATATCGCCGTCATCGACCATCTGGACATCGACAGGGTCAGCGCGGAGGCTTTGCTGGCCTGCAAGCCCGTGGCCGTCGTCAATGCCGCATTGTCCATCACCGGGCGTTATCCGAACATGGGCCCCAAGATCATCCTGGACGCCGGCGTACCACTGATCGACAACGTGGGCAGCGACGTCATGCTGGCTCTGAAGGATGGCCAGAGGGCTCGCCTGGACGGGGACGCCCTGTACGTCGGTGAGGTCGTCGTCGCCAAGGGGATGATCCTGGACCACGACATCATGGCCGCCGCGATGGTTGAGGCGCGAGCTGGTCTCGCCGTTCAGCTCGAGGCATTCGCCGCCAACACCATGGAGTACCTCCGCCGCGAGCGTGCACTGCTGCTTGACGGGGTGGGGGTCCCGGACATCACAACCGTCCTTGACGGTCGTCACGCTCTCGTGGTGGTTCGCGGCTACCACTACAAGGATGACCTGCAGACCCTGCGCCACTACATCCGTGAGTTCAAGCCGATCCTGATCGGTGTCGACGGCGGCGCTGACGCTCTGCTCGAGGCGGGCCACCGTCCCCACCTCATCGTCGGAGACATGGACTCGGTCTCGGATGCCACGCTGAGCTGCGGGGCGGAGATCGTGGTTCATGCCTACCGGGATGGCCGGGCACCGGGGCTGGAGAGGGTCCACAAGCTGGGTCTGCACCCGGTTGTCTTCCCGGCCACCGGCACCAGCGAGGACGTCGCAATGCTGCTGGCCGATGACAAGGGAGCCTCGCTGATCGTGGCGGTGGGCACCCACGCGACGTTGGTCGAGTTCCTGGACAAGGGCCGCTCGGGTATGGCCAGCACCTTCCTCACCCGGTTGCGGATAGGTGGCAAGCTGGTGGACGCCAAGGGCGTGAGCCGGCTCTACCGTTCGCGCATCTCCAACCTCTCCCTGGCCGTCCTGCTGTCCGTCGGCCTGTTCGCGCTATTCGTCGCTTTGGCCGCCACCCCGGCCGGCACCGCCATGCTCACGCTGGTGGCTGCCCGGTGGGATGACGTGTGGTCATGGATTGTGGGGCTCTTCACGTGATCGACTTTCGCTACTACCTTGTCTCCATCGTCTCGATCTTTCTCGCGCTCGCCGTCGGAATCGTTCTGGGGGCCGGCCCGCTGAAGGGGGACCTGGGTGCCCGTCTGACGGAGCAGCTGACCGCGCTGCGCGCTGAGAAGACGCAGCTACGCACCGACCTCGACACCGCCAGGAGAGATGCCAGCTCCCGGGACACCTTCTCTTCGGCAGTCGCACCGGCGGTCGTGAGTGGCCGGCTGACGGGCAAGACCGTCGCCATCGTCGTGGCGCCCGGAGTCGACGCCGACCTGGTCAAGAAGACCACTGCTTCCCTGATCTCGGCGGGCGCCAATGTGGGCTCTACGATCACCCTGACGGACTCATGGGCTGACCCGTCCCAGGCGACCAAACGCAACACCATTGCCAGTCCGTTCGCATCCCTGGTCAAGGCGCCCGGCGAAGCCAGCAGTCCGGACCAGCTCGCGGCGGGCGTTCTGGCCCGGGCGATCCTGGCAGGCACAGACCATTCCACCGAACGCCTCACAGCTGCGGCCGGCGCAGCGTTGAACGGCCTCAAGGACGGCGATCTCATCACGTACTCGCCGGACCAGATCGTGCCGTCCTCGAGCGTGGTCTTCCTGGGTGGGCAGGTCAAGGCCGCTACGCAAGAGGAGACTGATGCGCGGCTGGCCTCATATGTGCAGCTCTCCCGCCTGCTCGATGCCGCCGGATCCGGCGTGGTGGTTGCCGCCAGGTCCAACAGCGCCGACAGCGCCAAGTCCGCGGATCTGGTGGCAGGGGTTCGCAAGGACTCCGAGGCGGTCAAGGGGATCTCGACGGTTGACGACGCTGACCTGCCCATGGGGCTGGGTACCATCGTGATGGCCCTGCGACAGCAGTACACAGGTGGAGCCGGCCAGTACGGTCTGGCCTCCGACGCCAAGGCGATCCTGCCGGACCTCGCGGCCAGGCAGTGACCCGCAGGCGCAGGCAGACACCCGGAGGCGAGGGGGGCCTGTCGTGAGCGATGACCGGCACGGGCGCGCCAGGGTGGTGGCCCGGCGACCGGGGAGCGGTCTGGGCGCATTCGCCTTGGGGGCCCTTGGCTCGGTGGCGGCTGCGGCGATCCTGAAGGGCGCGCCACCCGGTGGCGCCGCCCGGTGGACCCGGAAGAACCACGCGGGTCGCCCGGTCACCCTGTTCGAGGGCCCCGCGTATGCCGTTGGGGCCGTGGCCGGAGCCCTGGCTGGCGGTGCCGGTGGCACGGCAGCCGTCGCCGGCCTGGGAGCCGCTGCATTCGGGGCACTCGATGACCTCGCCGGCGACGGCTCCAGCAAGGGTCTGCGTGGCCATCTGGCTGCGGCCGCCAGCGGTGAGGTGACGACCGGGGTCATCAAGATCGCGGGGCTTGGCGCTACCGGCCTGGTGAGCGCGTGGATGATCGACCGGTCGCACGGTGCCGGTGATCGCCCGGTCCCTCACCGGGGACGGAGCTCGGTGACGGCCACTGTGGTTGGTGGCGCGCTCATCGCGGGTTCCGCAAACCTCGCCAACCTCTTGGACCTGCGCCCTGGGAGGGCGCTCAAGGTCGTGCTGATGCTGGCGGCACCCATGGTCGCGGGTGGCAGTGGAGCCTTCCTGTCCGCCGGCTCATCCAGCGCCACCTCCACCTCAAGTGCCATCGCCGGCGCGGCAGCGGGTGCCGCGACCGGCGCCCTGGCAGATGACCTGGCGGGCCGGACCATGCTCGGTGACACCGGTGCCAACAGCGCCGGGGCTCTGCTGGGAACCGCGTTCGTGGCCCGTTACGGTCTGCGGGGGCGAATGGTTGCGCTCGGGGTGGTGACGTTGCTCACCCTCGCCTCAGAGAGGGTCAGCTTCACGAAGGTCATTGAGTCGACCCCCGGCTTGCGCGAGCTCGACGCGCTCGGTCGTCCGTCGTGGTCCGGACCAGGTGTCCCCGCAAAATGACGCTGTGACTCGATGACACGCCAGGGGGGGATACCAGGTCCGAGCGACAGGGCCGGCTTGAGCGGCAAGGCGCCCGTCGGGGTGTTCGCCGCGGCCGGCCTGATCGCCGCGGTCACCCTGGCTGCGCGGGTCTTCGGCTTCGGCCGTTCACTGGTGTTCTCGCACAGCGTCGGGGCCACCTGTGTCGGCAGTGTCTACCAGGCAGCGAACCAGCTGCCGAACGTGGTCTTTGAGATTGCCGCGGGTGGAGCGCTGGCTGCGGTTGTCGTACCGATCGTGGCCGGCCAGCTGGCTCGCTCAAACGGCCAGCCCGGTGAGAGCTCGGAGGAGGCAGTGCGGACCGCCTCGGCCATGCTCACCTGGACGGTTGCCGTGCTGGTACCACTGTCCATCCTGATGGCGATCTCAGCCCGGCCGCTGTCGGCAGTCATGCTCCCGGACAAGACGTGCGCGGGTTCCGCAGATCTCATGGCCTCGATGCTCGTGGTCTTCGCGCCTCAGATTGCGTTGTACGGGGTCGGGATCGTCCTCGCCGGAGTGCTCCAGGCGCACCGGCGATTCCTCTGGGTGGTCCTTGCCCCCCTGATGTCCAGCCTCGTCGTGATGGCGGCATACCTGCTGTTCGCCGGGCTGGCCCAGGGGAAGGGGAACGATCTTGAGCAGCTTCCCGGACAGGCATCCATGGCGCTGGCGGCCGGGACGACTCTCGGCGTGGCTGTGTTGACCCTGTCCCTTCTGGTCCCGGTGCATCGCGCCGGCATACGGCTCCGACCGACCTGGACGTTCCCTGACGGTGTTGCCCGGCGGGCCGGCTCGTTGGCAGGCGCCGGCCTGCTCGCGCTGGTGGCCCAGCAGGCTGCAGTCCTGGCGACCCTGTGGGTGTCCCAGCATCGTGGCGGCACGGGCACGCTGAACGTCTACGTCTATGTCCAGGCCATCTATCTCCTGCCTTATGCGGTGCTGGCCGTCCCGTTTGCCATGTCCGCCCTCCCTGCGCTCGCGACCGGACTGGACCAGGCGGTGCTGTCGGCGGGCCCCGACCAGGTGCGGCTCGCGACGGCGGCGGATCAGGTGTCGCTGGCGCGTGCGCAGTCCACCCTTGCCTCATCGGCCCGCGCCATCATCGTGGCCACCAGCGCCGGGGCGGCGGTGCTCTTCGCGATCGCCCGGCCAACCGGCGTTTTCTTCAGCGCCCTGGACGCCGGCAGCAATGGCGCCGGCGGAGTGGCCCTGGCGGCTCTCCCCGCAGCCCTGAGTGCCTTCGCGCCGGGGCTGGTGGGCTTCGGTATGGCGGCACTGCTGTCCCGGGCGCTGTACGTCCAGGGCAGTCCCGCCGTTGCCGGGGCCCTGGTCGCGGCCGGCTGGCTCATCGCTGCCCTCGTGCCTCTCCTGGTGCTGCAGCCCGACGCCGGACCACGCAGTACCCTGCTCGCGCTCGGCCTTGCCAGCTCCCTGGGTATGACGATGGCTGCCATCGGGCTCCTTGTCGCAGTCCGGCGAGCGTGGGGCGGGAAGGCGTTCCGTGGCCTTGGCCGCAGCGCAGTGGTCGGTCTGGGCGCCGGAGCTTTCTCGGCCGCCGTGGGTCGCGGCCTTGCCTGGGCGATGGACCCGGCTGGCGTGGTGGCAGCCGCAGCCCTGGCAGCTCTGGTCGCGATCGTCGTCGTCACGGTGTTCGCCCTCGGAATCTGGGTTGGTGATCGCGGGTCGGCCCGGCTGGCCCTGGCCAGGCTCCCTGTCGTCGGGCGGCGGTTGCGGTGAAGGTGGTCATGGTGCTCGGCCGCAGCACCGGCGGAGTGGGAACTCACGTGGCCCAGCTCAGCGCGGACCTGCGTGAGCGGGGTGTTGACGTCACTGTCGTGACCCACCCGCTGACCGCTGAGCGATTCGACCTCTCGCCGGTGATTCTCTGCTGGCCGGGGTCGCACGGGATGGTCCATGCGCTGAGCGACTTCCGGCTCCTGAGGCGCCTGGCTGCGACGGCTGACATCGTGCACGCTCACGGGCACCAGGGCGGGTTGCTGGCCGCCTTGGCGACGATCCGGCTGCCAAGAAAGCCGAAGACTGTCGTCTCCCTGCACAACGCCGTCCTGGCTGGGAGCGGGCGGCTGGCTCTCAAGAGGTTGTCGCAACGCTGGGTGGCGCGTCAGGCGGACCTGGTCACCGGCGCCAGCAGCGATCTCGTCGCCGGAGCCCTGGCGGCCGGCGGCGGTCGTGTCGAGCTTGCGGAGGTGCCGTCCCCCCTGGTCCCCGTGCTGCTCGCCCGAGAACCGGCCGACGACGCCGCACGGCTCCGGATCCGGCAGGCGCTGCTCTCCTCGATCGGCCTTGACTCTGGCGGCGACCCGGACCAGCTGAACCCGGCTGTGCCACTGGTGGTCACCATCTCGCGGATCGCGCCGCAGAAGAACCTCCCGGTTCTCGTGCGGGCTGCCTCCCTCATGGGTGAGACGTGCACCTGGGTGGTCATCGGCGACGGAGACCCAGACCTTCTGGCCATGTTGCGAGCACAGGCGCGAGCACAGGGAGCGCCTGTGCACTTCGCCGGGTCCAGCTGCGAGGTCGACCAGTGGCTTCGCGGCGCAGAGGTGTTCGTCCTGCCGAGCGAGTGGGAGGCGCGCGCGCTCGTGGTGCAGGAAGCGATGGCGGCCGGAACGCCTGTGGTGGCCACCGATGTCGGTGGCCTGCACGACCTGGTGGCCGGGACCGGACTGCTCGTGGCGCCGGGAGACGCCCAGTCGCTCGCAGAGGCAACGGATCGTGTTCTGGCCGACCCCGGTCTGCGCGATTCGCTCGCCGCCTCTGGGCGGGAGATGGCCAAGGAGCTGCCCGATGGTTCCGACACGGCCTCTCAATGGCTGGCGTGGTACTGCGAAACCGCGCGAGTGACGTAAAGTTAAGGCCCGTGGCGCAACTGACTAAGCACATCTTCGTAACCGGAGGCGTTGCCTCTTCGCTCGGCAAGGGCCTGACGGCTTCCAGCCTCGGACATCTCCTCCGCGCTCGCGGCCTGGATGTGACGATGCAGAAGCTCGACCCCTACCTCAATGTGGATCCCGGGACGATGAACCCGTTCCAGCACGGGGAGGTCTTCGTCACTGATGACGGTGCGGAGACAGACCTGGATATCGGCCACTACGAACGATTCCTGGATGTGCCCTCGGTGGGCCGGGCCAACGTGACGACCGGCCAGATCTACAGCCATGTGATCGCCAGGGAGCGGCGCGGCGAATACCTCGGCGACACCGTTCAGGTGATCCCGCACATCACCGACGAGATCAAGTCGAGGATGCGCGAGCAGGCCAACGTGCCGGCCAAAGACCGCCCGGACATCATCATCACCGAGATCGGCGGCACCGTCGGCGACATCGAGGGGCTGCCCTTTCTCGAGGCCGCTCGCCAGGTCCGTCATGACGTGGGCCGTGACAACGTCTTCTTCCTGCACATCTCGCTGGTGCCCTACCTCGCACCCAGCGGTGAGCTGAAGACCAAACCGACCCAGCACTCGGTCGCCGCGCTACGACAGGTTGGTATCCAGCCTGACGCCATCGTGCTGCGCGCCGACCGTGAGCTACCCGACGGCGTCAAGCGCAAGATCTCGCTGATGTGCGACGTCGACATGGAGGCGTGCGTGGCCTGCGTCGACGCGCCGAGCATCTATGACATTCCCCGCGTGCTTCACTCCGAGGGGCTTGACGCCTACGTCATCCGGCGCCTCGGCCTGCCCTTCCGCGACGTCGACTGGAGTGACTGGGACCGGCTGCTGCGCCGGGTGCACAACCCTGAGCACGCCGTCGAGATCGCCCTGGTCGGCAAGTACATCGACCTGCCGGATGCCTATCTTTCGGTGACCGAGGCCATCCGTGCGGGTGGCTTCCACCACGACGCCAAGGTCTCGATCCGCTGGGTGGCCAGCGACGAGTGCGAGACCGAGGCCGGCGCCCAGAAGTCGCTGGCCGGCGTCGATGCCATCGTCGTGCCGGGCGGTTTCGGAATTCGCGGCATCGAAGGCATGTTCGGGGCGCTGAAGTGGGCCCGGGTCAGGGGTGTCCCCGCGCTGGGTCTGTGCCTTGGGCTGCAGTGCATGGTCATCGAGTACGCCAGAAACGTCCTCGGTATCGCCGACGCGTCCTCCAGCGAGTTCCACCCCCAGACCGCCCATCCGGTGATTGCTACGATGGAGGAGCAGAAGGCGTTCGTCGAGGGTGCCGGCGACCTGGGTGGCACCATGCGGCTGGGGACCTACCCGGCCAGGCTGGTTGAGGGCTCGGTGATCGCCAACGCCTACGGTGCTCTCCTGGTCAACGAGCGTCACCGCCACCGCTACGAGGTGAACAACGAGTATCGGGCCCAGCTCGAGGCTGCCGGGCTCCGTTTCTCCGGCACCTCACCCGACGGCAGCCTCGTGGAGTTCGCCGAGCTGCCGGTGGATGTGCATCCGTACTACGTCTCCACGCAGGCTCATCCCGAGTTCCTGTCCCGCCCGACCCGCGCGCATCCGCTGTTCGCCGGCTTGGTCGGCGCGGCAATCGACGCCCACAGGGCCGCCCGCCTCGTCGAGGTGGAAAGGCCCAGGGACGCCCAAGCCGTCACGGTGCAATGAGTCTCGGTGCAATGAGCATGGGGCTTGCGTGAGTCTCGATGCGCCGGTCCTGCACGGCTCCGACCTGACCGACCGGCTGGGCCGGCTTCCAGTTCTGGGCACAGAACTCATGTTTAAAGGCATGGTCTGGGATGTCCGGCGCGACATCGTCGACCTCGGTGAAGCCGGCGAGGTGAGGCGCGAGTATGTGGACCACCCCGGAGCCGTCTCGATCGTCGCACTTCGCCAGGCCGGGGATCGCGAAGAGGTCTTGCTGATCCAGCAGTACCGCCACCCCGTCGGGGCGTTCGAGTGGGAGCTGCCCGCAGGCCTGCTGGATGTCGAGGGGGAGCCGCCCTGGCGTGGCGCGGCTCGCGAGCTGAACGAGGAGGCTGACCTGATCGCCGGCCGCTGGCACGTCCTGATCGACTACTTCGGGTCTCCCGGTGGCATCTCCGAAGCGCTACGCGTCTTCCTGGCCCGGGACCTCACCGATGTTCGTCACGACCAGCGATTCACTCGCGAGGGCGAGGAGCACGGTATGCGGGTCTGCTGGGTTGACCTTGACGAAGCCCATGAGGCGGTGTTGCGCGGTCAGCTGCACAACCCCAGCGCCGTGATCGGAATCCTGACGGCTCACGCCGCGCGGGCCCGAGAATGGGCGATGCTGCGGCCACCCGACGCACCCTGGCCGGAGCACCCGTCGTACCGTTGAGAGGTGGAGATGTCTACCCAGGAAGATGTTCGGCGGATTGCGCTTTCGCTGCCGGCGACCACGGAGTCGGAGAACGAGTTCGGCTTCAGGGTGGCGGGGAAGAAGTTCGTGTCGGTCTGGCGGGAGCGGGTGAGCCCCAAGAAGCCGAAGGTGCCCAACCCGGAGGTGATCGTGTTGCCGGTGGCTGACCTCGGGGAGAAGGAGGCTCTGCTCGCGATCGACCCGGAGGCGTTCTTCACCACCGACCACTACGCCGGATACAAGGCCGTACTGGTGCGCCTGCCCATGGTCGACACCCAGGAGCTGACTGAGCTGATCACCGACTCGTGGCTTCTGCATGCACCCGCAGCCATGGTCCGGGAGCTCGACAGCTACTAGCGGGGACACCATGGACCGGTTCGGGGGGACGGGTCCTGCCTCCGTAGGATGTGGGTGCTGCCCGCGAATCGAGGCGGGGCCATCAGCGAGCCCACGACTCCCACCTGAACCACCGAAACTGAGGACATCACCGTGCTTCGCACTCACGAGGCCGGCAGCTTGCGCGCCGACCACATTTCGCAGACCGTCACCCTGACCGGTTGGGTTGCCCGTCGGCGCGATCACGGTGGGGTGGCCTTCCTCGACCTGCGGGATGCGTCAGGGGTGGCGCAGGTTGTCGTTCGTGACGAGATCCTCGCACAGGGCGGGGCGCACGAACTGCGCAACGAGTACTGCGTCAAGGTCACCGGCGAGGTGAGCCAGCGGCCGCAGGGCAACGCCAACACCGATCTGCCCACCGGTGAGATCGAGGTGGTCGCCACTGAGGTCGAGGTCCTGAGCCCGGCGGCCCCGCTGCCGTTCCAGATCGACGAACGGGTCACCGTCGGCGAAGAGGCCCGGCTCAAGTACCGCTACCTGGACCTTCGTCGCCCCGGCCCTGCTGCTGCCATCCGCCTTCGCAGCAAGGTGAACCAGGCTGCCCGGACCGTTCTCGCAGAGCGTGACTTCGTCGAGATCGAGACGCCCACGCTGACCCGGTCGACCCCTGAGGGAGCCCGCGACTTCCTGGTGCCTGCCCGGCTTCGTCCCGGATCCTGGTATGCCCTGCCGCAGAGCCCGCAGCTGTTCAAGCAGCTGCTCATGGTCGCGGGGATGGAGCGCTACTACCAGATCGCGCGCTGCTACCGCGACGAGGACTTCCGCTCGGACCGCCAGCCGGAGTTCACCCAGCTCGACATCGAGATGAGCTTCATAGACCAGGACGACATCATCGAGCTTGGTGAGGCCGTCATCACCTCGCTGTGGAAGCTCATCGGCCACGAGGTCACCACGCCGATGCTGCGGATGACGTACGCCGACGCGATGGCGCGCTACGGCTCCGACAAGCCGGACCTGCGCTTCGGTCAGCAGCTCACCGACTGCACGGAGTTCTTCGCGGACACGACGTTCCGGGTGTTCCAGGCGCAGTATGTCGGCGCCGTCGTGATGCCCGGCGGGGCCGCCCAGCCGCGCAAGCAGCTCGACGCCTGGCAGGAGTTCGCCAAGCAGCGCGGGGCCAAGGGCCTGGCCTACGTCCTGGTCGGCGACGACGGTGCTCTCGCCGGTCCGGTGGCCAAGAACCTGACCGAGACCGAGCGTGAGGGACTGGCCAAGCACGTGGGTGCCAGCAACGGTGACTGCATCTTCTTTGCGGCAGGCGCGATCAAGTCATCGCGTGCACTGCTTGGCGCTGCGCGTCTGGAGATCGGCAAACGCTGTGAGCTCATCGATGAGAGTGAATGGTCCTTCCTGTGGGTGCTGGACGCGCCCCTCTTCGAGCCGACCAGCGAAGCTGTCGCCTCGGGTGACGTGGCGGTCGGCTCCGGCGCCTGGACAGCCGTGCACCACGCGTTCACCTCACCCAAGCCCGAGTTCATGGACACCTTTGACACCGACCCCGGTTCAGCGCTGGCCTACGCCTACGACATCGTGTGCAACGGCAACGAGATCGGCGGGGGCTCAATTCGTATTCACCGCAAGGACATTCAGGAGCGGGTCTTCGCCGTCATGGGCCTGACCGAGGCAGAGGCCCAGGAGAAGTTCGGCTTTCTGCTGGATGCCTTTGCGTTCGGCGCGCCGCCGCACGGCGGGATTGCCCTCGGCTGGGACCGGATCTGCTCGTTGCTCTCCGGCACCGACTCCATCCGCGACGTCATCGCCTTCCCGAAGTCCGGCGGCGGCTTCGACCCGCTCACCTCTGCGCCTGCCCCGATCACCGCGGCCCAGCGCAAGGAGGCCGGTGTCGACTCGGTGCCCGAGGTGCAGCACGCGGTCGACGGCTGAGGTGCAGCACGGCATCGCCGGACAGCGATAGCCTTCCGGGTGTGACCACCGGTGCGGACGACGACCTCTTCGCTGTCTCAACTCGTGACTACGCAGGCCCCGATGCCACGTCGGCCTCCATTCCGCCGCTCGCCGTCCGGATGCGCCCGCGATCCCTGGACGAGGTCCGCGGGCAGCGCGATGTCCTGCGCCCCGGCAGCCCGTTGCGGCGGTTGATCGAGGGACACACGGGCGCTGCCGGCCCCCTGTCCGCGATCATCTGGGGGCCTCCAGGCACCGGGAAGACGACCCTGGCTCACCTCGTGGCCAATACCGCCGGGCGCCGGTTCGTCGAGCTGTCGGCGGTCACGGCCGGCGTCAAGGACGTCAGAGCCGTCATGGAGGCGGCCGCTCGCGAGCGTGACATGTACGGCCGGCAGACCGTCCTCTTCCTGGACGAGATCCACCGGTTCACCAAGGCGCAGCAGGACGCGCTGCTGCCAGGGGTGGAGAACCGTCTGGTGGTCCTGGTCGCGGCGACCACCGAGAACCCGTCGTTCAGCGTCATCGCGCCACTGTTGTCCAGGTCGATGCTGATCACCCTGGGTCTGCTGTCGGACGATGAGCTGGAAGAAGTCCTGACAGCGGCCCTGGCGGAGGAACGCGGACTGGCCGGGGTCTTCGCCCTCGAGGCGCAGGCGCGCCAACACGTCATACGAATGGCCGGGGGAGACGCGCGCCGGGCCCTCACCGCGCTGGAGGCGGCCGCGGGGGTAGCCCTGGATGCACAGCCCGCCGGGCGCGACGAGGACCGGGAGATCCCGATCGACCTCTCCCAGGTCGAGCAGGCCGTTGCCCACGCCGCGGTTCGGTACGACCGCGCAGGCGACCAGCACTACGACGTCGCGAGCGCCCTGATCAAGTCGATGCGTGGCAGTGATGTCGATGCCTCCCTGCACTACCTGGCCCGGATGCTCGAGGCCGGAGAGGACCCGCGGTTCATCGCCCGGCGGATCGTCATCGCGGCCAGTGAGGACATCGGGATGGCCGACCCCACCGCCCTGCAGACGGCTGTCGCCGCGTTGCATGCCGTGGCGCAGATCGGGATGCCGGAAGCGCGGATCATCCTGGCGCAGGCTGTGGTGCACAACGCGTTGGCGCCCAAGTCGAACGCGAGCTATCTCGGGATCAATGAGGCGATCGCGGACATCCGGGCAGGTAAGGGCGGCCCGGTCCCGGCGCACCTGCGAGGCAGCGGTTACGCCGGCGCCAGCCGGCTAGGACATGGTCAGGGGTACGAGTACGCGCACGACGGCCCGGCAGGCGTCGTCGCCCAGCAGTACCTCCCCGACGACCTGCTGGCCGACACCGACTACTACCGTCCCACCGGCCACGGGTTCGAACAGGCACTGTCCTCGCGGTGGGCATGGCTCAAGGAGGCGATCAGGGGGACCTGAGCGGGGCACGAGCCAGATATGCCAGGCAGCGCCTAGCCAGACCTCGACCCGCAGACGACTGCAACCGCCGCCTGCCCGGCGGTAGTTGCCGCCGCGGTAGGGTTTTGGCTCCGGTCCTGATCAAACTTCTGTCGTGAGGTGAGCGTGAACGTGGCAACAGTCTCTGTCGGTGATATCGCCGGTGTGATCGCGGCCCTGGCGTTCGCCTACCTGGTGGTGCGCACGGGTGGCCTCATCGGTAAGGCCGGCAAGGTCCTGGACGAGACCCGGATCGGCGTGCACGGAATCTCGGAGCAGACAGTCCCGCTGCTCTCGCAGGTGACCGACACCGTGGCTTCCACCAACGAGCAGATCGTTCGTCTGGACACCATTACCGCCAATGTCTCCTCGATGACCACGAACCTCAACGCGCTGACCTCGCTCTTCGCCGCGACACTGGGCTCACCCGTCGTCAAGGTGGCCGCCTTCACCTATGGCGTGCGCTCTGCGATGAGCGGGTCCGGAAAGCGCTCCAACGGCGGTCGACCTGATCGACCCGGCCGACGCAGGAGGGGCTGAGGCGATGCGTCGTCTGTTCTGGATTGCCCTGGGCGCAACAGCCGGTGTGCTGGTGGTCCGCAAGCTCAGCAAGGCCGCGCAGGCCTACTCACCATCGGGCCTGGCTCAGGGGCTGTCGGGGGGTCTCTCCGACCTGGGTGAAGGTCTTCGTGAGATGGCCGGGGCGGTGCGCGAGGGCATGGCTGATCGAGAGATCGAGCTGCGATACGCCCTCGGCATCGACACCGAGACCTTGCCGGACGGCCGCGAGATGACCCCCGAGCAGGCGCGCGCCCTGATCGAGGACCCGACCTCGCCGCAACTTCGATAGCGACTCCAGGCCTTCTTTATCCCGGTCCCGCTCAATACGGTCTCCGGGCGCATTAACCCGATTAGCCGGAATACCCTTGATGTTGGTCTGCGTGCTGTGGGCCGGCTCAGAGCGTTAGGAACACCACGATGGAAACCGCCGAGATCAGACGACGTTGGCTCGCGTTCTTCGAGAGCAAGGGCCATACCGTGGTGCCCAGTGCCTCGCTGATATACGACGACCCGAACCTGTTGTTCGTCGGCGCCGGCATGGTCCCGTTCGCGCCGTACTTCGTGGGTCAGGAGACCGCACCCTGGAAACGCGCCACCAGCGTTCAGAAGTGCGTCCGCACCGGCGACATCGAGGAGGTCGGCAAGACCAGCCGGCACCTCACGTTCTTCCAGATGAACGGAAACTTCTCTTTCGGCGACTACTTCAAGGCCGAGGCGATCACGTTCGCCTGGGAGCTGCTGACGACCAGCCAGGAGCGGGGCGGCTACGGCCTGGACAAGGAGAGGCTGTGGGCAACGGTCTACCTCGATGACGACGAGGCCGCGGGTCTCTGGCTCAGGCACTCCGAGATCCCGGCGGAGCGCATCGTCCGCCGCGGCATGGCCGACAACTTCTGGTCGATGGGGGTGCCTGGGCCGTGTGGTCCGTGCTCCGAGATCTTCTACGACCGCGGCCCCGACTACGGGCAGCAGGGCGGTCCGGCTGTCGACGAGGACCGTTACATGGAGATCTGGAACCTCGTCTTCATGCAGAACGTGCGGGGTGAGGGTTCGGGCAAGTCCGACTTCGAGATCCTGGGCGACCTCCCGGCCAAGAGCGTAGACACCGGGATGGGGCTGGAGCGCATGGCCTCGGTCCTGCAGGGTGTGGACAACATCTACGAGATCGACGAGGTCAGTCCCGTCCTGGCCAGGGCGGCCGAGCTGACCGGCAGGAAGTACGGCGCGCACTCAGCTCACGACGCCGCGCACAGCGACCCCGACGATGTGCTCCTGCGTGTCGTCGCCGACCACATCCGGGCGTCGCTGATGCTCATCGGCGACGGCGTCACACCCGGCAACGAGGGTCGCGGATATGTCCTGCGCCGGATGTTGCGTCGGGCGGTTCGCTCGATGCGGCTGCTCGGGTTCGACCGGCCCTGCCTGCCAGAGCTGTTCCCGGTGAGCATGGCGAGCATGAAGGCCTCCTACCCGGAGCTCGAGACCGGCTTCTCCCGCATCTCGCAGATCGCGTACGCCGAGGAAGAGGCCTTTGCGCGGACCCTCGCTTCGGGTACGACCTTGCTCGACACGGCGGTGGCCGGGGTCAAGGCCGCCGGTCGGAGCATCCTTGCCGGAGACCAGGCCTTCGCGCTGCATGACACCTACGGATTTCCGATCGAGCTCACCCTTGAGATGGCCGCGGAACAAGGGGTCGAGGTCGACGAAGAGGGGTTCCGCCGCCTCATGATGGAGCAGCGCGACCGGGCCAAGGCCGATGCCAGGTCCAAGAAGAGCGCCCACGGTGACACCTCCGTGTACCGATCCGTCGAAGACTCGCTCGGGCGCCCGGTGGAGTTCACCGGGTACGAGGAGACCGTCACCGAGTCCAAGGTCGTTGGTGTGCTCATCGACGGCGTGTCGGTGGCCGCGGCCCACGCCGGTGATGAGATCGAGCTGGTGCTCGATCGCACCCCGTTCTACGCCGAGGGTGGCGGGCAGCTGGCGGACGCCGGGCGGGTGACGCTGGCCGGCGGTGCCGTCGTGGACGTCCGTGACGTGCAGTCGCCCATCAAGGGGCTCGTCGTGCATCGCGGAACCGTCGTCTCCGGTGAGGTGGTGACGGGGGAGCAGGCCCAGGCCCTGGTCGACATCGACCGCCGTCGTGCTATCTCACGAGCGCACACCGCCACGCACATGGTGCACAAGGCCATCCGTGAGGCCCTGGGTGATACCGCCACCCAGGCCGGCTCGGAGAATGCGCCAGGACGATTCCGGTTCGACTTCAACGCATCCGGTGCGCTACCTCTGTCGGTCCTGTCCGATGTCGAGGCCAGGGTCAACGCGGTGCTGATCGAGGACCTTCAGGTCCGGGCCGACGTGATGACCCAGGACGAGGCTCGTGCCTCGGGCGCGATGGCCCTGTTCGGCGAGAAGTACGGAGAGGCCGTCCGGGTGGTCTCGGTCGGCGACTGGGCCCGAGAGCTCTGTGGTGGCACCCACGCTTCGAGCTCGGGGCAGCTGGGGCTGGTCAAGCTGCTCGGCGAGGCGTCGATCGGCTCGGGCGTGCGCCGGGTCGAGGCTCTGGTGGGCACCGACGCGTACGACTTCCTGGCTCGGGAGCACGCCGTGGTGGGGCAGCTCACCGAGGCACTGAAGGTCCGCTCCGAAGAGCTGCCCGAGCGGGTTGCGAGCATCCTGAGCAAGCTCAAGGACGCCGAACGCGAGATCAACACCATGCGACAGCGGCAGGTTCTTGCAGGATCATCCTCCCTTGCGGCCGGCGCCAGGGACGTCTTCGGTGTCAGTTTCGTTGGCCACGACTCGGGCGACGGCGTCGGCGCCGACGATCTGCGGGGCCTGGCGATGGACCTGAGGTCGAAGCTCGGCAACGACCGCCCTGCGGTAGTGGCCGTGGCAGGGGTCGCCAAGGACCGCCCGGTGGTCATCATCGCCACCAACGACACTGCCCGTTCATGGGGCCTCAAGGCCGGGGATCTGGTCAGGGTCGCTGCGCAGGCACTCGGCGGCGGCGGCGGCGGCAAGGACGACCTGGCTCAGGGTGGCGGAACCGACGTGACCAAGGTCGGTGAAGCTCTGGCCAAGGTGGAACACGCCGTCGGTGAGCTCGTGACGGCGGGGCGCTGAGGGATGCGCAGAGGGGTCCGGCTGGGGGTTGACGTGGGCAGTGTCCGCGTCGGGCTCGCGGCCAGCGATCCCGCAGGAATCCTCGCCACCCCGATCGAGACCCTTGATCGCGACCAGGATTCCGGCGGCGACCAGAGCGCGATCGCCTCCGTAGTGCTCGAACGGGAGGTGCTGGAGGTGGTTGTCGGGCTGCCGCGGTCGCTGTCGGGCACAGAAGGTCCTGCCGCTGCAGCCGCCCGGGCCTATGCAAACGCCCTTGCGGCCAGAATCTCACCGACCCCGGTCCGGCTGGTGGACGAGCGTCTGACAACCATCGACGCCCACCGCCAGCTTCGCGACAGCGGCCTACCGGGCCGTTCCCAGCGGGCTGTGGTGGACCAGGCGGCCGCAGTGCTGATCCTGCAGACCGCACTGGACGCAGAGAATTCCTCTGGACTCCCACCCGGAGAGCTTGTGGCCCGCCGGAAACCGCGGACGCGCGCCCTCCGGACAGAGCCAGGGGACCGGAATTGATGAACCTCGACCAGGTCAGGCCCATCATCTTGGGCTCTCATGGCCCGCGGACCCATGGCTGACGAGGCCGACGAGGCAGCCGGTCTGCTCCCGACCCGACGCAGCGAGCGCCTTCGACGTGAGCAAGAAGGTGAGCAGACCCAGCGGCTTCGCCTGAACAAGGGTCGCCGTGCCCGCAGTACCCGCAAGGTGATGGTGATGCTGACGGCGCTGGCTCTGGTCGTCGGCACCGGGGCTGTCGCCGTCTCAGTGCTGTGGCCCCTGGTTACCAGCCTTACCGCGAGCAACGACTTCATCGGTGCTGGCTCGGGCACCGTGCCCGTCTCTGTGAACGAGGGGGACTCGAGCCGGACCATCGGCGCAGCTCTGGAGAAGGCGGGCGTGGTCAAGACGGCCGGCGCGTTCGAACAGGCCGCTGCGAACGACCGCCGCTCTGGTTCCATCCAGCCCGGCGTCTACACCCTGCACTCGAAGATGAGTGCGGGGTCGGCGCTCGCCATGTTGCTGAACCCGGCCAGCCGTCAGGTCTCCAAGGTCACGATCCGCGAGGGGCTCTGGACCTCCGAGACCATCAAGGCGCTCTCTGCTGCCACAGGCCGGCCGCTGGCCGAGTACACAGCCGCCCTGAAGAACCCGGCGTCGCTGGGCCTGCCGGCCTCGGCCGAGGGCAACGCCGAGGGTTACCTGTTCCCATCGACATATTCGTTCGAGCCGCATGCCACTGCGGCCGGGCAGCTGCAGACCCTGGTGGCCAAGTCGCTCGACGAGCTCAGCAAGATGGGCGTGACGCCCGACGAGGCCCGCCGGGTGCTGACCATCGCCAGCATCGTCGAGGCGGAGGCACAAGCCGCGGGCGACCGCCCGAAGGTCTCCCGGGTCATCGAGAACCGCCTGGCTCGCGGAATGCCTCTGCAGCTTGACACGACCGTCAGCTTCGTGGCCCGTCACCGCGGCAAGGTAGGTACGAGCGATGCGGAAAGAGCCACCAAGAGCCCCTACAACACGTACCTCGTCAAGGGCCTTCCGCCGGGGCCTATCGACAGTCCCGGGTCGTCGGCGATCCAGGCCGCTCTTCATCCCGTCGCCGGGCCATGGCTCTACTTCGTGGCGGTGAACCCGACGACCGGGGAGACCAGGTTCGCCGTGAACGCGGCCGGTCACGCGGCGAATGTGAAGCTGTTCCTGAGCTGGTGCGCAAAGCATCCGGGCCAGTGTTGACCGTGGCCACACGGCAGGCCGCCGTACTGGGATCCCCGATCGGCCACTCTCTGTCCCCTGCGTTGCATACTGCGGCCTACCGGGCACTGGGCCTGGGCCACTGGTCCTACGGCGCCCATGAGGTTCAGGCCGCGGGGCTACGCCGGTTCGTGGGCGGGCTGGGCCCCCAGTGGGCGGGCCTGTCGCTGACCATGCCCCTGAAAGAGGCTGCCTTCGAGGTCGCCGATGAGGTCTCGGAGCTTGCCCGGGAAGTCGGTGCCATCAACACCCTGATCCGGCGGGCGGATGGTGGCTGGAGCGGTGACAACACCGATGTCTATGGGGTTTCCCAGTCTCTGCGTGAGGCCGGCTGCACCGAGGTGCCGAGCGCCCTGGTGCTCGGCTCGGGCGCGACGGCGAGGTCGGTCGTTGCAGCGCTGGCGTCGATGGGATGTGCCTCGGTGACCTTCGCGGTGCGTTCGGCGGCGCGCCAGGAGACGCTGGACCAGGCCACCCGCGCCGGACTTGAGGTTGATGTCGTGGGGCTGGACGCGGTGGCAGACCTCCTGGGCGACACCAGGGTTGTCATCAGCACGTTGCCGGGCAACGCGCTGCCGGGCAACACGCTTCCCGAGAGCGCGATGACCGGGCGGCTGCCTCACCAGGGTCCGAGACCACTCGGACATCTGCTGATGGACGTCGTCTACACCGGGTGGCCCACGCCGCTGGCCCGGACATTTCACGAAGCCGGGGCGAGCGTGGTCTCGGGCCTGGAGATGCTGGTCCATCAGGCTGCCGAACAGGTGCGCCTGATGACAGGCATGGCCCCGCCCGTCGATCAGATGCGCGCCGCCGGGCTCGCCGCGATGGCCTCGCGATGACCCTCGGGCTTCCCCATCAGAGCGCCCCGTGGTGGGCGGTTGCGCTTCTCGCGCTCCTGGGCGCAGGGGTGGGTGCCTGGCTGAGAGGCGTGCTGGCAGGCGCGATGTACCGCCGCCCATCCGAAAGGGCCCGGCCCTTGCCCGTGCACACCTGGTGGCTCGTGATCGCCGTTGCCCTGGCCTGGGCGGCTGCGACGTTTCGTTTTGGGGGAGAGGCGCACTGGTCCCTGCTGCCTGCGTACCTGTACCTGGGGGCCGTCGGTGCGGCGCTGACCCTCATCGACCTGGACGTTCACCGGTTGCCAGACCTGCTCGTGCTGCCCTCGTACCCCATCGCCTTCGGACTGCTGCTGGTGCCCACCGTGGTGACCGGTCACTGGGGCCTGCTGCTGCGGACCGTCATGGCCGGCCTGGCGCTCTTTCTGGTCTATCTCGGGCTCGCCCTGGTCTCGCCGGGGGGCGGCGGCCTCGGCCTCGGCGACGTGAAGCTTGCCGGGGTGCTCGGCCTGCTGCTGGGCTGGCTCGGCTGGGGCCAGGTGATGGTCTCGGTTCTGGCCGCCTTCCTCATCGGCGGCGTCATTGCGGTGATCCTGCTTCTGACCCGGAGGGCGAACCGTTCGTCGCACATCGCCTTTGGTCCTTCGATGATTCTGGGAGCCTGGGTGGGATTGATGTTTCCGGTCCACGGCTTGACCGGTTGACCGGTTCTGAACCCGCGCTGTGGCAGGATTTTGGACATGCTGCGTTGGTTGACTGCCGGAGAGTCCCATGGTCCTGCACTGATGGCAACGATGGAGGGGCTGCCGGCGGGGGTCGAGATCAGTACCTCGGACGTCGCTGCCGCACTTGCGCGTCGCCGGCTCGGCTTCGGTCGCGGCGCCCGGATGGCATTTGAGCAGGACGCGGTGGAGCTCCTGGGCGGGGTTCGCCATGGCATCACCATGGGGTCCCCCCTGGCGATTCGCATCGGCAACTCCGAGTGGGCCAAGTGGGAGACGGTGATGAGCCCGGATCCCGTGTCGGCCGACGCTCTCGCCGGGGCGGATGGCGTGGGTGCGCCACAGGAGATTGCCCGGAACAAGCTCTTGACCCGCCCGCGACCTGGTCACGCCGACCTCGTAGGCATGCAGAAGTACGGGTTCGATGACGCTCGTCCCGTTCTGGAGCGTGCCTCGGCGCGCGAGACGGCGGCCAGGGTTGCCCTGGGCGCGGTGGCGTCGGCCTTCCTGAGACAGGCCTACGGGATCATGCTGGTCTCGCACACAGTTGCCATTGGCACGGCGCTGGTGAGCGCCGACGCCGACCTGCCGCGGGCCGATCAGGTGGAGGCTCTTGACGCCGATCCGGTCCGTACGCTCGACCGGGTCGCCTCCGCGGCAATGGTGGCCGAGGTGGAGGAAGCCAAGAAGGATGGCGACACGCTCGGCGGCGTCGTGGAGGTCCTGGGTTATGGGCTGCCGCCGGGTCTGGGGTCGTACTCCCACTGGGATCGTCGCCTGGACGCCCAGCTGGCCGCGGCGCTGATGGGAATTCAGGCGATCAAGGGAGTGGAGATCGGTGACGGATTCGTCACCGCCACCCGCCGCGGATCGGAGGCGCACGACGAGATCGACCGTGACCAGGCAGGTGTGATCAGGCGACGGACCGGCAGGGCAGGGGGCACCGAGGGTGGTATGTCGACCGGAGAGGTTCTGCGCGTTCGGGCTGCCATGAAGCCGATCAGCACGGTGCCCAGGGCGTTGGCCACCGTCGACCTCGCCACGGGTGAGGCCGCAACGGCGATTCACCAACGCTCGGACGTCTGTGCCGTCCCTGCTGCCGGGGTGATCGCCGAAGCCATGGTTGCGCTGGTTCTGGCTCAGGCGTGCCTGGAGAAGTTCGGCGGTGACAGCGTTGCCGAGACATCGAGAAACTACCGCGGCTACCTCGACAACATCCCTGAGGGTCTGCGCTCGTGGTGAGTGCCTCGGGCAAGGGCCCACGCACAGAGCGAAAGACCGACCGGGACGTGGAGCCACGCACGGACCGAGGCATAGAGCCACGCACAGGGCAACGAACAGACCGGGACGTGGAGCCACGCACGGACCGAGGCACCGAGGCCGGTGTGAGACCCCGCGTAGTTCTCATAGGGCCGCCTGGAGCGGGCAAGACGACTGTCGGGCACCTGCTGGCGGCTCGGCTGGACGTTGGGCTCTACGACACGGATCACGCGATCGAACGTCAGCAGGGCCGTTCGATCTCGGACATCTTCGTGGATGAGGGCGAGCCACGGTTTCGCGAGCTTGAGCGGGCGGAGGTGGAGGCCGCCCTGACCTCCCACAGCGGGGTTCTGTCGCTTGGAGGCGGAGCGGTGATGGACCCGGCGAACGCGGCTGCCCTGGCGGGGCACACCGTCGTGTTTCTTGACGTCGGGATCTCCGATGCCGCGGGTCGGGTGGGATTCAACCAGAGCCGGCCTCTGCTGGTGGTGAACCCGAGGGCGCAGTGGACCCGGATGATGGACATCCGGCGCCCGACCTACGAGCGGCTTGCAACGTTCACCGTGCTGACGACCGGGCGGACGCCGCGGGATATCGCAGCCGAGATCGCGAGACGACTTGAACAGACGACCTGAACAGAGGACCCGAACGGACATGCGACGCACGCGACTGGAGAGACGTGAGTGACCCAACTCGTATCCGCGTAGGCGAGGGTGGCGACTCGGAATACGACGTCGTGATCGGAAACGACCTGGCGACGGAGGTGGCCGACCTGCTTCCTCCTGGTGTCGAGCGTGTGCTCGTCATCCACCCGCACGCCTTGCTCGCGACCGCCAAGGCAGTCTGCGACAATCTGGCGGCGCGGGGGTTTTCGGCGCTCCTCGCGGAGGTGCCAGACGGGGAAGAGGCCAAGTCGGCGGAGGTTGCGGCATCCCTGTGGGGAGTCCTGGGACGCTCCGGTCTGACGCGTTCGGACGCGATCGTGGGCGTGGGCGGCGGGACGGTGACAGACCTTGCGGGTTTCGTCGCGGCCACCTGGTTGCGCGGGGTCACCGTGGTCCAGGTTCCGACGACCCTGCTCGCGATGGTGGATGCCGCGGTTGGTGGTAAGACCGGAGTCAATACGGCCGAGGGCAAGAACCTGGTGGGTGCCTTCCACTCTCCGGCCGGAGTCCTGTGCGACCTTTCGATGCTGCAGACCTTGCCGCCCGGGGAGCTCGCCTCCGGGATGGCCGAGGTCATCAAATGCGGGTTCATCGCGGATCCTGTGATCCTGGACCTTGCCGAGGCGGACCCGCGGAGTGTGATGCGCTGGGATGGTCCGGCCATCCCCGAGCTCGTTGAGCGCTCCGTCGTGGTCAAGGCGCGCGTGGTGACGAGGGACCCCAAGGAGTCATCGCTACGCGAGATCCTGAACTACGGCCACACCTTCGCCCACGCCATCGAGCAGGTCGAGAGCTACTCGTGGCGCCATGGTGCGGCGGTCAGCGTGGGCATGGTCTACGCCGCCGAGCTGGCGCGTCTGAGCGGAAGGCTCGACGACGCGCTGGTGGAGCGACACCGGTCGGTCCTGGGCAGCGTGGGCCTGCCGACGAGCTACCGCTCCGACCGCTGGCCGGAGCTGCTCGCCGCGATGAGGCGCGACAAGAAGAGCCGGGGCTCTCTGCTCCGCTTCGTGGTGCTGGACGCACTGGCCCAGCCGGGCCGCCTCGAAGGTCCCGAAGAGGCGATGCTGCAAGAGGCATACGCCCGGGTCTCCGGCGGCTGACCGGCAGCTCTCGAGGTTGGCCGTTCAGGCCCGGAGTTCGGGATTCATCTCGATGAAGTCGGTCGTCGTGCTCCCTCGGGGAAGGGCGACGACCAGGGCTGATCGGTCCCCGTCCACCTCGACGTTCGGCCTGGGGTCAGGTCATGTCGCGGGTGTCGATCACCTGCCGTATGGCGGCGAAGTGGCAGGCGCTCGGATGGTCCAGACCATCACGCAGCATCAGCGGGGGCTCTTCCTTGGCGCAGATGCTCTCGTTGACCCCTGCACTCCCACCGAAAAGACTCTGCGCCTTCCAGCAGCGGGTGCGGAAGCGGCATCCGGACGGGGGGTTTGCCGGACTGGGCACGTCGCCGTCGAGCATGATCTGGTCACGGTGACCACGCAGTGTCGGATCGGGCACTGGCACGGCGGACAGCAGCGCCTGCGTGTACGGGTGTACCGGACGCTCGTAGATCTGTTCCTCGTCGCCGGTCTCCACCATCTTACCCAGGTACATGACAGCGACCCGGTCACTGATGTGCCGTACGACGGACAGGTCATGGGCGATGAAGATATACGAGAGACCGAGCTCGTCCTGGAGCTTCTCGAAGAGGTTGATGACCTGGGCCTGCACGGAGACGTCCAGAGCCGAGACCGGCTCGTCACAGACGATGATCTCGGGGCGGAGGGCAAGTCCTCGGGCGATCCCGATCCGCTGTCGCTGACCACCGGAGAACTGGTGCGGGTAGCGGTTGATGTGCTCGGGGTTCAGGCCGAC
>JBDTWH010000266.1:0-12117 GCA_040006795.1 Actinomycetota bacterium | reverse complement strand
GGCCAGGCGATCGATAGGGTCAGGCGATGGGGCTTGAGATTGATGGCGTTGCACACTCCTTCGGCGACAGACGGGCACTGGACGGGGTGAGCTTCGACGTCGCGCCGGGGGTGATCACCGGGCTGCTCGGGCCGAACGGAGCCGGCAAGACGACGCTGCTGCGAATCATGCTCGGCGTGGTCAGTGCCGACCGCGGCGAAGTGCGCTACGACGGCCACCTGGTGGGCGAGACGGACCGACGCCAGTGGGGATACATGCCACAGGAACGCGGCCTCTACCCCGGTATGGCGGCCGGTGACCAGGTCGTCCACTTCGGCCGGCTGCACGGCCTGTCCCGCGAGGATGCCGCGGCGCGAGCACACCCGTTGCTCACCGAGCTGGGACTTGGGGACCGGTGGAGCCAGCGCACCGACAAGCTATCCGGCGGCATGCAGCAACGCCTCCAGCTGGCCAGCTGCCTGGTGCACGACCCCAAGATCATCGTCCTGGATGAGCCGTTCGCCGGCCTGGACCCGGTGGCCGTCGCGAGCCTCTCCGAGACGCTGCGGCAACGGGCCCGCGACGGATGCACGGTGCTCTTCTCCAGCCACCAGCTCGATCTCGTGCAGGATCTGTGTGAGGACATCGCCATGGTCGACCGGGGACGCACCGTGCTCCTGGGCAACGTGGCGAGTCTGCGAGCCTCGTCCGGCCGGCGGCAGCTCAGGCTGCACGTGGTGGCGCCGGACCGCAGCTGGCTTCTCGCCTTCCCCGCCCTGACCATCGTCAGTGACGAGGCCGACGACCTACGACTGGCAATCCCGTCCGGCGTCGAACCGCTGGACGTGCTCGACGCGGCCAGGGCCGCCGGGCGGGTGGTCGACTTCGGGCTGGAGCTGCCCACTCTCTCGCAGCTGTTCCTGACTGCCGCCGACCGTGGCCTCGACCTGGCGGGGGTGGCCTGATGGGCACGTGGTGGCGGGGCACCGCGCTGGTGACCGAGCGCGGAATCGTCGAGAGCATCAGGGGCCGGACCTTCAAGGTGGTCACCGGGCTCCTGCTGCTGCTGTCGGTAGCCGCGGTCGTGGCCCCCCAGCTCATCGGCGGGGACAAGACGACGTACACGATCGCCACCGAAGGTCAGGCCCCGACCGGCATCCGGGCGGCGCTCGACGCGGCCGGGAAGTCGGCCGACTTCAACGTCAGGTACATCTCCCGGGCGGACGAGAACGCCGTGCGCCTGGCGGTCCGTGATGGCGATGCCACCTCCGGCCTGGCCGGCACAACGATCTACACCTCGGCCAACCAGGGAGGGACCTTCCCGGTCCTGGTCGCCCAGGCCGCGGTCGCGCTGGAGACGACCCGCAAGCTGTCGGAGGCAGGCCTCAGCGCAACCCAGGTCGCCGAGCTCCAGTCGATCCGGCCTCCGAAGCAGGTCATCGTGGGGAAGTCTGACAACGCAGACCGGGCCGGCGTCGGTTTCGCCGTCGGGATCATCCTGTACATGGCTCTCATCTTCGCCGGGACCACGCTGGCCAACACCGTTGCGCTGGAGAAGTCCACCCGGATATCCGAGGTGCTGCTCGCCGTCCTGCGGCCCAGTCAGATGATCGTCGGCAACGTGCTGGCGGTCGGCACGGTCACCCTCGTGCAGCTGCTCGTGCTCACTGCACCGCTGGCCGTCGCGGTACGGGTCACGGACAAGATAGGTCTTCCTCCGGTCGCCGCCGGTGACATCGGGCTGGCCGTGGCGTGGTTCGTCCTCGGGTTCATGCTCTTCGCCTTCATGTACGCGGCGGCCGCGGCGCTGGTCGACAAGATCACCGATGTCGGCTCCGCGATCATGCCGGTCAGCACGATCCTCATCGCGGGATACCTCCTGGCGATCATTGTCGTCATGGCAGACCCGAACGGCGGGTGGAGCGTCGCGGTGTCGCTCTTCCCGTTCACCGCACCGATGGCCATGCCGATCCGCTGGGCCTCCGGACTCGTCCCCGTCTGGCAGCTCGTTCTCGCAATGGCCCTGACCGCCGGCACCGCCGTGGTGATGGTCGGGGTCGCCTCGGCGATCTACCGCCGCGCCCTGGTCGTCACCGGTCGCCGGGTGAGGCTGCGCGAAGTGGTCAGGCTTGGCCGCTGACAGCTGCGGCGTGGGGCCTGGCATGAGGATCCGGGTGGAAGACCGGGCGGTCGACGACGACTGGATAGCGCACAGTCGTGATACCGCGGTGAGGGCCGGAGTTCGTCACAGCACCTACAAAGGGCGGGTGTTCGATCGGCTGCCTGCGAAGCGGGCAGATGGTGACTCAGCTGAAAGTGACTCTCAGGTCAGAGCTTGTGCATCTTAGGCGTGGGGGTCGACACCCGTCGCGTCCCCGTGCCGAAGTCCGCATCGACGGCAACGGTTCCGCAGACCGAGACGATGCGACCCAGGCCATGACGGTCGTGGCAGACGCGGTCACCCACGGTGAAGACCTCGTCCGGCGGGATCGCATCCCGGGCGGCATTGAAGGGGCTGGCAGGCAGTCGGCGTCTCTGAACGGGAGGGGGCATGTACCCATCATCCTCCTCCGGAACGTCTCCCGCTGACCAGCAGGCCGTTTCTGGCCTCCCCGGCGCGACACCATCCGCGCGGGATATGATAGTCAGCCGCCCGCAATCTCCGCCATCGCCGCGCCGAATACCGCGTGATGGGCGTCCACGTCCGCCGTCGTGGTCACGGGCGACATCAGCGCCATGTTGTGGAACGGCGTCAGGCAGATCCCCCGGTTCAGCAGGTACAGATGGATGAGGTCCTCGAGCTCTGCGTCGGCGCTGGCCGCAGACTCGGTGCCGTTGCGCGGCGGCGGGCTGACGAAGCGGTACTCCGCGCGTGCACCAAGCTGACTTAGCGACCAAGCGAGCGAGTACCGGTCGATCACGGACTGCACGCCGGCCGCGAAGTACGTTGCGGTGTCTATCATCTGCCTGAACGCGTCGTCCGTGAGGACATGCTCCAAAGTCGCCCTGGTGGCCGCGATCGACAAGGCGTTGCCGGCCAGGGTCCCGCCGACACCCCCCATGTCGACCAGGTCGAGGTCTTTGCGAGCCAGTGCCTGGTCGGCGAGCCCGGCGCTGAGCCCATAGGCGCCCATCGGGATCCCGCCGGCGATCGACTTGCCGATGACGAGGATGTCGGGCTCCAGGCCCCACGCCCTGGTGGCCCCACCCGGCCCGGCCGAGAACGTGTGGGTCTCGTCGTTGATGAGCAGCACGGAATAGCGGCGGGTGAGCTCGCGAACACCCGCCAGATAACCGGGCTCAGGAAGGACGATCCCGATGTTCGTCAGGGCCGGCTCCATCAGGACCGCCGCCACATCGCGATGGGCGAGCTGACGTTCCAGCCCGTCGAGATCGTTGAACTCGGCGACCCGCGAGGTGAGCGTGACATCGACTGGCTCCCCGACGTTGCCGGGCCGGCTCATCCCCTCACCGTCGGGGCCGACCACGATCAGCGACTCGTCAACGCTGCCGTGGTAGCAGTAGCTGTTGAACAGGATCTTGGAACGACCCGTCAGTGCCCGTGCCAGCCGGATGGCCCATCGGTTGGCGTCGGTGGCGCTCAGCGAGAAGCTCCATCGTTCGAGCCCGAACCGGCGGGTGAGCTCGGCGCCCACCCACTCAGCGTCCTGCGTCGGCAACATCGTCGTGATACCACCCTGGGTGCCGACGCGCTCTTGAATGGCGGCCACGGTCGCCCGCGGCGAGTGCCCCGCCATCGCGCCGGTGTCGCCGAGCGCGAAGTCCAGGTACTCGAAGCCGTCTATGTCCCAGACGCGGTTGCCGCGCGCCCGCTCCAGGTAGATCGGGAAGCCACCGGCGTTCTTGTTCATCCAGGTCATCGGCACCCCGCCGAACAGATGGCCCGACTTCTGGTAGGCCCCAGCGGATCTGGGGTGCCGGGCCAGGAAGTCCTGCCGTTCGCGGGCGTAGATCCTGGTGAGCCGGGCGCGATCAATCATGAGCGTCTTCTCTCTCCCTCAAAACCCGAGAAAAGACGAACTCTAACGCCGTTGGCCGCCCCTGTCCGCAGGGCTCACGCCTGCCCGCAGTCAGCGGGCCGGCGCGTCATCCGGACTCGTCAGCGGGGAGAAGCGACGTAGACGCAGGCTGTTGCTCACCACGAACACCGAGCTGAACGCCATGGCCCCGCCGGCAATCAGCGGGTTGAGCAGGCCGAGTGCGGCCAGCGGGATGGCGGCGACGTTGTAGGCGAAGGCCCAGAACAGGTTGCCCTTGATCGTCCGCAGCGTCGAGCGCGACAGGCGTATGGCGTCCGCGGCAGAGCGCAGGTCCCCGCGGACCAGGGTCAGGTCGGAGGCCTCGATGGCCACGTCGCTGCCGGTGCCCATGGCAAGCCCCAGGTCAGCCTGGGCCAGCGCTGCGGCGTCGTTGACCCCGTCGCCGACCATCGCCACGATGCATCCCTTGTCCTGCAGGGCTTTGACCGCGGAGACCTTGTCGGCGGGCAGGACCTCGGCGATGACGTCGGCGGGCTCGATGCCGACCTGTGCGGCCACCGCGTTGGCGGCCCTGGTGTTATCACCGGTGAGCAGGATCGGGCGGAGCCCGAGAGTGCGGAACTGCGCGATGGCCTGCGCGGAGGTGTCCTTGATGGTGTCGGCCACCACGATGACGCCGCGGGCCGCACCGTCCCAGGCAACCCAGACAGGGGTCTGTCCGTCGGCTTCGGCAGCCTCGGCGGAGGCGATCAGGTCTGCGGGTGCGTGGATGGACCACTCCTGCTCGAGCCAGCTTCGCCGGCCCACCAGCACAGCCCGGCCATCCACGACCCCGGTGACGCCGCGGCCGTCGTGATTGCTGAAGCCCTCCACCGCGGGAAGCGAGGTGTCTGCGAGGGAAGAGGCTGACAACGGCGCTGTGCCCTGAGTGGCTGGCAGCCCGGCCTTGGCAGCCATAGCCGACATGGCGATGGCCTTGGCGATGGGGTGCTCGGAGGCATCCTCGAGCGCGCCGGCCAGATTCTGCACGAGTGCTTCAGACTCGCCTGCGGTGGCATGAACCGCCGCGACGCTCATCCGGCCGGTGGTGACCGTGCCGGTCTTGTCGAGCACGATCGTGTCGACCCGGCGGGTTGACTCCAGGACCTGCGGGCCCTTGATGAGGATGCCGAGCTGTGCGCCGCGACCCGTGCCCACCAGCAGCGCGGTTGGGGTCGCCAGTCCCAGAGCGCAGGGGCAGGCGATGATCAGAACCGCCACGGCAGCGGTGAACGCCCGGTTCGGGGTGCTCCCGATCATCCAGATCGTCAGCGTGGCAAGCGAGAGAGCGATCACCACCGGCACGAAGATTCCGGACACCCTGTCAGCCAGGCGCTGGACCTGCGCCTTGCCATTCTGGGCGTCCTCGACGAGGCGGGCTATCTTGGCCAGCTGGGTATCTGCGCCGACCCGGGTTGCCCGGACGATCAGACGCCCTCCCGCGTTGACAGTGGCACCGACCACGGCGTCGCCGGGCCCGACCTCCACCGGCACCGGCTCACCGGTCAACATCGAGGCGTCAACGGCGGACGTGCCCTCGGTGACGATCCCGTCGGTGGCGACCTGCTCGCCGGGGCGGACGCTGAAGACATCGCCGACGGCGAGCTGGTCGGTGGGGATCCGCACCTCGATGCCGTCACGCAGGACCGCGACATCCTTGGCGCCCAGGTTCAACAGGGCCCGCATCGCAGCCCCCGAGCTCTTCTTGGCCTTGGCCTCGAAGAAGCGACCGGACAGGATGAACACGGTGACCACGGCCGCGGCCTCGAGATAGATGTGGTTCGTCCCAGGGCCCGACATGCTGGCCATGTCGCTCGCCCCCGGCGCGCCGGCGCCGCCGAAGAACAGTGCCCACAGGGACCACAGCCACGCGGAGCCGACACCCACCGAGATCAGGGTGTCCATCGTCGCGGCACCGTGCCGGAAGTTGGCGAACGCGGCGCGGTGGAACGGGAGAGCACCCCACACCACGACCGGCGAGGCCAGAGTCAGGGCCAGCCACGTCCAGTTGTCGAACTGAAGCACCGGGATCATCGACATCAGCAGCACCGGCAGGCTCAGGACGGCCGAGATCACCAGCCGCTGTCGCAGCCGGGAGACCTCGTCGTCCTTGTCGTCCCGTCCGTCGTCGGCTGCCCCCGCGCCATCAGCGCTGTCCACCTTGGGGGCAGGAACGGCCGCGGTATAGCCGGTTGCCTCCACCACGGCGACCAGGTCCTGCGCGGAGAGGTCCCCCGAGTACGTCACCTTGGCTTTCTCGGTGGCGTAGTTGACCGTCGCGCTGACCCCCTCCAGCTTGTTCAGCTTCTTCTCGATCCTTGCGGCACAAGAGGCACAGGTCATGCCACCGATGACAAGTTCGACACTGCTGGCCTCAGCGAGCTGATCAGCGGTAGTGGTCATGGATACCTCTTCTCCTGCGCCGCTGCGGCGAAGGTCTTGGCTCGGCTGGCTGGTGCTCTTCTCGGACCCGTGGGTCGCGTCCAGTCAGTTGGTGCGAGGGTTCAGACCTTTGCGAGCTTGTACTCGCCGGCCTCGTCCAGGGCCAGCGCCACCTCGTCGTCACTGAGCTCCTGGTCGGCGGTGACCCTCAGAGTGGAGGTGCCCTCGACGACGAGGTCGATCTGCACATCGGTGACCCCGGCAAGCACGCTCAGCTCACTGGTGACGGCGCCGACGCAGTGCCCGCAGGTCAGTCCGGTGACGGGGAAGGTCTGGGTGCTCATGATGTTCTCCTAGATGTAAGTGTCATTCGGTGTGATCGACTCATGTTGATCACGTCGTAGGTGGTCGGTTCTTCCCGGGTTCTCGGGTGGGCAGGGGTCACGAACGCACCAGCCGTGCGATCGCGGCTGAGGCTTCCTTGAGCTTGTCCGAAGCCGTTTCGCCACCGGTGTGGATGGCATCGGTGACGCAGTGACTGAGGTGCTCGTCGAGCAGGCCCAGGGCGACCGCCTCCAACGCCTTGGTGGCCGCAGAGATCTGGGTGAGCACGTCGATGCAGTAAGTGTCCTCCTCGACCATTCGCTGCACGCCACGGACCTGACCCTCGACCCGGCGAAGTCGCTTCAGGTGGGCATCCTTGTTCGAGTGGTAGCCCGGCTCGGTAGTGTCCACGATCTTCGCCCTTCTCATGTACCCGGTGGGGGTATATCTCTCTACGGTCCCAACCATACCCCATGAGGGTATATTCCACTTCAGGCGCGGTCCCAGGGGGCAAGAGCCGTCGCGAACGTCAACGAGCGCACGCCGAGGTCGGCGTGCGCTCGTTGACGACCCAGGTCAGCGGGCCGGCCTGGCCTTCCGCGCCAGCGAGGCAAGCAGCGGCCGGACGCTCTCGTGCACCTCGGGCTCCTTCCAGTGGCGCCTCACCGTGCGGTCGCCGTGCTGGATCTCGAGCTGGTAGCTGAACTGGTCCGAGCCGCCCGAGCGGCTCGCGCCGGGGCCCCTGAGATCCTCGACGAGGAGCCTGGACACGACGTCCTGCTGGTCTGCGGGTAGGTCGTCCGTGTCGGCAGTAGCGACCATGCTCAGACCCGCGAGCCCACCGCTGCGGACCAGTTTGACCTGCATGGTCAGCGGACCCGGACCTTGACGGCTTCCCAGCCCGCCTGGACCGCCTGGGCCTCTTTGCTGGTGACGCCATACCGAGATCGGGCATGACGCAGCGTCACGTCCGCGAACACGGCAAAGGTGGTCCTGGGCTTGACCCGGGGATCCAGCAGCGCGTCATACCAGATGTTTCCCGGCGCCTCCCACGCGTTGCCTCCGAGCGCGGTCGCGGTGACGTAGAACGCATGGTTGGGAATGCCTGAGTTCGTGTGGACGCCACCGTTGTCAGCGGAGGTGTGGACATACTGGTCCATGTCGGCAGGCTGGTCGTCGTACGTGTTAGCGGTGCCCGGCGCCTTCATCGATCGCAAGGCGGGGGCGAGCTGGGGGCCGACGATGTCCGCTCCGATGAGCCAGTCGGCCTGGTCCGCCGTCTGTCCCAGGTGGTACTGCTGGACCAGCGATCCGAACACGTCCGAGAGCGCCTCGTTCAACGCGCCCGACTGCCCGGAGTAGGTCAGGTTCGCCTCGTACTGGGTGACCCCGTGGGTGAGCTCGTGACCGATCACGTCGAGTCCCTTGGTGGTGTCGGTCAGCAGCTGGCCGTCGCCGTCACCGAAGAACATGTGGCCTGCGCCGTCCCAGAATGCGTTGTCGTAGGCGTCGCCGTAGTGAACCATGCCGTCGATAGGCATCCCCTGGTCGTCGATGGAGTCACGGTGGAAGATGTCCCAGTACAGCTTGTACGTGGAACCGAAGCCGTCGTACGCCTGGTTGATCGAGACGTCGCTCACCGGCCCCTGTCCCTCTTTGCGCACGAGCGTTCCCGGGATGTATGCCGTCGAGTGTTCCTGGTCGTAGATGCTCCGGTTCGCGGTGCCGCCGGCTCCCGTGACCATCGCGCCGACGGGCCGGGCGATCTGACGGGCCGCATGCTCGGCGCGGCCCAGGCGAAAGCTCTGGTCCAGCTCGATCGTCTCCAGGATGGTGGACCGGTGCTCCGCATCGGTGGACTCCCGTGCGAGCCGGTGCAACAGGGCGGGAGAGAGAATGCAGGCAAGGGGTTGGTGGCTCATGAGTCAGGTCACCGGCAGGAGGTTCGGCCGTTTGCAGGTGACTTCCTCGCCCGCCTGCGACTGTCCGCGGACATGTTCCCAGGCCCAGGGGATCACGTGCGAGCCAGCCCAGCCGGCCTCGCCCAGGGCGACGCGCATCAGGCCCGGCCTCGGCCCGGGCGGCGGCTCGGCCCGCCAGTCCGTCACCTCGAGACCGACGGCCTCCGCCAGTGCGGCGGCGACGCGGCGATGTCCTTCGCTGTTTCCATGCAGCCGGTCGGTGTGCCAAAAGGCTGGATGGCCCGTCGCGGGGACCGAGGCCAGATCAACCACGATGGAGCCGTACTGCTCACGGCACGCCAGGGTGACCGAGTTCAAGAACTGCAGCCGCCTGCGCAGCACGACCGCGAGCGGTGCGACGCGTTCCATGTCCGGCATCGTGAACGTGATCACCTGGGCGCCCGTCGCGGCCAGCACGGCGTGCATCGCGAACAGGTCATCACGTAGCGCGTCCCGGTCGAACCTGGGTCGCAGCACATCGTTGACGCCGGCCACGACCACCGCCAGGTCGGGCGAGAGTGCCAGAGCGGGCCGGAGTTGGGTCTCATGAACCTCCCGGGCCGTCTGCCCTCGCACCGCGAGGTTGGCGTAGAGAAGTCCGGGATGGAGCACATCGAGGTGGCGGGCAAACCGGTCAGCCCACCCGATGTAGACCCCGTCGGGACCGGGATCCTCAAGACCCTCAACGGTGCTGTCACCGATGGCAACGAGACGAAACGGCATACCCGAGCTCCTCACAGTCGCTACCGAAGCCTCACAGCCACGATCCTGTTGCCACAAGTGTGTTCTCAAGATCGCGCTGTTGGCCCGGCGGCGCGATCCCGTTGAGCCGCAGGCCAAGTATCGAAGCCGGGCGCATTCGCGCGCAAGCCGAACGAGACCGCCAATGCTGCGCGGGCCGGCGATGACTATGGTGCAGCCATGAGCATGGGGGACACGGCGGGTGAGCCACTGGTGCACATCAGGAACTTCCGGATGGACTTCGGGAGTCAGACCGTGGTCCATGACCTGTCATTCGACGTGCACGCCGGCGAGACCTTCGGGTTCCTGGGCAGCAACGGGTCCGGCAAGACGACCACCCTCCGGGCGTTGCTGGGGATCTACCAACCCACCGCCGGGACTCTGCATATCGGCGGGAAGACCTTTGAGCCTCGCGATGGGGCCCGGCTGGGCTACCTGCCGGAAGAGCGCGGACTCTACAAGAAGGAGTCCGTCCTGGACGTCATGGTGTACTTCGGCATGCTCAAAGGCCTGAGCCGGCAAGAGGCCACGAGCAGGTCGCGTGGCTACCTTGACCGGGTGGCCCTGGCCGACAAGGCAACCACCCGGGTCGACAAGCTCTCCGGCGGGCAGCAGCAGAAGATCCAGCTCGGCGTGACGATCATGAACGACCCGGAGCTGTTGATCCTCGACGAACCCACCCAGGGCTTCGACCCGGTCAACCGCCGGCTGCTCATGGACATCATCGAGGACCAGAAGCGGGCCGGCGCCACGGTCATCATGGTCACCCACCAGATGGAGGAGGTCGAACGCCTCTGCGACCGGGTCATCCTTCTCAAGGGTGGTGTCGCCGAGGCCTACGGAACGATCGAAGACGTCCAGGAGCTGTACGGCTCGACCATCATCAGACTCAACCACTCCGGCCCGCTGCCGCCCTCGGACCTCTACGACATCACCGAGGCCAACGGCGGCTACGCAGAGCTCATGCCGCGTGCGGGGACGGAAGAAGTCGAGATCCTGCGCGATCTCGTCGAGCACGGGGTGGCTGTGAGCAGCTTCACCCCCACCCGAACCTCCCTGGAGGAGATCTTCATCAAGGTCTATGGCGATCAGAACGAACCGGCAGGAGTCTGAGACCGTGGCCGCTCACAACCTGAGTACCGTCATTGCCTTCGAGTTCTCCCGCATCTTGAAGAAGAAGCGCTTCTGGATCACCACGCTGGCCATCCCGGCGGTTCTGGCTCTTGTCTTCGGCCTCGTCCTGATCAGCGGCCAGAGCAGTGGCGACACAGCCGACGCCCAGAAGAACGCGCCCCTGACTTTCGAGTACACCGACGCGTCCGGTCTTGTCACCGACGCCCTGGCCGGCGGGGCGGGCGGGACCAGAGCGACCGATGGCACCGCGGCCATCGCCGCCGTGCGGGCCGGAACGCTGGCTGCGTACTTCGCCTACCCTGCGGACCCGGCAACCCAGACCATTCGGGTCTACGGAGCCGACAAAGGGATCTTCGAGAACGGCACCTACGAGGCGGTTGCCCGACAGATCCTGGTCTCCGCCGCGCAGCAGAAGATCAACTCGCCCCAGCTGACAGCGGTGACCCAGGGCAAGGTCAAGTTCACATCCCAGACCTACAACGCGGGTCAGGTATCCGGCGGGATCAGCGACGTCATCCCCCCACTGCTGTTCCTGGTGATCTTCTACATGAGCATCCTCCTGCTGGGCAACCAGATGCTCAGCAGCACTCTGGAGGAGAAGGAGAACAGGGTCACCGAGATGATCCTGACCACGCTCAACCCGACGACGTTGATCATCGGGAAGATGGTCGCGCTGTTCTTGGTCGGTCTGGTGCAGATGCTGACCTTCGCCGTCCCCGTCATCATCGGGTACCTGTTCTTCAGGGCTGACCTGAACCTGCCCGACGTCGACCTGTCGCACCTGACCCTGCAACCCGGGCCCATGGTCGTCGGGGCACTGCTGCTGGTCGGAGGCTTCATCCTGTTCACCGGCACGCTGGTCGCCATCGGCGCGGTGGTCCCCACCGTCAAGGAGGCCGGAACCGCCTTCGCGCCCCTGATGATGATGCTCGTCCTCCCCTTCTACGTCGTCTCCCTGATCGTGAGCGACCCGGACGCACTGATCGTCCAGATCTTCACGTACTTCCCCTTCACCGCCCCCGTCACCGCCATGCTCCGCAACGGTCTGGGGTCCCTGGGCCCCGTTGAGTCGGCCGTCGTGATCACCGAGCTCTTCACGATCGGGCTGATCGCTCTACGGCTGGCAGTCCACCTCTTCCGCTACGGATCCCTCGAGTACTCCAAGAAGCTGTCCATCAGGACAACCTTTCGCCGGCGGAACCATGCCGAGGTCGCCGACGGGGAGGCAGACCTCGCCAGCCGCGACCCGTGGTCCGATCCCATCCTGGCGGGCATCGAGGACGAGGTGCGTGCCGGTCATGAGATCAAGGCGGCCGAGAAATAGCCGCGTCGCGGTCCGTGAGCTGCGTTGGTAGATTGCCAACCATGTCCACAAGCGCAGCACCCTCTCCGACCTTCGCCGAACTTCTTTCCGCTCAGGTGCGCAACGAGTTCACCGCCAGTCAGCAGTACATCGCGATCGCCATCTGGTTCGACGCCCACGATCTGCCGCGACTGGCCGGACACTTCTACCGGCAGTCGGTCGAGGAACGCAACCACGCGATGATGATCGTGCG
>JBDTWH010000265.1:0-3334 GCA_040006795.1 Actinomycetota bacterium | reverse complement strand
CGCTGCCGCGTTCAATGCGGTTCGCCCCTGATCGGCCGATCGCCGACCGAGCCGCACGAACACGCGATCCCCTTGCGGCCCAGCACATTGTGCTCACGTTGTGCCGCGCCTTGGGAGCCCAGGTGGCCACTGCCGACGCAGACCTGCCGGACTCGGTGCCGATGGACATTTCCCTGGGTGAAGGCGAGCCACTTCTGCCGGTCACTGGCGATCCCCGAGTCCGGGCTCTGCTTTCCCGGTACCTGGCGCCGGCGGTATCAGATGCCCGCTCGGTCGTAGAGAGCGAGCTCTCCTCAGAACGGCTCGTCCAGATGGCGACGATCGACACGCTGACCGGAGTCTGGAGCCGCGCGTCCCTCACCTACGCGGTCAACCACATGGCGCAGGGGGACTGCGTCTCAATGATCGACCTCGACCATTTCAAGAGCGTCAATGACACACTCGGTCACGATGCTGGTGACACCGTCCTTGCGTCCTTCGCTGCCCACCTACGCGCAGGCGTCCGCGATCAGGACCTGGTGGGTCGATTCGGTGGGGAAGAGTTCGTGGTGGTGTACCCGTCCACGACCGTTCAGGGTGCGTGCGACGTTCTGACGCGGTTGCGAGCATCGTGGCAGGCGTCCTCCGCGCTGCCGATCACGTTCAGTGCGGGGATCGCAGCCGTGACCGGGCTCGACGGCGACGGCCGGCCGGCTGGTCAGACCGCGCTCATGTCCGCCGACGCTTTGATGTATGCCGCCAAGTCAGCGGGACGCGACCGGGTCGAGTGCCAGCAGAACCGGACACCCGAGGCAGCCCCCATCGGGGGCGCAGAGGTATGAGCACGTCGAGCTCGTCTGCGGACTCGACGGACGTCGATGGGTCCCGCGCCCTGTACCTCGCCGCGGTGCATGCCGGCGACCGTCAGCAGGCGATCAACGTGGCCACATCGCTGCTCCAGCGGGGGGTCAGCGCTGAGCGTGTCGTGACTGACCTGTTGGCTCGTGCCCAGGAAGAGGTCGGTCAAGGTTGGCAGGATGCGCGGTGGAGCGTCGCCATGGAGCATCGCGCGTCAGCGATCACGGAGTCCGCGCTGCGAGCCGTGATCAGCGATGCGATGCGCGCACCCGGGGCCGTCGAAGAGGGTATCGGCGGCCGGGTCGTGATCGCGTGCAGCGAGGGCGAGTGGCACATGCTCCCGGCGCAGATGGCAACCGAGGTCCTGCGCCTGCGCGGCGCCGACGTCTCTTTCATCGGCCCCTCGGTCCCGGCCGATGAGCTGGCTGGCTTCATCGGCGACGACCCGCCTGCGGCTGTGGCAGTCACCTGTTCGATGCCGATGTCACTGGTCGGTGCGTGGCGTTCGATCAGTGGCCTGCGGGCCCTGGGTATGACCGTGGTGTGTGGGGGACGCGGGTTCGGATCGGAGGGTCGGTGGGGACTCGCGCTGGGCGCAGACCACTGGGCACCCGACTACCCAGCGCCTTCGACCTGCTTCTGGACGTCCTGCCCATAGAGCTCCCGCGTGCCCGCGAGATGGCTCGTTCCGGAAGAGACGCCTGCGCCGAGTCAGCCCTCGACACGGAGTACAGCCCCGAGAAGGCCTGAGCCGTAGCGCCAGAGCATAAGCCTCTCGCAGGGACAACCCTCCCGGCGCGGCTCCGGCCACACACAGGCGGACTGTGTGGGCCACCGGCTGCAGGCCTAGAAGCGAGAGGTAGCCGGGAGATCGGACTCAGACGGCTCCGGCACCTGCAAGCTGCCATAGCGCTCCATCCGCTGCCACCGCAGGCGTGACCCGGCCAGGGCGGTCCAGACGGACTGGATGACCACGAGGTACATGAGCTGCCGGTAGACGAACTGCTGTAGCGGGAGGCTCCATAGCGGCGCTGGCCGTTCACCATCAAGCCGGAACGCATAGAGCCCCATCACGACCTGCAGCAGCAGGAAGGCCAGCCACAACCCGACGATGCGAAGTGGATCCAGGAAGATCAGGCCGTAGATCGCAAAGACGTCGATCACCGGGCCGAACAGGGGCAGCATGACCTGGAAGAGCAGCAGATAGCCAAGGCCGCGGCGACCCAGCTTGCCGGACGAACCGCGTTGGACGAGAGCACCGCGGTGCTTCCACATGGACTGCAATGTGCCGTAGCACCATCGGTAGCGCTGCTGCCACAGGGCACCGATGGAGGCAGGGGCTTCAGTCCAGGCCCTGGCGCCCTCCTCGTAGACGACCCGCCAGCCATCCCGGGACAACGCCATGGTGAGGTCGGTGTCCTCGGCCAGGGTCAGGTCGCTGACCCCGCCGACGCGGTCCAACGCCTCGCGGCGGAAGCCACCGATCGCCCCGGGAACGGTGGGCATGCACTCGGCCAGGTCGAAGAGTCGCCGGTCGAGGTTGAAGCCCACCACATACTCGATGTGCTGCCACCGGCCCAGCAGCCCACCGCGGTTGGCGACCTTGGTGTTGCCGGAGACCGCGCCGACCGCAGGGTCAGCGAAGGGCTGCAAGAGGATCCGAACGGCGTCGGGCTCGAACACGGTGTCACCGTCCAGCATGACCACCAGTGGGTGGCTGGAGGCTGCGAGGCCTGCGTTGAGCGCCGCGGGTTTGCCGGCATTGTCCTGCCGGATGAGGCGCACCCCCGGCAGATCCAGTCCTGCGACGATATCCGCCGTGTCGTCAGTGGAGCCGTCGTCGACCACGATGATCTCGACAGGATGGTCGGAGGCCACCAGCGAACGCACCGTCGCCTCGATGCCGGCGCTCTCGTTGTAGGCCGGGATGATCACACTGGCAGGGCAGGTGACCGGTGGGCCCCAGGGCCGGGCCCGCACCCGCCGATGCCGTCGAGCCGCAACGAGCACCAGAACAGCCCGGACCACGATCAGCGCACCGCTGGCGAGGAGCAGCCACGTGATCGCCGTCATCAGCCAGTCGATGAAGCGCAGGGCAGCGATCAGGGCAAGTCCCATACCCGCGGACGCCAGCGACGCAGGACGCATCGGACTCGCCATACCGACGGCGTTGTGGACCGTCGCGAACGTGAAACCCCGTTTGGTGAGCTGTGGCAGGAGTCGTCCGAGGGCGGCCACTGTCTGGGCGCGGTCGCTGCCACCATCATGCATCAGCAGAACCTGGCCTCCTGCGCCCTTGGGCGTGGAGTTGGCGATGACTTGATCGACCCCCGGGCGACGCCAGTCGTCACTGTCGAGGGTGGTGAGCACGGTGAGATAGCCAGCGTCGGCCGCGTTGCGCAGGGCGGCCCACTCCTCGTTGTCGAGGGCGGTGTTGGACGAGGCATAGGGGGGACGTAGCAGCGAGGTGGTCTGGCCTGTCGCGCCGGCGACCACC
>JBDTWH010000264.1:0-6734 GCA_040006795.1 Actinomycetota bacterium | reverse complement strand
TCTCGATCATCTCGCCGATGCCCGTGAGGGATCGTTCGCGAACCGGGCGGGTGATCATGCCTGCCTGGCAGAAGCGGCAGCCGCGGGTGCACCCCCGGAAGATCTCGACCGACATCCGCTCGTGCACGCTTTCCGCCAGCGGCACCAGAGGCTTCTTCGGATAGGGCCACGCGTCCAGATCCATGACCGTGTGCTTGGAGACGCGCCAAGGGATCCTTGAAAAAGCTGCCGAGGGCGCGACCCGCTTGATCCTGCCGTCAGGGAGGTAGTCGACGTCGTAGAACGCCGGCACGTAGACACCGCCGGTGCGGGCCAGCCGCAGGAGAAGCTCGTGTCGACCACCCGGACGACCCTGAGCCTTCCAGGTGGTCAGCAGGTCGGTCACCTCGAGAACTGCCTGCTCACCATCTCCCACGACCACCGCGTCGATGAAGTCCGAAACCGGCTCGGGGTTGAACGCCGCATGTCCCCCCGCGATCACGATCGGGTCACTGTCGCAGCGGTCACGCGCGTGCAGAGGTATGCCGGCCAGGTCGAGCGCCGTCAGCAGGTTGGTGTACCCGAGCTCGGTGGAGAACGAGACCCCGAACAGGTCGAAGTCACGCAGTGCCCGGTGCCCGTCGACGGTGAACTGCGAGACGCCCTCGCGCCGCAGCAGCGCCTCCATGTCCGGCCACACGGAGTAGGTCCGTTCACACAGGACGTCCGGGCGTTCGTTGAGGACCTCATACAGGATCATGACGCCCTGGTTGGGCAGCGCGACCTCGTAGGCGTCGGGGTACATCAACGCCCAGCGCGCGGTGAGCTCGCGGCCGTCGGGGCTGAACCCGCCGCAGTTCCAGTCCTTGACCGTGGAGTTGAGCTCACCACCGACATACTGGATCGGCTTGCTCACCCTCTCCAGCAGCGGCTCCAGCCGCCTGAAGAGAGACGCGCCCGACAGATCGGTGTTGGGAGAGGCTTCAGGCATGGGTTCAAGCGTAGAGCGAGTCCAGCTCCTTCTTGTACTTGCCCGCCACGACTCTGCGGCGCAGCTTCATGCTCGGGGTGAGCTCGCCCTCGTCGATCGACAGATCCCGGTCAAGGATGACGAACTTCTTGATGGTCTCCCAGTGGTTGAGCTTTGCGTTCAGCTCGTCGATGTAGCCCTGAACCATCTGACGAACCTCGGGCGAGCTGACGAGCTCGGCATATGACGTTGCGGGCATGCCCTGCTCAGCTGCCCAGCCGGCTATGGCATCAGGGTCAAGGGTGACCAGCGCGGACACGAAAGTGCGCCCCTCGCCCTCGACGATCAGCTGGCTGGCATACGGGCACACCCCCTGGAAGTTCGACTCGATGGCGGACGGCGCCACGTGCTTGCCGTTGGACGTCTTGAAAAGGTCCTTCTTGCGGTCGGTGATCCGCAGGAACCCACGATCGTCGAGGTTGCCGATGTCCCCCGTGTGAAGCCACCCGTCCGCGTCAACGGTCTCGGCAGTGTCCTCCGGGAGGTTGTGATAACCCGCCATGATGCCCGGGCCTCTGAGCATGATCTCCCCGTCGGCCGCGGTCCTGACCTCGGTGCCGGGCAACGGCCAGCCGACGCTCCCGAAGGCGTTGGAACCTGGCCGGTTGACGAAGGACGCGGCACTGGACTCGGTCAGGCCGTAGCCCTCAAGGATGAGCATGCCGACGGCGTCAAACCACCGTGCGATATCCGCGTTCAGAGCCGCCGACCCCGAGATGAAGAACCTGATCCTGCCGCCGAAGCGCTTCTGGATCTTGTTCAGCACCAGGGCGTCTGCGATCACGAACTGCGTAGCCAGCAGGAGCGGCGCCGAACGCCCCTGCGCGCGAAGGACGGCAACCTGACGGCCAACACCGATGGCCCAGTCGAAGAGCTTTGCCTTCAGGCCACCCTCGGCGCTCATCATGGTGGTGATCCGGGCATAGGCCTTCTCGAAGATGCGAGGAGCCGCACCCATGAACGTCGGCGAGATGACAGCCAGGTTGTCCACGATCTTGTCCACCCGCCCGTCCAGGGCCGTCGGGAAACCGATCTGCAGCGGGAGCGTGAGCAACACCTTGCCGAGCACGTGCGCCAGCGGCAGCCAGAGGTACTGCAAGTCTTCTTTCGACAGGATCGCCAGAGCGTCGACCGCTGCAGCCTCATAGGTCCAGCAGTCGTGGGAGAGACGCACGCCCTTGGGCCGACCTGTCGTTCCTGAGGTGTAGATCAGGGTCGCGAGATGGTGCGGCTCGATGGCCTCGATCCGGTCGTCCAGCACCTCCGGCGTCCGGACCAGGAGCTCGGCGCCCAGCTGCTCGAGATCGCCAAGGGAGATGACCCAGTCCCCGTCGGAGGTTCCGTCGAAGGTGACGACCTTGACCAGCTCTGGCAGTGCGAAGCGGTGGGCCTGGAGCTTGGCGATCTGGACGTCGTCCTCGGCGAACACGACGCGACTCTGGGAGTCGGCCATGATGAAGGTCACATCGGACTCGGAGGTGGTCGGATAGATGGCGGTCGTCGCGGCGCCCGCAAGCATCACGGCCAGGTCAGCGACCACCCACTCGTATCGAGTGCTCGAGGCGATTGCCACCCGCTCCTCCGACTCGATCCCCAGGGCCACGAGTCCCGCCGCGATCTTGCGCACGCGACCATCCACCTGGGACCAGCTCGCAGACTCCCACTCCTCGCCCCGGGGGAAGCGGAACGCCTCTGCCTCCGGGGTCGTGGCCACGCGGTCGACGAACAGATGGGCCACCGAACGTGCCCGGTGCTCGATGATGGAGAGGTCGCTGTGCTCATCGCTCGCCGTGAGGGCCATTCTTCGCTCCTGATGTGTGGTCTTGGACAGACACACCGGATGATGTCAGCGGAAGGACAATTCGTAAAGGCGAAAACGGTGGGTGTTTCTTACCAGCCCGGCGTCTGGTTCTTCAGGCCTGCCCGCGGGACGGCCCGTGCCACGCGGCAGCAGATCACCCCACCGTGGAGGAGAGCACTTCCCGGGCGCGCTCGACGTCGGCCGCAATCTGCAAGATGAGGTCCTCGATGGAGTCGAACCTCAGCGTTGGCCGCAGTCGTTCGATGAACTCGAAAACCACGGTCTCCCCATAGAGATCGAGGTCCAGACGATCCAGGACGTGGGCCTCGACCCGTCGCTCCGTGCCGGCAAACGTCGGGTTCGTGCCGATCGAGATCGCAGCCGGCAGCGAACGGTCGACGTCACGATCTGGAAGCTTCGGCCGGATCAGCCGCCCCACGTACACGCCATCCGCCGGAATCAGCCCCGCGGACTCCTGACTCAGGTTCGCTGTTGGATAGCCCAGCTCGCGTCCGCGGTGATCGCCGTGCACAACCTCACCGCTGACCTGATGCGGGCGTCCCAGAATCTCGGCCGCCGCTGCAACGTCGCCCTCGGCCACGAGGCCCCGGACGCGGCTGGAGGACCAGCGACCCCCGTCCCCGATGTCATCCAGGATGAGGACCTCGAAACCATGCTCGACCCCGAGCTGGCGCAACGTGCTGACATCCCCGGAGTTGCGCACACCGAAACGGGTGTCCTCCCCCACGACGACCACGCTGGCACCCAGCGCCTTGACGAAGACGTCGACCACGAAGCGCTCCGGAGTCAGCTGGGCGAACTCACGGGTGAACTCCATCACCAGCACGGCGTCCAGTCCGGTGGTCGCGAGCAGGTCGAGGCGTTGCTCGGGCGAGGTGATGATCTGGGGGGCGCGCTCCGGGTGGAGGACCGCGACCGGGTGCGGGTCGAACGTCACGGCAACCGCGTGCGCACCATCGGCCCGAGCACGTTCCACGACGGTGGACAGCACTGCCCGGTGGCCCCGGTGCACGCCGTCGAAGTTGCCCAGGGTCACAACACTGGGGCCGTAGCCCTGTGGAATCTGGATGAGGTCAGTCCATCGCAACATTGTGGACACTCTACGTGAATACGACGTGGGCCCGGGCCAGCGTCCCGCTCTCGTCAAGCATCGCAACAAGGTGCCCGTCGGGTGCGAAAGCTGCGGTGGGCTCACTACGCCCTGCGGGTCTGGAGGGGATGCGCTGGCCGTGTCCGACGGCGATGGCCTCCGGTCCGGTCAGCTCGCGCACGACAAAGGAGTCACGTGCTGCAGTCGCCAAGGTGATCACCGGTATGTCGTCAGCCTCGCTGGCCACCTCGAGATCCTCCAGCGAATGGGCGCTGTCGAGCCCGAACCTGCCCACGCGGGTACGTCGCAGGGCGGTGAGGTGACCGCCCACGCCCAGGGCTGTACCCAGATCGCGGGCCAGCGCCCTGATGTACGTTCCCGACGACACGTCCACGATCACGTCACAGTCCCAGACCTGACGCCCCCCTGACCCACGCCCGGCGGGTCTGGTCCGCTGGTCGAGAATCTCGAACCTGTTGACGGTGACCGGCCGGGGCGGCAGAACCACCTCCTGTCCCGCGCGCACCCGTGCATACGATCTCTGCCCGTCGACCTTGATCGCGCTGACGGCGCTGGGCACCTGGGAGATCTTGCCGGTGAGTTCGGCGACGGCCTGTGCAACCGCCTCCTTGCTCAAGGCGCCCACATCGCCGGTGGTCGTGATCTCGCCTTCGGCATCATCGGTGATCGTGGACTGACCGAGCCGGATGGTCGCCGTGTACGTCTTGTCGCATCCCACCAGGAAGGTCAGCAGCTTTGTGGCGCGGTTGATGCCCAGAACGAGCACACCGGTGGCCATCGGGTCCAGCGTTCCGGCATGGCCGACCTTCCGGGTGCCGCACAGGCGCCGGCAGCGGGCGACGACGTCATGGCTGGTCCAGCCGGCCGGCTTGTCGACAATGAGCAGGCCATCAGGGGTGGTCATTGACGCGGTGCGCCATCGTCTGCCCGCTCATCACCGGCGGCGAGTGGCCCGTCGCCCTGGCCTGTCAGCGGGGCGGCGTCAGCGCCGGGTTCGCTGTCATCGCCCGCAGGCCTTTCGTCGACCGGCTTCTTGTAAGGGTCTGCATCACCGGCATACGCGGCGCCGGCCGCAGCCGCCGCCACCTCGGCGTCGCGCTGCTTGGCGGTGAGGAGCAGATCTTCCATATGAGCCGCACCGTCCGGGAGGGCATCCGGGATGAACTCCAGCGTGGGCGTGAGCCGGATGCCGATTCCCTTGCCCACCGCCGAGCGAAGCTTGCCCTTGGCGGACTCGAGCGCCGCCGCAGTCTCAGCGCGTTCGGTCTCGCCCCCGAACACCGTGTAGAAAACCGAGGCGTTCTGCAGGTCGCCGGTCACCCGGACATCGGTGATCGTGATGAAGCCCAGTCGCTCGTCCTTGACGCGAAACTCCAGCGTCTCGGCCACGAGGACCTTGATGCGGTCGGCAATCTTCTTCGCGCGGGCCGGATCAGCCATGGTTCGTTACTCTCCTGGAAATAGCAGTGCTACAAGATGACTCGTTACGGGATGGCTGTCAGCGGCAAGGACAACGATCCGCGGTCGTGGTCCCGGTGGCGCTCACGGCTTACAGACGTCGTGATGGGGCGATTCGGTAGGGACAGCGTCAGTGAGGAGCCGCAGTGAGCGGGCGGGCCGAACAAGGCCTGCCCGCTCACCAGGGCGAATGACGATCAGGTACGCGGGATCTCGCGCATCTCGTGGGTCTCGATGACGTCGTCAACCCTGATGTCGTTGAAGCTACCAAGGTTGATACCACACTCGAAGCCCTCGCGAACCTCGGTCACGTCGTCCTTGAAACGACGCAGACCGGTGATCTCGATACCCTCGGCGACCACGGCACCGGCGCGCAGGATCCGAGCCTTGGTGCCGCGCTTGATCTCACCGGAGCGAATCAGCGAACCGGCGACATTGCCGAACTTGGAGGACCTGAAGACCTCGCGCACCTCGGCCGTGCCCAGCTGGATCTCTTCGTACTCCGGCTTGAGCATGCCCTTGAGCGCTGCCTCGATGTCCTCGATCGCCGAGTAGATGACCGAGTAGAAGCGCATGTCGACGCCCTCGCGGTCGGCCAGCTCGGCCACCCGCTCCGCCGGCTTGACGTTGAAGCCGATGATGATCGCGCTGTCGACCGTCGCCAGGTTGACGTCGTTCTGCGTGATGGCGCCCACCCCGCGATGGATGATCCGCAGGTCGACCTCGTCGCCGACGTCGATCTTGAGCAGGGCGTCCTCGAGCGCTTCGACAGAACCCGACACATCGCCCTTGATGATGAGGTTGAGGTTGTCGACCTTGCCCGCAGCCAGGGCCTCGTTGAGGTCCTCGAGGCTGATCCGCTTACGGCGCTTGGCCAGGCTGGCCGCACGCTGGGCAGCTTCACGACGCTCAGCGATCTGACGAGCTGTCCGGTCGTCAGGTGCCACGAGGAAGGTGTCACCGGCGCCGGGCACCGAGGTCAGGCCGAGCACCATGACCGGGCGCGCCGGCGTAGCCTCCTCGACCGTGTCGCCGTGCTCGTCGAGCATGGCACGGACGCGGCCGTAGCCACCGCCGGCCACGATCGAGTCACCGATGCGCAGCGTGCCGGACTGGACCAGCACCGTGGCCACGGGGCCACGACCCTTGTCGAGGTGCGCCTCGATGGCCACCCCTCGGGCGTCCTTGTCCGGGTTCGCCCGCAGGTCGAGGGCCGCGTCTGCCGTCAGCAGCACTGCCTCCAGAAGCGTGTCGATATTCGTCAGCTCCTTGGCGGAGACGTTGACGAACATCGTCTCGCCGCCGTACTCCTCGGCCACGAGGTTGTACTCGGT
>JBDTWH010000263.1:0-8388 GCA_040006795.1 Actinomycetota bacterium | reverse complement strand
AGGGGAAGACGTGAACAAGGGACAACTGATCGAAGCCCTCGAGAGTCGTCTTGGCAGCAAGAAGGCTGCGGCTGAAGCTGTCGAGCACTTTATTGACGTCGTGATCCGCGAGGTTGCCAAGGGCAGCAAAGTCGGTATTACCGGCTTCGGCACCTTCGAAAAGGTGGCTCGGGCGGCACGAATTGGCCGTAACCCGAGAACCGGCGCGAGCGTCAAGATCAAGAAGACCGCCGTTCCGAAGTTCAAGGCCGGTACGCAGTTTCGTGTCGTCGTAGCCGACCCGAGGCAGCTTCCCAAGAGCTCAGCTGCCGGTGCCCGGGCCTCTGCCAGCACCAGCGCACCTGCCGGTAAGACTGCCGTGAAGAAGGCCACGGTGAAGAAGGCTGCTCCGGCAAAGAAGGTCGCGGCCAAGACGGCTGCGGTCAAGAAGGCCACGGTCAAGAAGGCCACGGTCAAGAAGGCCACGGTGAAGGCCGTGCCGGCCAAGACCGCGCCCGCCAAGACCGCGGTCAAGAAGACTGCGGTCAAGAAGACTGTTCCGGCCAAGACGGCGGTGAAGAAGACTGTTCCGGCCAAGACGGCGGTGAAGAAGTCCGCTCCGGCCAAGACCGCGGTCAAGAAGACCGCTCCGGCCAAGACCGCAGTCAAGAAGACCGCAGTCAAGAAGACCGCAGTCAAGAAGACCGCGGCCAAGAAGGCCTGACCCGCGACCTAGTCTGCGTCGCTACCTATCAAGGAGAGGCCTGCACCTGTGGGTGCCGGTCTCTCCTTGATGTTCCTTCAGCGTGCTGGATACGCAGTGCTACGCCAGCCTCGCCTGGATTCTGTCGCTCTGCGGGCGGTCAGTAGATGGGTTCATCATCGCCGATGCCAACGATCCACAGCCGGGTCAAAGCAGAGGCGGACATCTCTATGCTCACCCGTTGGCCCGGGCGCAGGAGGCGGAGGCCACTGGCGTCCATCACAGTGACGTCGAAGGGTATTTCGCGGCCATCGTCAAGCAGCACGCTGCCTGAGCCGTTCTCTTCGTGGTATCGGTGCACGCTTGCTTGCATGAGGCCACGCTAGTCGAGGACCTGATGCAGCACTGAAGCGGTGTGCCTTCCGACCCCGATCGCGATGGCGTCACGGAGCCCTTGGTCGTCGTCCACATCGGTGCGCAGCGCCGGCAGGTCCAGATCCAGTCGTATGCCGTGTCGCGAGTGCTCCCGTGCGGACCCCGGTCCGAACCGCGGATGGAGGTCTCGGGGGAGCAGTGCGCTGAGCAGTACCGTTCCGGTGCCTGCGGCGTCTGGGACAAGCGCCTGTGAGTGCGCCTCGCACGCGCAGAGAGCACTGATCAGGTCTTGGGGCCGCAGGGTGGGGATGTCGCCGAGGAGCACCGCGGTCGGTCCAGGGCCCAGCACGCCATCCACGTAACCGATCCCCTGGCAGATTGCGGCGTTCAGGCCGCCGCCGTGATCCTCGATGACGACGCCCCCCAGATCACGCACGAAGGTCGCTGTGGGTTCGTCCGAAGTCACGACGACCAGATGGGCCGGGCGTAAACCGGCAGCCGCCGCGCTGATCGTGTCAAGGGCGAAGGCGTGGGCCAGATCAGCCCGCGCCACCCCGGCGGGTGGATGCAGCCTGCTCTTGGCGGTCAGCCGGCCCTTCACGGGGACGATCAGGCGCCAGCGTTGGATCTCGGGGGAACACATCTGGCTGATCGTCTCAGCACAGGCGTGCCCGTCTCGACACCGACCCACCCGACCGAGGAAGATGGCGGAACCGCCCCTGTTCACAAACCGGCCGCGGTCGGTCCATTGATGTCAAGAGAACACTGAACAGACAAGGCGGGCCCCGGGTGCGGCGAATACGACCAGAGCGACAGCTGCCGAGGTCATACCGTGGCCTTGCCACCTTGCTGCGTGCGCTGGCGATGGTGCTGACCCGTCGCGACTGGCGGGGCGCCGAGCACCTCCCGTCCACCGGCGGGTTCGTGGTGAGTCCGAACCACATCTCGTATGTCGACCCTTTCGCCTTCGCCCACTTCCTGTACGACAACGGGCATCCGCCGTTCTTCCTGGCCAAGTCGGAGGTCTTCGAGATCCCTGTCCTGGGCAGGCTGTTGACTTCGGCGCAGCAGATCCCGGTCCACCGCGGGACCACCGAGGCCGCGAAGGCCTTTTCGGCAGCCGTCGCGGCCGTCCGGGAGGGCAAGTGTGTCCCGATCTTTCCCGAGGGCACGCTGACCCGGGATCCGCAGATGTGGCCGATGACGGGCAGGACCGGGGCTGCACGGGTGGCACTGACGACCCGGTGCCCGGTGATTCCCGTCGCACAGTGGGGACCCCAGGAGATTCTCGCGCCCTATGCCAGGACGCCACACGTGTTCCCGCCCAAGACCATGCGGATCCTCGCCGGACCGCCGGTGGACCTCAGCGACCTCTACGACCAGCCGCTGGATGCCTCGACCCTGAGCGAGGCAACCGCCAGGATCGTGGACGCCATCACGGCCCAGCTCGAGACATTGCGGGGGCAGAAGGCCCCTGCCGTCCGCTTTGACCCGCGCAAGGCGGGCGTTGCGGAGACCGGCAACCCCAGGAAGCGGCGTTCAGCGAAGCCCCCGGGGAAGATGTCGGAAGGGCCCTCATGACGCGCGCCGCCGTGTTCGGGGCAGGCAGCTGGGGAACGGCTTTCGCCGCGGTGCTCGCCGACGCCGGGTGCCATGTCCGGATGTGGGGTCGCCGCGCCGATCTGGTCGACGAGATCAACCGGTCGCACGTCAACAGCGCTTATCTGCCAGATCTCCGGCTGCCCGGGGCCGTCTCGGCGACGACCGACCCGCAGGAAGCGGTGAAGGGTGCCGATATCGTGGTGCTGGCCGTGCCGTCGCAGACCCTGAGGAGCCACCTGACTGCGTGGGCCGCCCTCATACCCGAGCAGGCAGCCGTCGTCTCCCTGATGAAGGGCGTCGAGCTGGGCACCACCAAGCGGATGAGCGAGGTCATCGCCGAGGTGGGTCACGTCGCCCAGGAACGCATCGTCGTCGTGTCAGGGCCCAACCTGGCCAGGGAGATCGCGGCCAAACAGCCCGCGGCAACCGTTGTCGCATGTGTGGATGACTCGATGGCCGAACGGGTCGCAGCTGCCTGCGCGGCGTCGTACTTTCGGCCATATACCAACACCGATGTGGTGGGCACCGAGCTTGGCGGCGCCGTCAAGAACGTCATCGCCCTGGCCGTTGGCATGGCTGAGGGTATGGGTATGGGCGACAACACCAAGTCCACGATCATCACCCGGGGGCTCGCTGAGACCTTGCGCCTGGGTGTGGCCCTGGGCGCGGATCCGGCCACCTTCTCGGGTCTGGCCGGTGTCGGCGACCTGATCGCCACGTGCATGTCGCCGCTGTCTCGCAACCACACTTTCGGCGTGAACCTGGGCCGCGGCATGAGCGTCGACGAGGTCGTGGCGACGACCAGGCAGACGGCCGAGGGCGTGAAGTCCTGCCAGTCCATCCTGGAGCTGGCTCATCATCACGGCATTGACGTCCCGATCATCGAGAACGTTGCCGCAGTCGTGCACGAGGGCCGCAAGCCCCAGCGTGTGGCCGATATGTTGATGGCCCGAGCCCGCAAGGCTGAGCGCACCTGACGCCGGGACCTGATCTGCTGCGCGCCTGCGATCACCAGGACCTCAGCGCAGGTCCTCCCGGCTCAGATCCCTGCCCAGACCTCAGCGAGGGTGGGTCACCTGGGCGAGTGCCGCATCGAGATCGCGCCAGAGATCTTCGATGTCCTCGACCCCGACACTGAGTCGCAGCAGGTTGTCGGGAACGGTGAGCGGTTCGGCCGGGTGGCGGCGACGGCGTTCGATCAGCGACTCGACCCCGCCCAGGCTGGTTGCGTGTGTCCATAGGCTGACTTGCGCGGCGACAGTCTCAGCCCCCTGCTGGCCACCCCGGACCTCGATGGCGATGATCGAGCCGAAGCCCGGGTATCGCAACCGTTGCACGGCCGGATGACCTCCGAGCCGGTGGGCGAGCACGGCCGCGTTGGCGCTTGAGCGCTCCACCCGCAGATGCAGCGTGCGCATGCCGCGCAGCGCCAGCCAGGTCTCCATCGGACCAGCGATACCTCCGTGAATCAGTCGGTGCTGGGCAAGCGCCGCCTGAAAGATGCGTCCGCGTTCGGAACGGGCCGTGACCGTCGCGCCGAGGATCACGTCCGAGTGCCCGGCGAGATACTTGGTGACCGAGTGGACCACCACGTCGGCCCCCATCGACAACGGCTGCTGAACCAGTGGGGTGGCAAACGTGTTGTCACACATCGTGACCGCTCCCTGAGCGTGGGCAGCCTCGAAGATGCGCGGCAGGTCCGCGACCTCGAGCATGGGGTTGGTTGGGGACTCGGCCCACAGCACGTCGGCCCCGTCCAACGCCGCGATCACCGCCTCGGAGTCGCTGACGTCGACCCGGCGCACCGTCGCCCGCCCTTCATCCTGCAAGGACTTCAGGAGAACGCCCGTGCCGCTGTAGGCGTGGGTGGGAGCCACGATGACGGCGCCGGCCGGCGCGAGGGACAGCGCTGCCGAGATGGCCGCCATACCGGAGGAGAAGACCAGCGCTGAACCCCTCTCAAGGGCGCCGAGGGCCTCCTCGAAAGCCGTCCAGGTCGGGTTCCCGTCACGCGCGTAGTCCACCGGGCCGTCGGCGTGGTAGGTCGAGGAAAGCTCCAGGGGGGCGTTGAGGCCGGCTCCGGGAGCTCGTGGCTGACGGCCGGCCGCGACCACGATCGACGCGGGGGCGAGATCTTCGTGATGTGTGTCCACCCGCACAGGCTAGGGCCAGGCGGGCCGGAACCAGCCCGTGGCGCTCTGCGTTGGCGGACCGCCCCGCTACCGGGCGATAGGGTCACAGGCGATGACCCACACCGACCAGCCCAGTGCAGAGTCCACCGAGACCCCGCGCCAGCCCACCGAAGCCAGCGAGCCTGCTGAAGCTCGCGAGCGTGCCGGAGTGCGCAAACCCAGGGTGGCCATCGTCTTCGGGGGCCGGTCCTCCGAGCATGCCGTCTCCTGTGCCACTGCCGCCGGCGTGATGCGGGCGATCGACCGCGACGTCTACGACGTGCTTCCCATCGGCATCACCAAGGACGGCCGCTGGGTCACGGCGTCCGAAGACATCGGGTTGCTGGAGCTCTCACCTGGTCACGTCCCTGAGGTGGATGGATCCGGCGCCGCCGTTCTGGTCCCTTTGAGCACGACCGATCGATCACTGCGCGTTCTCGAGCCGGGGGCCCCGCCGCGGGCTCTTGGCGAGGTCGATGTGGTGTTCCCCCTGTTGCACGGGCCTTTTGGCGAAGACGGCACCATCCAGGGCATGCTCGAGCTGGCTGATATCAGGTATGTCGGGTCGGGCGTGCTCGCCTCCGCGGTGATGATGGACAAGCACTACATGAAGGTTGTCTTTGCCGGCCACGGTCTTCCGATCGGCCCGTATGTGGTGATCACGGACCGGGAATGGAAGCGTGACCCCGCTGCGTCGATGGATGCCGTGGCGTCACTGGGCTGGCCCGTCTTCGTCAAGCCGGCCCGCGCCGGATCGAGCATGGGTATCACCAAGGTGTCCGGGCCCCAGAGCCTGCGCGCAGCGATCGAGCTCGCGCGCGGGCATGACCCCAAGGTCGTCGTCGAGGCCGCCATCATCGGACGCGAGATCGAGTGCGGGGTGCTTGAGGGTCGAGACGGGGCACCCGCCCGGGCCAGCGAGGTGGGGGAGATCCAGGTCGTCAAGGGTCACGACTTCTATGACTACGAGGCAAAGTACCTGGCAGGCTCTGATGTCGAGCTCTCCTGCCCGGCAAAGGTGCCCGACCGGGTAGCCGATGAGATACGCCGGATGTCGGTCGCGGCGTTCGAGGCAGCCGGCTGTGAGGGACTTGCCCGGGTGGACTGCTTCTACACCGAGCACGGCGACGTGGTTCTCAATGAGATCAACACCATGCCCGGCTTCACGCCGTTGTCGATGTATCCCCGGGTCTGGGCTGCGTCCGGGCTTGACTATCCGCAGCTGATCGATGAGCTGATCCAGCTGGCCCTGGCCCGGCGGACAGGGCTGCGCTGACTGGTCTAGTGCCGATCCGCTAGCGGCAGCGTCGTTCTCCCTGAGGTATCGCGGCGGCCGCCGCGCCGAAGGCCGGGAGCAGCAGGGGCTCGGGCTTGTACGCACTGGGCACCAGGATCTCGATCGCCGGCGTGCGACCGTAGGTCGTGAAACGCACGCCATCGCTCAGCTGGTGCGCGACCCAGTCGACCCCGCTGACGTCAATGCACGTGTCCGTGGTCGGCCCGATCGGCGGCAGCCCGCAGCGGGCAATGACAGGGGGGTCACCCCAGGCGCGTACCGCGGCCGAGGAGGATGAGGTGGATCGAAGCGTCTGCCCACCAACGGTCTTGGGCCAGTGGGCCGCGGCTGAGCGACAGGCGGCCGATCCGGCACCGGCCGGGTCGCTCACCTCGATGGACGAGCATCCCAGCAGCCCGCCTACGAGCAGAAGAGCACCGGCCTGTCCGCACACACGGGCACCGCGGTGGGTGATACCGCGGTGCATTCTGGCTGGCTCAGACGTGCACGATCGTGCACGTCAGGGTGCGGGTGATGCCTGCGACGTCCTGGATCTTGGCGATGACCAGCTTGCCGAGGTCATCGACGGTCCGGGCCTCGACACGGGCGATGACGTCGTAGGGACCGGTGACGTCCTCGGCCACGGTGACGCCGGTAATCCCTGCGATCGACTCGGCGACCTTAGCCGCTTTTCCAACTTCGGTCTGAATCAGAACGTAGGCCTGGACCACCACAACGCCTCCAAAGGAACGTGATCGGAGCGCTTCACCCCGAAGGAAGGATATCTACCGACATTCGCTGCCGGGTCTGCATGGTCCGGCTCTGCAGACGCTACCGTGCGAATGCACCACTCGTCGCACTGGGAGGTCAGATGCTCGAAGAAGGCGCGGACGCAGCCGTGCCCACCCTGGCCGACGTCGGCGAGGACGGGCTCTTGTCCGTGATCTTTCCGCTGTTGTCCGCCGGGCCCGGCGTCCTCATAGGGCCCGGTGACGATGCCGCCCTGCTTGCCACGCCTGGCGGCTCTGTCCTGGCTACAACCGATGCGATGGTGCGGGGGCGGGACTGGCTCGACGAGTGGTCAACCGGCGCCGATGTGGGCGCCAAGACAGTGGCTCAGAACCTCGCCGACATCGCTGCGATGGGCGGTGTGCCGACGGGCCTGCTGGTGACGTTGGTCGCAGACCCGGGGACGTCCCTGGCATGGGTCAAGAGCTTTACCCAGGGTCTGGCCAGGTCCGCGGACGAGGCCGGCGTGCCTGTGCTGGGGGGTGATCTGTCGTCTGCGCCCGAGGGGGTCCTCATGGTCTCGGTGACCGCACTGGGGTCGTGCCCTGACGGCGGGCCGGTATGCCGTTCGGGAGCACAGGCAGGGGATGTCCTCGCTGTGTGCGGCAGCCTGGGTCACTCCGCCGCAGGGCTGTTGCTGTTGCAGCGAGGTCAGAGCGAGATCGCTCCGGAGCTGGTGGACTATCACCGCAGGCCCAGACCGCCTCACGAACAGGGGCCTGTCGCAGCCCGGGCAGGGGCCACGGCCATGCTGGACATCAGTGACGGGCTGGGTCGTGACGCCGGCCGTATTGCACGAGCCAGCGGGGTCGCGATCGTGCTTGACGACGCGCTTCTGCTCGATGATGTGGCGCAGCTGCAGCCCGTCGTCGGCGAAGAGGATGCGTGGCGTTGCGTTGGACAAGGTGGCGAGGAGCACTCGCTGCTCGCATGCTTCCCCTCCCGTGCCACCCTGCCCGGCGGCTGGCGCAAGATCGGAGATGTGGTGGGCGGCTCGGGTGTACAGCTTCGGGGGAAGCTGGTCACGGGCGGCGGCTGGGATCACTTTGGCGGTTGACGCGGCGGAGGTCTGATGCTGCGCAGGTCTGATGCTGCGCAGGTCTGATGCTGCGCAGGTCTGATGCTGCGCAGGTCTCATGCTGCGAACGTGGACGTGGTGCGCAACATCTTCCTGGCACACAACGAAGCCGACCTCCTCGTGGAGATCGGCTTCAGTGCTTTCTCTGGAAGCACTGCGCTGGGCAGTGCATTCAGACACGCCTAACGCTTGACCTTTCCGGCCTTGAGGCATGACGTGCAGACATTGAGACGCTTCGGGGTCACACCGGCAGCGCCGACCAAGGCCTTGATGCGCTGGATGTTCGGGTTCCAGCGGCGGTTGGTACGTCGGTGAGAGTGCGAGATGCTGTGACCGAAGCTCGGTCCCTTGCCGCAAACGTCGCAGTTGGCAGCCACGGTTTCTCCTGAGTTTCGATGGGGTGCTGAGGTTGTTG
>JBDTWH010000262.1:0-3090 GCA_040006795.1 Actinomycetota bacterium | reverse complement strand
CCGGTGAGAACTTCGACCCGGACGTCACGGTCATGAAGCCCCAGTTCGGGGTGCCGCGGGAGGCCACGATCATCTCGTAGCCCATGCCTCCGCGGAACTTGCCGAAGCCCTGGTTGTCGCGAACGAGCCGCTTGCTCACGAGCTGCAGGAACGGCACCTCCTCCTCCATGACCTCCTGCTCACCGATGTCCGCCATGGCACAGAACAACGGGGCTACGGCGTCCTCGCCATCCCGGAACGCCTTGGCGCCACCGCCCGCGCCGTTCAGGTCGGCGCAGAGGTTGCCCACCTGCTCGCCGTTCTGCGTCGTACCGCCCCAGAGGAAGTCGTTGATCTGGTTGAACCAGGGCGCGACCACGTTGGAGTACTTGTGCGCCGAGGAGAACTGCATCTTGGCGAACATGCCCTGCAACGCGGTGAAGGCACGGAACGAGGCCTGGAGCGACTGACCGACGGGGGCGTCATAACCGGCATCTGCCCAGCTGTGCTCCTCCGTGATGACCTCGAAGGGTGAGAGGGCTCCCGTGCTTCGCGGGAGGTCCGGCCACCAGTAGGACAGGATCGCCTGCGCCATGAAGGACTTGGTGGACGCCAGCGGCGAGTTGATCGCCCGGTTGAGGATCTCCGGACCGGTGCCGGTCAGGTCGACGATCACCCGGTCGCCCTTGATGGTGATCTTGCAGGCGAACTTGATGAGGATGTTCTCTTTGAGCGTCGAGTCGACGAACTGGTTGAACGTCACCGTGCCGTCCGGCATCTCCTTGATCCGCCGGCGCACCTCGGTCTCGACATCCTCGACGGTGACCCGCAGGGAGGCGACGAACGTCTCCTGGCCGACCTCGTCGATGAGGCGGTCGACCGTGTCCATCACCCGGCGGACAGCGCCCATCTTGACCTTGATGTCGGCCAGCATGAGCTTCGGGTCGCGGGTCGAGTGCTGCAGGAACGTCAGCAGGTCGCGACGGAGATGGCCGCCCTCCACGATCTTGATCGGGGAGGCACGGAGCCCGTCATCGAAGGGGGTCTCCGAACCGGAGGGCATACCGCCGGGCTCGCAGGCCCCGTTCTCACCCTCGTGGATGGTGGCACCGACCCACGCGATGATCACGCCGTCACGCATCACCGGCACCAGCATCGACTGGTCGGTGTTGTGGACCATGCCGAAGCGGGAGTCGTTGTGGAAGAAGCCGTCGCCCGGGTTGATGCCGACGGTCGGCTCGTCCTTCCAGTTCTTCATGATGTATCGGATCGGGTGGTGCAGAACCGCCGAGAAGGCGATCACGCCCCGGTTGGACAGGTAGCAGACGTCACCCTCTGCCGTGTAGACGGCGACCGACAGGTCAGCCCACTTGGCACCCGGGGCCGCGCCCATGCTCTCGCACATCTCGAACGCCTCGTCCAGGGAACCGGCCAGGCGCTTGCGGATGCGGTCGATCTGCAGGACGTCGATCCCGTTGGTGATGCACTCCTGCTCGTACTCGGTCCGCGGCATGATCTCGTGATGGCGCATGATCGCGGGATCCGGTCCGAGGAACAACGTGGTCTCGTCCATGAACTTGTCGACCCACTGCTGTTCCTGCTCGGACAGATTCTGTGAAGTCTCGTCTCCGTCACGCACGTCTGTGTCTTGGGTAACCGTCATCTCACTCAATCTCCTTTGTCTCAGCTACAGAATGTGGTTGGCGTGAACTCAGTCGCTGAGTAGCCAGACGGCGCCTTGGACGGTTGGTTCGAGCCGCCAGCCCGGTTCGACCAGGTAGGTGGTGTTCTCGGTCGTGACGATGGCCGGGCCGGCGATGACGTGCGTGTGCCTCAATGCCTCCGCGTCGTAGACGGGAGTATCGATCGGGTCGTCAGAGCTGGTGAAGTGGACCTTGCGATGGGAGACCGGCTCGGGAGCGGTCTTCTCCCCGCCGGCTACAACGGAGTCGAACTTGACGACCTCGCCCTCGATGAATGACGCCACGCGAACGGTCTGGACCCGGATCCCGGCTTCGGGCGCCTGGGTCCCCTCTCCGTAGCGGCCGCCGAAGATCTCGGAGAAGGTCTTGATCAGGTGCAGCACGTCGGCGACGCCATCGACCCGGTTGATGTCGAAAGCGACAGCAGTCGTCACGAGCTGGTTGCCGTAGCGCATGTCCATCTCGAGCCGGTACCTCACGGCGGCCCGGTCGTAGCCCTGGCGGACCAGGTCGTCGGCGCCCTTGACCTCGAGCTCTTTGATGTAGGCGTTCATCGCCGGGTACTGGTTGTACAGGCTGCGGTTGAGCGCGTCGTACAGCACGACACGCGCACTGCGCTCGTGGATGTGGAGCGGCTGCATGTTGCCGGCACCCAGCGCCGAGAACACCGACGCGAACGGCGGGAACAGGATCTTCGTGATCCCGGCGCTGGCGGCAATCCCGCAGGCATGCAGCGGGCCGTTGCCCCCGTAGGCGAGCATCGTGTAGTCCTCGATCAGGCCTCCGCGCGATCGCAGCTCCTTCTCGATCCCGATGGCCATCTGCTCGTCCACCGTGCTCTTGATGACCTTGGCGACCTCAATGGCTTCGAGGTCCAGCTCATCGCACAGGCTCTCCTCGATCGCATAGACCGACCGCTTCTTGTTGAGCTGGATGTGCCCGTTGGCGTAGTTGTCCGGGTCAAGGTAGCCAAGCAGCAGGTCGGCGTCGGTGACGGTCGGCTGAACGCCGCCGCGGTCATAGCAGGCAGGGCCAGGGTCGGATCCGGCGGACTCCGGCCCGATCTGGATGGAATGGTGAATGCGGTTGAAACCTGCGATGGAACCGCCCCCGGCACCGAGGGTGTTCAGGTGGATCATCGGCGCCGACACCATCCAGCGCCCGATCGTGGGCTGGAAGTCGTAGTGCCTGACTCCTCCCTCGGGCACCAGCCCGATATCGAACGACGTGCCGCCCATGTCCATCGAGACGACGTCGCCCAGGCCGGTCGACTCGGACAGGTGCTGTGCCGCGCCGACTCCCGCGATCGGGCCGGAGTGGATGGTCTGCAGGGCGTCGGTGGAGTTGGACTGTGCCATCCCGCCGGAGTTGTGGATCACCAGCATCGGCTTCGTGTAGCCCGAGTCCC
>JBDTWH010000261.1:0-13745 GCA_040006795.1 Actinomycetota bacterium | reverse complement strand
CGCCGCGTTGATCACCCGCTGCGCCCCGTCAACCTCGCCAGCCAGATCCGCACACGCCAAGGCTCCTGCACCGGCCTGGGCGTCATCGAACGCCTCACGCATCAACATGAGGGCCTGACTGAACTTATCGAACATGTGTTCTATTGTATAGTATGCCACCAACAAACGGAAGCCTCACGCGTCATGAAAGTGACTGCGAAATAGACAGATTCGCCCGAATGAACACACCCAGCCACCTTCGGCGACTCGTAGCGGGCAACCGGGAAAGGGACCCGCACACAACCCGCAGGCCCCGGCTCAGGACCACTGCTAGGGGCCACTGCCAGGGAACACGAAGGACGTTGCGAGTCACCCAAATCGGTGAACTAAGCGCACGACCCACACCGATCATGGCGTGGGGGTGCCTTGATGGAAGCGCAGTAGCCACTCCCCGACGTCATTGCGAAGCCACACCGAGCTTCGCAGTGACGGCCGCTCAGCGTCTTCGATACGGTAAGTGAGCAAGACGGTGTCGATACCAAGGGTTACGGAAACGATGTCGACCGCTCGATGTCGAGGCGATGCGGATTCGGCCCCCAGCGCCTCAACCATCGCTTCGCCGTCCCAGACCCGACCGGACCCCGAACTCAACAAAGTCCGGGTGAAGGAGCCTGCGAACGCGTCCTTGATCAGCACGAACCGCGGGGTCGAGAAGCAGAAGCTCCCGCCCTACCACTTCGGCGCGATCCTCCGCCCCGGCAGTGGCGCCCCCTCCGGAGTTGACCGTCATGGTTCGATCATCGGGCATCAGCGCCGCTACCGGCAGCAGGCGCAAACCTGGTCCGGCGATGTCCCACCTGGCGAACATCTTGCGATCCCACGTTGAACGGGTCTGACCTGAGGGTCAACCTGGTAAGGCATCAGGACAGCGGGGATCTCGGTGCGGGCTCCAGGTCGCGACCCTGTGACGGGATTTATGTGCGGGATGTCAAGGTGTATGACCTTGGCCCGATGAGTCCAGGGCTGGTGCCGCCCGCGGGGAGCAGCGCCAGCCCTGACCAGCAACTGTGCAACGACTGTGCAACGACTGTGCAACGACTACGGCTTACCGGCTCGGCTCAGTCCTTGGCTGCAGCGAAGCCCTGCTCGAGGTCGGCCAGGATGTCGTCGATGAACTCGATACCGACCGCCAGCCGCACCAGACCAGGCGTGACGCCCGACGAGATCTGGTCCACCGGGGTCAGCTGCGAGTGCGTCGTGGACGCCGGATGAATGACCAGGGAACGCACGTCACCGATGTTGGCCACATGGCTGTGCAGGGACAGCGCCTCGACGAACCTCTTACCGGCCTCCACCCCGCCCTTGATCTCGAAGGCGACCACGGCTCCCGCACCACGCGGGGCGTACTTGTCCGCCAAGGCCTTCCAGGGGCTCGAAGCCAGCGACGCGTAAGCCACCGACTCGACCTGGGGGTGCGCCTCGAGCCAGTTGGCCACCTTGTCGGCGTTGTCGACGTGCCGCTCGATCCGCAACGACAACGTCTCGATCCCCTGCGAGATGAGGAACGCGTTGAAAGGCGAGATCGCTGAGCCGAGGTCACGCAGCAGCTGAACCCGGGCCTTGAGGATGAAGGCAAGGTTGGCCCCGAGCGGGCTGCCCACCCCGAGGTCGCGGGCGAAGACCAACCCGTTGTAGCTCGGGTCGGGCTCATTGAAGCCCGGGTAGCGGGCCGGGTCCTGCGCATAGTCGAAGGTGCCGCCGTCGACGATCACGCCGGCGATGGACGTGCCGTGGCCACCGAGGTACTTGGTGGCCGAGTGCACGACGATGTCGGCGCCCCACTCGAGCGGGCGGATCAGGTACGGGGTGGCCACGGTGTTGTCAACAATCAGCGGTACCCCGACCTCGTGTGCGAGCGCCGAGACACGTTCGATGTCAAGGATGTTCGCCGACGGGTTGCTGATCGTCTCTGCGTAGAAGGCCTTCGTGTTGGGCCTGACCGCGGCGCGCCACGACTCGATGTCGTCCACGTCCTCCACGAACGTGGTCTCGATCCCCAGCTTCTTGAGGGTGTACTTCAACAGGTTGTACGTGCCGCCGTACAGCTGCGGGCTCGACACGATGTGGTCACCGACCTCCGCGACGTTCAGGATCGCGATCGTCTCGGCTGCCTGGCCAGAGGAGACCAGCAGCGCCCCGACACCACCCTCGAGCGAGGCGATCCGCTGCTCCACCGCATCCTGGGTCGGGTTCATGATTCGGGTGTAGATGTTGCCGAACTCCTTGAGCGCAAAGAGGTTCTCGGCATGCGCGGCGTCATTGAAGACGTACGACGTGGTCTGGTAGATCGGCAGCGCCCGAGCGCCTGTCGTCGGGTCCGGGGCCTGGCCGGCGTGAATCTGGCGGGTCTCGAAGGACCAGCTGGCATTGTCGTCACTCATCGGGTTCCCTTGTGCCTTTCAGTCAAATAGGTGCGGGAACACCGAATAGCGAACCCGCGCTTGCGCGGCGCCCGAGGACGCGTTGCCAGGTCTTCACCCGGGGCACCCCACCGCGGTGGAGGGTTGCCGGCCAGCGAGCCGGGGCTTGTCGCTGACACTCATGACCTATGAGAACGGTAGAACCGATAGCCAGATCTTGGGAATCCTGTCTCTCAATCTGGACATACCCGGGCCGGGATGGCGACAACCCCACGACTGGACCAGCGCGTGGGAGGAACCGAAAACGGCATACGGTGAGAGCTGTGAGCCCACTGAACCTGAGCATCGACACCGAGTCGGCCACCGCGCCCTTCGAGCAGGTGCGGACGCAGATAGCCTCGGCCGTGGCCGCGGGCAGGCTGAGCCCCGGGACGAAGCTTCCGACGGTCCGCCGGCTCGCAGCCGACCTCGGGCTGGCGCCCAACACCGTGGCCCGGGCCTACCGCGAGCTGGAGGCAGATGCCGTGATCGCGACCCATGGCCGTGGCGGCACTTTCGTGCGCAGCGATGTCCTGGACGAGCAGACAAGCCACTCCGGCGCCGCCGACCTCGCGAAGACGGCGGCCAATGATTACGTCCACACGGCAAGGCGGCTGGGCCTCAACTCACAGGAGGCCGGACGGTTGGTCCAGAACGCCTGGAACCAGACCTAGAGGCTGGCTCCCACCGAAACCGCCCGACTAAGCCTCCACCCTGTGGCGCTCCCACCATCGCAGCAGCGGACCTGGCGCCCACCAGTTCAGGGTGCCCAGCAACCGCATGGTGGCCGGAACCAGCAGAGCGCGCACGATGGTGGCATCGATCAGGACGGCAACGAGCATGCCTATCCCGATCATCTTCATGATCACGATGCCGGAGGTGGCGAAACCGCCGATGACCACGGCGAGCAAGACCGCTGCGCTGGTGATGATGCGACCACTGCGCTGGAGCCCGTTGGCCACCGACGTCGTGTTGTCACCGGTGCGGTCCCATTCCTCACGGATCCGGGAGATCAGGAAGACCTCGTAGTCCATGGACAGGCCAAAGATGATGGCCAGCATGAGAATCGGCTGCGTGGCGTCCAGATAGCCCGTCGAGGTGAAACCGAGGGGCCCCGACAGATAGCCATCCTGAAAGATCAGGGTGACCACGCCGAATGAGGCGGTCAGGGAGAGCGCGCTCATCACCACTGCCTTGACGGGTAGGACCACCGAACCGAAGGCAACGAACAGCAGAACCAGCATGACGGCGACGACGAAGAGGCCCATCCAGGGCAGGCGTTCACCGAGGGAGTCGACGAGGTCAACGGTGCTCGCAGTGAATCCGCCGACCAGGGTGTGAGCCCCCGTGCCGGGACCAACCGCGCGCAGGTCTCTGACCAGGCGTTGCGACTGCTCGCTCTGGCTCTCCCCGAGCCAGCTGACCTGGATGAGGCTCGTCGGGCCGGCGTCGTTCGTCCTCGCAGCAGCCTGGTCGATCACCTGGGTCGACCGAACCCCGCTGACAGCGTCGAGCCGGGCGACGTAGGAGACGAGCTGAGCGGGACTGGCTCCTTCGACCACGATGTTGGCACTGGACGTCCCGCCACCGAACAGACGGGCACCCATCTCGGAGGCAACCCTGCTCGGCGCGTTGACGGGCAGGACCCGCTCATCTGTGCCACCCCACCGTGCTGAGAGGAAGGGGGCGCCAAGGGCGAGCAGACCGATGGTGATGACCAGCAGGTAGGCAACGGGTCGCCGCATCACGCTGTGCGCGAGAGTCGCCCACGCACCCGACTCCACGGTGGCACCGGAGTCAGCGCGCGAGCCCCGGCGCCACGGCATCCGACCGGCTTCGATGCGCGGGCCCAGGACGGCCAGCAGCGCGGGCAGGAGGGTCAGCGCTGCCAGCATCGCCGCGAGGACCGCCGCCACCCCGCCGTAGCCCATCGAGCGCAGGAAGCTCTGCTTGAAGATCAGCAACGAGGCCAGCGAGGCCGCAACGATGAGGCCGGAGAACAACACGGTCCGTCCGGCGGTCGCCATGGTGGCGGCAATGGCGGCGTTGACGTGTTCGCGCTCTGTGCCGGGATGCCTGGCGAGCTCCTCGCGGAACCTGCTCACGACGAACAGCGCATAGTCGATGGCCAGGCCCATCCCGATCAGCGTGATGATGTTGATGGAGAAGACCGAGACCTCCGTGACCATGGTGATGATCCGCACGAAGGCGAAAGCACCGAAAATGGCCACGCCACCGACGAACGCCGGCATCAGGGCGGCGGTGACGCTCCCGAAGAACACCAGGCACAAGATGATCACGATCGGCATCGAGATCTCCTCAGCCTTGGCGATGTCTGCGGAGACGCGATGATTGACGTCGCGGAAGACAGCCCACGCTCCCCCGACAGTGGTGGACAACCCGCTGGCCCCGAGGTGCGGGCTGACCCGGTCGTAGAGAGCGGCTTTCTCACTCTGCGAGGTTCCGCTCAGGGCGATGATGACGCGGGTCGAGCGCTGGTCCTTGCTGATCAGGGCTGGCGACGGGGTCTGGTACCACGTGGTGACGCGCTTGATCGACCCCTTCGGGAGGCCCTTGATGACGTTCGAGACGGACGCCCGGAACGCCGGGTCACTGACCTTCATCGACGAGCTGGAGTAGATGACCACGATGTCGGCGTCGTGGCTCGTAAAGTCTCGATGCTCCTTGACCAGAGACCGGGCAGACTCGCTGGACGGGTCGTCGTAGCCACCGCTGCTGAGACTGCCGAACACCCCCAGGCCGAACACTGCGGCGCCGGCGACGAGCACCAGCCCGGCAATAAGGACTGTCCATGCTCGTCGGGCCACGAAGTTGCCCCAGCCTTGCATCATGCCTGTAGCACCCTTCGTACCGCGATGGATAGACCGCGCTCACAAGGACGGACTCTGGTTGCCCGCGCTATCAGCCCGGGATTGACTCGGCCACGATCGAGGCCATGGCCGTGACCAGCCGATCGAGGTCTGACTCAGCGGTGTACGGCGAGAGGCTGACCCGGATCGCCCCACCGGTGTCGCGGATCCCCATTGCCCTGGCGAGCTCCCACGCGTAGGCATGACCACTCCACACGCAGATGTCCTGCTCCCCCAGCTGAGCCGCGACCTCATCCGGCGCCAGAGTGTCCACCGTGAAGCAGATGGTTCCCGTGCGCAGGGTGGGTGCCCCGACCATATGAACACCCGGTATGCCGGTGAGCCGGCTGATCGCGCCCCGCACCGCGATGTTCTCCCGGGCCCTCAAAGCCGCGAACGAACGATCCAGTCGCTGCCGCCGATCCCCCGCTCCGGGGAGCAGATCTGCCAGGTGGTCAACGGCCGCCGTGATGCCCGCCATATTGGCCAGGCCCGCGGTGCCCACCTCGAACCGCTCGGGCACCTCGCTGGACGACGGCTCGAGCTTGTCGGGGTGAAGGGTCTCAAGCAGGTCAACGGACGCCACCACAGCTCCGGCATGCGGACCACACCACTTGTAGGAGGACACCGCCATGAAGTCGGCGCCAACAGACGACATGTCGAGCCGGAAGTGAGGGGCAGCCGCGACCGCATCCACATAGGTCAGGGCCCCTGCGGCATGGGCGATCGCGCTGATCACCGCGACGTCGGTCATCGTCCCGATCAGGTTCGACGCCGCGGCCACAGCGACGAGCTTCGTGCGAGGGTTGACCAGCTCGGCGTACTGACCGGCGGGCAGATCGGTGGTCAGCGGGTCCACCCGTGCCCAGCGCACCGTCACGCCGGCGGCAGCCGCGGCCTGCACCCACGGCCGGACGTTGGAGTCGTGGTCGAGCTCTGAGAGCACGATCTCGTCGCCGGGCGACCACGTCTTGGCCAGGGCACCCGCGAGCCGATAGGTCAGCGTGGTCATGTTGGGTCCGAGGACAACCCCGCCCGCCGAACCTCCGACGAGGTCGGCCACCGCCTCACGGGCGTCAGCAATGAGCCGGTCCGATCGGTGGCTGGCCGAGAAGCTGCCGTGCACATTGCTCAGTCCACCACGGTGGGCGTCGGAGATCGCCTCGATCACGCACTCGGGCACCTGGGTCCCGCCGGCACCGTCGAGATAGACCGTGCCGTCCTTCAGCGCCGGGTACTGCGCACGAATGCCCTCGATGTCCCACGTCGTATCCACGGTGTCGATCATGCTCCCTGCCCAAATCCGGTGATCCGGCGGCTGGACCCAAACGCGGACCAGGGCGAGCTGGCCGGGCCGCCGAGACCCCTCATCGGCGGGTTGATCACCTATTGTCGAGACGTCGGGGCAGCGCCGGCGCAGGGTGCCCATTGACACGTGTTGAGAGCTGGCCGAGAGCCGTTGCCGAGCAGAGTGGAGAAGCGCCATGGAGAAGATCTTCGAGATCTACATCCGCACCACCCCGGAGCGTCTCTGGGAGGCGATCACCGACCCCGAGATCAGGAGCAAGTACCAGTTCGGCAACCGGATCAGCTCGGACTTCACGCCCGGCTCGCGATTCGAGATGACCCACGAGGGCGCACCAGGACCGCTCGGCGAAGGCGAGAATCTCGAGGTCGACCCCCCGCGCAGGCTGGTCCAGACCATGGTCGCGCTCTGGGGGGAGGACGTGAAGAGCGAGGGCACCTCACGGATCACCTGGGAGATCGAGCCGGTCGGCGACTCCTGCCACCTGACCGTGACCCACGATCAGCTGCGCGACGGCGCGAACAGCCAGCTGTATGGCGGCTGGCCGATGATCCTGTCCGGCCTGAAGACCTGGCTCGAGACCGGACAGCTGCTCACCACGCCCGGATCACTGATGTACGGCTCGTCCTGACGATCACGCCCACGGATCAACCATCGCCGTGACGCGGATCTTTGAGGCGGAGACCCCGGTGGCGCCCGGCACCGTCCGGCTGCGTGTCCACCGATCCCTGCGCTTTGTCTTGCCCCGACGTGCCCGTGACAGCGGCGAGCTCGACCTGCCGCACGACCCGACCGCCACGGTGGGCCACCTGGTTCAGAGTGCGGGCGTCCCTCTGACCGAGGTCGGTGAACTGTTCGTGGCTGGGGTGTTGATGTCCCGGCACAGTCGCCTGCAGGAGCAGGACCGGCTCGACGTGGGCGTGCGAGCCCGGCCGCAGCCGTTGGATGGGCCTGCGCGCTTTCTCCTGGACGTGCACCTCGGCACCCTGGCGCGCAGGCTTCGGCTGCTGGGCATCGACACGGCGTACGACAGGTACGCCGACGATGACCATCTCGTCGAGCGGGCCGAAGGCGAGGACCGGGTCCTGCTCAGCCGAGACCGGGGCCTGCTGATGCGCCAGGCGCTGCGCCGTGCCGCTTTCGTGCGCGGGCAGGACCCCGACGACCAGCTGGCCGACGTGATCGCGCGCTTCCAGCCGCCTCTGCTGCCGTGGAGCCTGTGCCTGGCCTGCGGAGGAAAGCTGGCCCCGGTTGCGAAGTCTCAGGTGATCGACCAGCTTGAGCCGGGGACATTGCGAACCCAGCAGCAGTTCTCCCGGTGCCCTGCCTGTGGAAAGGTCTACTGGCATGGGGCACACGACGCCAGCCTGCAGCAGGTGGTCCGGCAGATCAGGCAGATCAGGCGCGGATGAAGCGGACCCGCCAGGCCTCGGGACCACGTTCCAGGTAGTCGACGCTGAACAGACCCGGCGAGCGTTCCTCCAGCTGTGCCAGCAGCGGAAGGGGGTCGTGGGGCGCCACCAGCACCATGCCGCTCCCGGCTTCCACCGAGTCCAGCGCACCGAAGATCGTCGCATGACGTATGGCGTGTGGCACCGCGCGTGCGTCCAGCTCGGGCAGGGCCCCGGCCGGATCCTGATGACCGCAGCCGCACCCGCCCCCGCATCCATCCTCTGCAGCGACCTCGGTGGCCGCCACGTCCTCGCTCCCGGTGCTCCCGCCACCAAGCAGCTCGTGCATGCCCTCGAGGATCAACGCCAGGGAGACCTCCCCTGACGCAGCCAGCAGCGGCAGGATCTGCTCGTTCTCCTTGACCAGGTGCGACTCGAACAAGGACCGGAGAGCCTGCGCGTTGGCAGCAGCACGCACCGGATGATCGGCCTTACGAATGGTCTCGACCAGCGCAACCAGGTCATGGTGCTCGGCGAGCATGGCGTCGACCAGCAGCCGGGCACGAACATCTTCGCGGGCATCGGGGTACATGGCCCGCTCTTCCGCGAGCGCATGCGGGATCAGCTCGGCGTCACACCACAGGACCAGGGTGTCGGACGCTGCGCGGGCACCAGGCAGATCGCCCCGTGCGGCGGAATCCAGCAGCGACTCCACCTGGACGGCAAGGGCGCCAGCCAGCTGTGCATGATGGTTTGTCACGGCCTCGACGGCCTGGGCATCTGCGGCGCTTGTTGCGACAACGACCGTACTCATGGGACTCCTCCGACTCAGACAGGATGAGGCGCCGGATGGCGCTCTTGCCGGCCCTGCATAGCCCGGCATGACGAGAGTTTATTACACTTCATTCCGTGAAAAATAATCCGGCGAAGACTGAGGACTCATGACGCTCGACTCCCCGGCACCGACTGCCCTTCGCGACCGCACCAGATGGCACCTCGGCGCCAACGCGCCGGTCGCCGCGTGGCTAGCCGCACTGGTTGCGGTCTGTCTGTTCCGGCCTTACATCGCTGAGTCACCATGGCTGCTGGTGCACCTTCTGTTGCTGGGTGCCGTCACCAACGCGATCTTCGTCTGGAGCTCGCACTTCGCGGATGCGCTGCTGCGACGCCGCGCCACCGCCAGCTCACGGCGCTGGCAGACGGCGCGAATGATCGCCCTGAATCTCGGTGTCGCGACGGTCGTGGCCGGCATGGTCGGCTCCGCCTGGATCCTGACGCTGGTCGGATCCGTGGTCGTGGGCGCCGCGGCCGCGGCGCACGGCATCACCCTGGCCATCCAGGTGCGGGCAGCACTGGCATCCCGTTTCGGTGCGACCGTGCGCTACTACGTCTACGCCTCGCTAGCCCTGCCGATCGGCGCCGGCCTGGGCGCCACTCTGGCCCTCGACCCGGTCGAGCCATGGCTCGGACGGCTGGTGGTTGCCCATGTCACGCTCAACCTGCTGGGCTGGGTCGGCCTCACGGTCCTCGGAACGCTCGTCACCCTGTGGCCGACCATGCTGCGCACCCGGATCGCCGAGGGCGCCGAACGTGTTGCCCGCCAGGCACTTCCGATCCTGGTGGGCTCAGTGGCAGTCACCGTCACGGGCGCCCTCCTCGGGCTGCAGGCACTGGCCGCCGCAGGCGTCGCGGCATACCTGGGCGGAGTCCTCTGGGCCGTCCGGCCGCTGGCAGAGGTAGCCCGGGCGAAGAGGCCCTCGGCCTATGCCACCTGGTCGGTGATGGCCGCGATCCTCTGGCTGATCGGGTCACTGCTGGGTCTGGTGGCCGTGCTGGTCATCAGCCCGACCTGGCTGCTGGTCACCGATCGTCTGGGACTGCTCGTCATTCCCCTGGCCGCCGGGTTCGCCGCACAGGTCCTGCTCGGCGCCATGTCCTTCCTGGTGCCGGTAGTGCTGGGCGGCGGGCCCACCATCCTGCGAGGATCCCAGGCCAGGATGGACCGCGGCAGCGCGTTGAGAGTCGTCCTCATCAACGCCGGGCTGGTGGTCTGCGTCCTGCCGGTCCCGGAGCAGGTGCGACTCCTGGCCGGGGCTCTCGTACTGGGTGCGTTCACCGCTTTCCTGCCGCTCTTGATGTCCGCAGTGCTCTACGCCCTCCGGGCCAGGGGTAACAGACGGCAGAACGGCGTCAGCCCGACCCCGACGCGCCCCAACCGCTGAGGTCGCACTGGACGGGGATGCGACTCACGTGTCAGACACGGCTGCGCGGCGTTCGTGACTGAAGCTGCAAACCCAGCAGGGCCGCCTCACGTCCGGGTGCCGTCAGCGTCCAGGTTCGGTTCTGACCGTCGTCGTCCTGCTCGATCCAGCCGAAGACCTCTGCGAGCAACCCGAACTCACGCGTTGCGTCCAGACCCGACCACTCCTCGAGGGACTCGCCCGAGGCGGTGCGCCACCGACCCACCAGGCCGGCGTCAACAATGGCCTCCACCCTCGGGTAGGCCACCGGCATATTGGTTCTCAGCAGGGTCGCCGCGGCGAGGGCGGCACCCTCCCCCTCAAAGGTTCCGGCTGAGAAGATGTCGGCCACAACCATGCGCCACAGCCGGTCCGGGTCGCTGAGCACTCGTCGCCCGACAGCGGAAAGCGACACCCTGCCCCCCTTTCGGGTGATCAGCCTGGTTCGTCGGGCCAGCTCGTTCAGAGCTCCGAGCTCGGGCAGGTCGGTCTCGGTCCGTGCGGTGACGCCGAGGAGGTCGAACCAGCCGAAGGTGTCGTTCGCCTCGACAACCACGTTCTTGGGCAACCATCCGGCCCGGGTCAGCGTGACACCGTCACCGACGCGTTCGAGCAGCCAGCGCAGGGGCATCAGAGCGGCGCCCGCCGTTACAGGGACGGCAGCTTCGCCGGCCAGGAGCGGCAGCACCTCGGACAGGAGGTCCTGGCGCACCGCGGGGTGCTCGGCAGCCCAGCTCGAGCCGCGCTCCCGGAATACGGCCTGAAGCAGGGTTGCCCCACGCAGGTCCAGACGTGGCATCATCAGCGACACCTCGGTGATACGAATGGCGAGCTGCTTCCAGCCCCGTCGGCCGGGCACCAGCTCACCTGCGTCAATGGCCTGCTCCAGAACCTGGCTGATCCGCTTCCTGGCCGACTGCTCGGCCGCACCCAGCACTGAGCCCCAGCGCATCAGGGGCGTGTCAGGCGGGTCCACACCGGAGTCCCTGATCGCCTGCTTCATCGAGTTCCGCGCCGGCTCGTGGTCGTTGTCCTGCCACGCGTCCAGGAGCCGGTGAGTCTGAGGTGCCCGGCACAGAGCGGCATACCGTTCGAGGCCTGCTGCGGTGAACAGATCCGCCAGAGACCAGGCAATCTCGTGCAGCTCCCTGATCTCTGCCAGCCACTTCAGCGGCAGCTGGTACCACAGGAACTCCTGAAGCTCTGCCTGGCTGAGATGGGTGAGAGCAGCGCCCTCGGGCAGCATCCGGCCCATCGCTGCCCGGGCCAGGTCTGCGGAGGCGGGGTGGAGGCCGGCCAGGAGTACCTCAAGAGGCTGCTCGGGGGTGCCCGTGCGATCGCCCGTGCATGGGGCGCCGGGGAAACGTCCAGCCAACGTCCCGCCGCTCCTCGGACCCATGCCCGAACTTCAGCACATCAGAACCCTGCTGGCTAGAGCGCAGCACGTAATTCCCACAGTGACAACGAGCATTCCCGAAAAGACGCCTGCGCCGATCCCTGATCACGCCTGAGCCGGAGGCGGTGTGAGGGCACCTGAAGCCGGCTGCAGCCTGGAAGAACGTGTCCAGCCGTGGGGACGTTGGTCCCGTCAGGTCGGACCCTGCGCAAGCGAGAGGATCGCCCTGGAGGCGTGCATGGACGACATCCGAGGAATGGTCCTGCGCACTCCCGGACTGCAGCTGCTGATCGACCTGCTCCGTGAGCGGGGCTGGAAAGTCGTCGGGCCGACAGTGCGGGACGGCCTGATCGCGCCTGCCGAGATCGAGTCGGTCGACCAGCTTCCACGCGGGGTGGGCGATGTCCAGGACAACGGCAGCTAAGGCGCGGCCTGCCGTGCTGACCACCGACCCGCCCTCCAGCGGGTATCCGTGCGACGACCTCAGTGCGAGATACTCCTGGGTCTGGACAAAGTCCGGGAACTCGAAACCGGACACGAGGCGAACCGTCTCCACAGCGTCGTCCCGGGCGCGCACCAGGGTGGGACGGAAGTCGCTCAGCTCCTTGACGGTCGGCAGGCGGTACAACCCGCCGACCCGCACGTTCACCGGGTGGATGGCGCGACCGCCGACCAGGGTCATCAGCGCGTTGCCCGCCTTCTTGATGCGCAGCCCCTGCCGGACGACGGCACCGTGTGGATGGATCAGACGGCTCCACCTCGTATGTCGTGGGACCGCTCGCCCGCTAAGGCGCCACGAGGGTTGCTGTACCACCGCTACGAGCTCGCCGAGGACGGCACGATCCTGGACGCCACCATCGTCCCCCCGACCTCCCAGAACCAGCCGAGCATCGAGGCGGACCTGCGGGCCTTCGTCCAGAAGAGGCTCGAGCTGCCGCGCGACGAGCTGATCCGGCAGTGCGAGCAGGCGATTCGCAACTACGACCCGTGCATCTCTTGCGCAACCCACTTTCTCGACCTGACCATGGATGTGCGATGAACACGCCCGCAATTCTCATCGGACTCGGCAACCCGGACCGCGGTGATGACGCCGTGGGACTCCTGGTTGCCCGTCAGGTCGCGGCCGAGCGCCTTGACGTGCTGGCACTGGAGCTCGACGACCCCAGCGAGGCGCTCGACGCGTGGGACGGCGACGACACCGTCATCATCGCCGACGCGATCAGGTCGGGCGGCAAGCCGGGCGACCTCCACGTGGTCGACGTCATCGGGCACAGGCTCCCCGCCGGCAACTGGTCCGCCGGAGGCACCCACGCGCTCGGGCTGGCTGGCGTCGTCGAGCTTGCCCGGTCCCTGGACCTGCTGCCCAGGAGACTCGTGGTGGTGGGCATCGAGGCCGGGCAGTTCGACCACGGGGCTCCCCTGTCGGAGGCTGTCGAGGCAGCGATCCCCTCAGCTGCAGAAGCCGTTCTCAGGGTGATCGAGGAAGGCCAGGCGGAGGCCTGATGTGCCTGGGAACCATCGGCCAGGTCACCGGGGTGGATGCGGCCGGCCAAAGGTCTGGACTCGGTCAAGGAATGGGCACATCTCTTCCTTAGAGCGGGGTCTGGGGTACATCCTTGAACCCGCCGGGGTCTGGGGTGGGTTTGGCTCGCCAATGACTCGCTCCTGCTCCTGGGCAGACGCAGGGGTGAAACCGCGCAGCGCCGGAAGCCCAGATGGAAGTCGAAGGAGCCGCTCATGTCGCCCGCTGACCCAGCCACGTTCAGCACCGCCCCCACTCGTACCGGCCTCGCTGGAGACAGCCTGCGCACACCAGAACATCGGGAAGAGACGTCCAAGCCTGACGACGGCGCCACCAGGCGCACCCTGACCATGTCCCCATGGCCACGCCAGCCGGTCAGTCTGGCACGGGTGGGCCTGTCGCGAAACGCGCACCCGCGTCCGTTCAACGATCCGTCGAACTACCTTGGCTGACCACGTCGCCACCGCGCAGACACGCTGAGGATGCCGACGCAGCGATCAGCGGGCGGCTCAGCGCCGAGACCAGCGGCGTTCAACCAGCTGAAGCCGTACCGGTCGCGGCCGGGGGCAGGACCGGGCTCCA
>JBDTWH010000260.1:0-7719 GCA_040006795.1 Actinomycetota bacterium | reverse complement strand
CCAAGAAGAGCCCAGCCAAGAAGAGCCCAGCCAAGAAGAGCCCAGCCAAGAAGAGTCCGTCAGCTCCGGCCGGTCAGTCCTCGCCGAGATAGGCCTTTCGCACGTCATCGTTGACGAGCAGATCCTTGCCGGTGCCCCTGATGGCGATCCTGCCGACTTCGAGCACATAGCCGTGGTCTGCCAGGCTCAACGCAGCCTGGGCGTTCTGCTCGACCAGCAGAATCGTCGTGCCCTGGGACTGAAGGGTCCTTACCGTCTGCATGATCAGCTTCATCATGATCGGAGACAGCCCCATCGACGGCTCGTCCAGCATGAGCAGCTTCGGCCGGCTCATCATGGCACGGCTCATGGCGAGCATCTGCTGCTCGCCACCCGAGAATGTCCCGGCCAGCTGGCTGCGTCGCTCCGCAAGGATCGGGAACAGATCGTACGCCGCGTCCAGGTCCTTACTGACCTCGTTATCCTTGCGTGCGAAGGCACCAAGGAGCAGGTTCTCCTCGATGGTCATCTTGGGGAAGATCTTGCGGCCTTCGGGGGAGTGTGCCACGCCCATCGAGACGATCTTGTGAGCGGCGACATCGTCGATCCGCTCGCCCTGGAACAAGATCTCACCGCTCAAGGGCCGGATCAGTCCGGAGATCGTGCGGAGGGTCGTTGTCTTGCCGGCGCCGTTGGTGCCGATCAGGGTGACCACCTGACCCTCCTCGACGGAGAAGCTGATCTTCTTGACGGCAAGGATCTTGCCGTAGGCAACCTTGAGGTCCTTGACCTCGAGCATGGCTGTCATGGGGTCTCATCTGCTTCCTCGTCGTCGTCGTCGATGCCTGAGCCGAGGTACGCCTCGATGACGCGGGGGTCGGACTGCACCTCTTCCGGGGTCCCCACGATCAGGGTCTCCCCGCGCACCAGACAGAGCACCCTGTCACACAGGTTGAAGATGAACCGCATGTCATGCTCGATGACCACGACAGCCAGTCCGGTGTCCCGGATCTTGAATATCAGGTCGCTGGCCTGACGTGTCTCCTGGGGGTTCATGCCGGCTGTCGGCTCATCCAGCAGGACGAGCTTGGGGTCCGTGGCCAGCGCCCTGGCGATCTCCAGGCGACGCTGGTCTCCATAGGGCATGTTTCGTGCCAGGTGCTCGGTGGAGTTATGGAGGCCGACGAAGTCGAGGAGCTCCTGAGCCCGCGCCCGCGTCGCAGCCTCTTCACGCCTGAACTTGGGTCCGTGCAGGATCGAGGTGATGGCCCCGGAGGAGGTGCGGCAGTAGCGGCCGACCATGACGTTCTCCAGAGCCGTCATGTTGGCGAACAGCCGGATGTTCTGGAAGGTGCGCGCCATCCCGGCCTGGACCACTGCCCGGGGTTTGGGAGGTAGCTCGACACCAGAGAGGCGGACCTGCCCATGAGTCGGTTTGTAGAGGCCGGTCAGGCAGTTGAAGAAGGTCGTCTTGCCGGCCCCGTTGGGCCCGATGAGTCCGAGGATCTCGCCCTCGTTCACGGTCATGCTCACCTTGTTCACGGCGACCAGCCCGCCGAACTGCATGGTGACGTCGTCGGCCTGCAGCAACGGGACCCCGGCCGCACGCTGGGCCTTGGCTGCTTTCGTGGTCACCGTCATGCCTGTACCTCCTCGGCGATGTCGCCCTCGGCCCGGACGGCAAGGTCCTCGTCCTCCTCGTGGAACTCCAGCTGTCTTCGTCGACTGGCCACGAGGCCCTCAGGCCGGAAGCGCATCATCAGGACGAGCAGCAGGCCGAACAGCAGGAGTCGGTAGTCCGCGAAGAACCGGAGCTTCTCGGGCAGGAGCTTCAGGATCACCGCGCCCACCAGGACACCGACGATGGTGCCCATGCCGCCGAGGACGATCGCCGCGAGCAGGAAGGCCGACTCCAGGAAGATGTACTGGTCTGGGGTGACCGAGACGTCCTGGTGAGCCTTGATAGCGCCCGCCATCCCGGCGAGGAAGGCGCCGGTCGCGAAGGCAAGCAGCTTGAGCCCGAAGACGTTCACGCCCATGGCTTCTGCGGCCTTCTCGTCCTCGCGGATCGCCACCCAGCCGCGTCCGATCCGGCTCGTGTTGAGGCGATGGAACACCAGGATGATGAACGCGAGCAGCAGCAGCAGCAACAGGTAGTAGTTCGAGAAGCGGGCAAGCGGAATGCCCAGGAAGACGTGGGTGTCACCGAAGTTGAAGCTCCCGAATGACAGGTCCGGGATGGCGGGGATGCCATTGGGTCCGTGGGTCAGGTTCGGGCCGTTGTTCCCGTCGAGGTTGAACATCGTCAGCCGGAAGATCTCACCGAAGCCGAGTGTGACGATGGCCAGATAGTCACCTGATACACGCAGGGTCGGAGCGCCGATGATCAGGCCGAGCGTGGCGGTGAAGCAGGCGGCCACGATGACGACCACGAAGAAGTTCGGCTTCCACCCGATCGTGGCGAAACCCGACGTCGAGAGCGAGGCGCCCACGTATGCCCCCGAGCCCAGGAACGCGATATATCCGAGGTCGAGCAGTCCGGCCAGGCCGACCACGATGTTCAGGCCCATCGCTGCTGCCGCGAAGACGAGGACCTGGGAGGCGATCGACATGTTGGCGTCGGAGCCGCCCTGCGTCAGCGGGAAGCAGAACGCGACCACGAAGGCCGCCAGAATCAGCTCGCGCTTTCGCCGCAGCGAGATGTGCCCCAGCCAGGACAGCAGCCCAGCACGTGTCCCGGCGATCGTCATGCCGGTCACGAACACGAGGAAAAGCACAAACACCCAGGCATCGGCCAGGCTCAGGGCATAAGCGGTTCCGAACAGCAGCGCCGCCATGACGACGACGATGACGAGGATCTCGACCCATCCCGGGAGTAAAGCCTCTGCCAGGTCGCGGGATTTCTTGGCCAGGGTCAGGCGTGAGGCGAGGAAGAGCAGCACAGCCCCGAGGAATGAGATCCAGCCTCCTGGCTGGACGTTGATCAGGCCACCGGCCTGCGAGGTGATGCCGACCACGACCGCCGTCATGAAGATGAGCGTCCAGTCGGCGAGTGCGTGGATGCCTCGCTCGGTGTCAGCCCACTGACCCAGGGAGGTCAGCGGACCCTTGTGGGCCAACAGCATGACGACGGCAAGCAGTGCCATGGCGATGGCCATGATCTGCAACCCGCCCGGGTTGAACCTGATGGAGAGGTTGCCCAGGACCCCTGGGTCGTAGCTCCAGGAGAGCAGGGAACCGATGATGATGAGGCCGGCGCCCGCAAGCCCCATCGGCAGGGCTTTGGCACTGTGTCTGGCCAACACGGCCGGGGGGAAGGTGATCATGCGCGATCCACCGCTTTCTCACCGAGCAGGCCTTGCGGGCGGAATACCAGGACCAGGATCAGCAGGACGAAGGCCCAGACGTCCTTCCATGGGCTCCCGCCGAACTGTCCGGGAATGTACTGGGTTGCCATCGCCTCGGTCACGCCCAGGACCAGGCCACCGACGACGGCACCCGCCACGTTGCCGATGCCGCCGAGGACCGCCGCGACGAAGGCTTTGAGACCAGCCAGGAAGCCCATTCGGAAGTTGATGTTGTGGTTCTGAAGACCCTGGGCCACACCGGCGACGGCGGCTAGAACCGAACCCAGCGCAAACGCCACCACGATGATGCGGTCGACGTTGATGCCCATCAGGCGGGCCGTGTCCTGGTCCTGGGACACCGCCTGCATGCCGTGGCCCATCTTCGTGTGGTTGATGAACCACCACAGCAGGGCCGAGCAGACGACGAGGGCGCCGATCGTGAAGATTGCCTCGCGCTGGATCGTCACGCCGCCGATCTGTAGGGCGGGCCCCGTCACCCCGTCGATCGCGGGGAACGGGATGATCGACTTCGCGTCTGGCAGGTTGAACGGGTTCCAGTTCGTGAACGGCACCTGGTCGTAGTTCAGCCGGACGAGCTCCTGCAGGAAGACCGAGATGCCGATGGCGGTGATGAGCGGAGCCAGCCGGGGCGCGTGGCGCAGCGGCCGGTAGGCGAACCGCTCCATCAGCACGCCGGTGGTCACGGAGGCGATGACGGCGCCGATGATCATGATCGGCAATGTCCACAGGGCGGTGTTTCCGTGGAACAGCACGATGGAGGTTGTCAGAGCACCGAAGGCCCCGATCATGAAGACCTCGCCGTGGGCGAAGTTAATCAGCTGAAGGATGCCGTAGACGACGGTGTATCCGACCGCGATCAGCGCATACAACGACCCCAGAGAGAGGCCGTTGATGAGCTGTTGGATGAAGGTATCCACCTTGGGGGCTCCAGTGGTCAGATTCGACGGTTCAGATTCGACAACGCCGTAGGAGTGGGCGGAGGCCGCCCACTCCTACGGCACTGAGGGTCGAGCTACTTGAATGCTTCAGTGAGAACCGGAGCCCACTTGAGGTCGGTGACCTTGTAGACGGTCAGCACCCGGCTGACGGTGTCGCCGTACTGGTCGAAGGCCACGGGGCCCGTCACGCCGGCGAAGCTGACCTTGCCCAGGGCGTCGATTGTCGCCTGGCGGGCCGAGGCCACGTCAGTTGCGCTTTTCAGTGACACCTTGAGCGCGTTGATGATGGCGTTGGCGGCGTCGTAGGAGTAAGCGCCGTAGGCGGCTGCCGGCTCCTTGTAGCCCGCTGCGGCGTAGTCGGCCAGGAACTTCTTGCCGGCGGCGAGCGAGTCGGTCGGCGCGCCGACCGAGGTGGCCAGGTCACCGTTGGCGGTGGTCCCGGCGAGCTTGAGGAACTTCGGGTCGAAGATGCCGTCGCCACCCATCAGGGGGACGTTGAGCCCGGCGGCCTTCATCTGCTGCGAGAGCGGACCCGCCTGGGGGTACTCGCCGCCGTAGTACACGGCCTCGGGGGCGGTCGGCTTCACCTTGGAGATGACGGACTGGTAGTTCGACTCGTCCGGGTTGATGGTCTCGGCAGCGGTGACGGTCCCGCCGAGGGTCGTGAACTCCTTGGTGAAGGCCTGGACCAGTCCCTGGCCGTAGGCCTTCTTGTCATGAATCGTCGCGACCTTCTTGATGCCGGCCTTCTGGAACAGGTAACGCGCGGCGAAGGGGCCCTGCACGGCGTCCGTGGTGCAGGTGCGGAAATAGGTGTCGTAGGTGCGAACCGGCGCCGTCGCGGCGTTTGCGCCCTTGGTCAGCGCCGGGTTCGTGTTGGCGGGAGACACCTGGACGATCTTGGCCGTGGCGAGCACCGGCTGGGTGCTCTGCGCGACGCTGGAGTTCAGGTTGCCCACGACTCCGGCGACATTGGCCTCACCGGCAAACGCCGTCGCGGCGTTCTTGCCTACGTCGGGCTTTGCCTCATCGTCCTTCGCCTGGACCGTGAGAGTCCAGCCGGGGATGGCGTTGTTGTCGTTCGCCTGCTTCACGGCGAGCTCGACGGAGTGCTGGATGCCGAGCCCGAGAGCCGACAGGTCGCCGGACAACGGCGCCATGACGCCGATGATGGCAGTCTTGTCACCGTTCGACGTGCTGGTTGTGTCCCCCCGGGAGCCACACGCGGACAGGGCCAGCGACGCTATGAGCAGCGACGTGCCAACTCGAAATACGGAACGCTGATGCACGTTTCCTCCAGAATTGTTATCGTCCGGAAAGCGTCCGGACCCCGCGAATCCAGCAGATGTTGCACACTAACGCGGCGGGCAAGCGGTTGGGGCACTACAACCGTTTGTGTTGCAGTGTCGTTATCTTGCCGTGTCGTTATCAGGGGCCTCCTGATTGTTATGCGCCAGAGATGTAGGCGAAACATGACGGACCGGCTCATAAAGAACGAAATGCCAGGCTTAGCCGGTCGGCAGGTGAACCGCCTGGGTATTGGCTACGTTGGGTGTGTAGACAGCCATCGTGAAGACTTGGAGGACTCAGTGAGCCAATCCCCTCAGCTCCCCACAACCGGTCGCCCAGCACCCGATGGCGCGCTGAGGGCGCAGGAGATGAACCGCCGCACGGTGATTCGTACCGCGGGTGTGGTGGGTGCGGGGGTCGTCGGGATCGCGTCAGTCGCGGCCTGCGGCGCGGGGAGTGGCGCGGCTGACGGCACGGCGGGCGGCTCGGGCTCGGACACGGCGGTGATCAAGGTCGCGGACATCCCGGTGGGTGGCGGCAAGGTATTCAAAGACACCAAGATCGTGGTGACTCAGCCCACGGCAGGGGAGTTCAAGGCCTTCAGTGCCATCTGCACGCATAAGGGCTGCACGGTTTCCGGGGTCGCCAGCCAGACCATTACCTGCCCCTGCCATGGAAGCACCTACGACGCGACCTCGGGTGCGGTCACCGGCGGTCCTGCTCCGGCGCCGCTGCCGGCCAAGACCGTCAAGATCAGCGGCGGCTCGCTGACGATCTCCTGAGGAGCCAGCCCAAGGCCTCAGGCCCACAGCCTCATGGAGTGATCGGCACACAGCCTCATAGAGTGAGGTTGTGGCCGACCCGTCGTCATACCGCCCCAGACCGGGGGAGATCCCGGTTGACCCCGGCGTCTATCGTTTCCGCGATGTCGATGGGCGGGTCATCTATGTCGGCAAGGCCAACTCGCTGCGTCCGCGGCTCTCGTCATACTTCCAGGATCTTTCCGCGCTCCACCCGCGCACCCGCTCGATGGTCACGACCGGTGCCAGCGTCGAGTGGACCGTGGTGGCCAACGAGGTCGAGGCGCTGCAGCTGGAGTACTCCTGGATCAAGGAGTTCGACCCCCGCTTCAACGTCAGGTACCGCGACGACAAGTCCTATCCCTACCTCGCGGTGACCTTGGGTGATGAGTTCCCGCGCGCGCAGGTGATGCGCGGGGCAAAACGCAGGGGCACCCGGTACTTCGGTCCCTACGCGCAGGCCTGGGCGATCCGCGAGACGCTCGACCAGCTGCTGCGGGTATTCCCGATGCGCACCTGTAGCAGCGGGGTGTTCAAACGGGCCGGCCAGGTTGGGCGCCCGTGCCTGCTCGGGTACATCGACAAGTGCTCAGCTCCGTGTGTCGGACGGGTGAGCGCCGATGAGCACCGGGTGATCGCCGAGGACTTCTGCGACTTCATGGCCGGAGACACCGGCAAGTTCGTCAGGCGTCTGGAGGCACGGATGAAGGCTGCTGCTGCCACTCTCGACTACGAGCAGGCAGCCCGGCTCCGCGACGACCTCGGGGCGCTGACGAGCGCGCTCGAGAGGTCGGCCGTGGTCCTGGCTGATGCGACCGATGCCGATGTGTTCGGCCTCGCAGATGATGAGCTCGAGGCCGCGGTGCAGGTCTTCCATGTCCGGGGCGGCCGCGTCCGGGGCCAGCGTGGCTGGGTGGCCGAGCGTGGGTCGGAGGACGCGGCCGAGCTGTCGTCGGTCGTCGAGCACCTGCTCCAGCAGGTTTACGGAGGCGAGTCGCCCGAGGGCGTGCCGCATGAGGTGCTGGTCCCGGTACTGCCGCCGGACCCGGTTCACATGGGGGAGTGGCTCAGCAGGCTGCGAGGCGCCCATGTCGACCTCCGGGTCCCGCAGCGTGGTGACAAGCGTGCGTTGATGGAGACGGTGCGGCGCAACGCGGAGCAGTCTCTGGTGCGTCACAAGATGACCCGGGCCGGGGACCTCACGGCCCGCAGCCTTGCGCTGCAGGAGCTCCAGGACGGGCTCGACCTGCCCAGTGCGCCGCTGCGGATCGAGTGTTTCGACGTCAGTCATGTGCAGGGCACCAACGTGGTGGCGTCGATGGTGGTCTTCGAGGACGGGCTGCC
>JBDTWH010000259.1:0-5993 GCA_040006795.1 Actinomycetota bacterium | reverse complement strand
AACCCGGCCTCGAGCTCGGCCCGGCGTGCCCGGTTGTCGGCGACCCGGGCCTTGGTCGCGACCTGGGTCTTGGAACGGTCCCAGGACAGTCCGAGGACCTTGGCGTGGTCGCCGACACCGCTACGGCTGCGGCCCATCCGCTTAGCGCACTCACGAAGCGGCAAGCCCTGGGCGTGTAGGTTGCGCAGCCGCTTGTCGAGGTTGGTGGTCCAGGTGGTGGCCATGGGTTGGCCTCCCTGACGTTGTCCCTCACGGGCTGGGCTCGCCGACGGGTCCTGTGGGATTGGTGTCGGGCCATCAGCGAGTGAGGGGGCATGGGGCAGGCCCAGGGAGTTACTCGACCCGGGCCTGATGATGATTGTCTGCTGCTCGCGAGCGTACTCCGGTTATGTCAAGCAAGGGCTCACTTAGTCGGCGTGTCGCCCGTCACACCCTGATCGCCAAGGCCAGGCGGCGCGCTGCTGCCTCGTCCATGTGCAGGCGCCGCTCCAGGATCCGCCACTCCCCTGCCGGCCAGGAGTGCACAGGAGTGCCGGAGCAGGTCAGCACGGACGGCAGGAGGTCGTCGTCGGCGCGCACGGTGGCCTTGACCGCGCCCGGGCATGGCAGGTCGTTGGTGGTGCCTGGACAGTTACCGACTTTGAATCGGTGTGGGGCGTTGTCGGCGGCGATCTGGCCCAGGGCGGCAGCTGACGACTCGAGGTCAGCCAGGGCTTTCGGGTAGTCAGCGAGCCAGGCGGCGTGGATCCAGAGGAACCCGCACAGGGCGGGCACACCAGCTGCGCCTACGCGGTGTAGCCGGCGGCCGCGCATCACGGTAAGGGACCAGTGCGCCAGGACGTCATGGGCTTTGGCCCGGTCGTCGAGGACGGACGCGGGGATTGGTAGCGGCGGGTTGACCAGGCTGGTCATCGCGTGGCTGCCCGAAGCGCGGCGGGCGGGGTTGAGGGTGGCTGACCAGGCGGCGTTGATACCGGTGAGCGCGGTGCGGATGCGGCCGGCGGGTGACCTGTCGACGTAGGTCATGAGGACTCCTGATCTGCGCGCAGGGCAAGGGCGACCTTCAGCTGCTCGAACAGCACTTCTGCTCGGCCTGGATCCACGACTGCCAACATCCGCAGCAACCCGTTGACTGCCTTGATGTCGCCAGCAGTCAGCGCCAAGTGGACGGCTTCCTCGAGTTGCTCCGGCGTGTAGTCGCTCATGGCTCGACCTGCCTGTCGGCCCACGTCGATGGCTTGGCTGTGATGCGACCACGGCGCAGGCCCGCGTTCTCAGCCTTGAGGCGCTCAACCTCAGCCAACGCCTGGTCACGCTCAGCCATGAGCCGAACCTTGACCTGGATCCGGTCGGCCGACTCGGCACGAAGCCGCTCCACCGCGTCGAGTGCGGCGTCCCGTTCGGCCTCAACCGCCACCAGCTTCTGGATCGCACCGACGAAGCTCTTGATCTCGTCCGACACCACAGCCGACTCCAGCTGCCCACTCATGACGCTGTCATTTCGCGCGCCTGCACGTGGGAAGCCTGCCGGACGTCCACTGGAGTCGGTGGTGGGTCGCCGTAGCCGGCTGAGCGAAGGAGGGCGGTCAGGGAGCCGACTGCCATGCAGATGGGCGCGGTTGAGGGTGGGGACTCGAGTTGGGTGGTTGCGCCCATGAGGTCGGCGATGTCTTGGAATGGGAGGTAGGCCCACCAGGTAGCGACGTTGGTGGTGCCTGTGCGTTTGACGATGAGTGGGCAGAGGGCGGCGCCGGCGTTGTATCGCTCGGTGGCGGCTTGGGCCATCCAGGTGGCGAGCTGGGTTTGGCCTGGTTGTCCGGTGCCTGCTGTTCGGTGGGCTTTGATTTCGAGGATGATGCCGGGGCAGAGGAGGATGTCGCCGGCATCTCTGTTGCCGCGCAATGGCTGACGGTCAGCGCCGGGGTATCCGTTGATCCGCATGTATTTGACGACGGCGGTTTCTGCGGCTGTGCCTTTGTTCTTTGGTTTGTTCATTAGAACGGCGGTGTCCCTTCTTTGTCGCGGCTGGGTGGTGGTTTGAATCGGGTGTTGATGGGAATTGGCGGGCTGTGGCATTCATGTTCGACATAGACCGGAAGGTCGTCGGCGTGGTGGAAGCTGATGCGGCCGGCGGTGCGCTGGTAGAGCTCGTCGCGGTCTAGGGCGAAGGATCGGCGGCCGGTCAGGAGTGCGAAGGCTTCGCCGGCTGTGGTGGTGGGCAGGGGATCCACGTGGACGACTTTGGGTAGGAGGTCGTCGAGGCCGGTGAGGGTGAAGAGCCCGCAGTCGTGGCAGCGGCGTGGGCGGGCGTGTTTGGTGACCCTGTCGGCGGTCATCACCCCGTCGGCGATGAGCTGGTCGGTCAGCCATCGGGCCATCGTTTTGGTCATGGGCACACCTGCCATACGACCGGTACGACCGGTCTTCCTGGTTCGTTTCCATGTGTGTGTGCGCGTGTATGCAGGTGAACACTAGGACCGGTCGTACCGGTCGTATGGCACAGATGTCCTAGATTCTTTTGGTCCCTACGACCGGTTGTCCGGGCTTCGCTCTCCGCGCGCGCGCGCGGAGCGTGTAACTGCGGCGTGCCGGTCGTACGCGTGGCGACCGGTACGACCGGTTGTCCGGACATTGGGGGCCTGTCTGTGGATAACTCGGTCCCTCTCATCGGAACCAGTCCTTGTCGATGTCGTCACCGGCGACCGGTTCACCGGCGACACCGATGCCCTGGTAGGTCTTGCGTTTGTTGCGCTGGGGGCCGTCGACCAGGTCGAACCGGTCGCGGAGCTCGCGACCGAAGCGTGTCGTCGAGACGGGTGTTTCGCCGCTGTCTGAGCACCAGTGTTCGTAGGCGGCGCGGACGTCGCTCATCAGCGCGTTGAGGTCTTTCTGGAGGTAGCAGGCTTCGTCGACGAACCGGGCGAGGGTGTCTTGCTCGGCCATGTAGTCGTGGGTGGCGACGAGGACCTGGGCGGGTTCGTCGAGGCGGCCGCGGTTCAGGTAGTCGGCGGCGCCGCGGACGATCCAGGCGAGGACGGCCGGCGCGGCTGTGGCGAGCTTCTCGCCGAGGGTGGGGTCTTGGTCATTCTTTGCGACGACGTTGTCGAATGGTAGGAACCGGATTCTGCGTTCGAATGCGGGGCCTCCGACTGAGAGGGCGGGTTTGGTGTTTCCGGCGAGGATGAATGTGTGTGATGGGGTGAAGTTGAATGGGTTTCCGCGCATGAATCGGGCGTTGATGGTGTCTCTTCCGGTGAGCATTTTGATGCGTGCTTCGGCGAAGTGTTGGCCTTCGTCGAGTTCGGAGCAGATGACCAGGCGGGCGCCTGCGAGCTGGGCGAGCTCGGCGGGGTGTTCCTGGTATTTGCGGGCCATGAGCATCTCGGCGGGGGCGCTGATCGCGTACCCGTTTTCGCCTCTGCCGAGGCAGTGTTCTACGGCGTCTAGGAGGGTGGATTTGCCGTTGGCGCCGGAGCCGTGGGCGAAGGGGAGTATCTGTTCGAGGACGGTGCCGATTGCGGCGACTCCGAAGAGCCGGGCCATGAAGTCGATCATCTTCTGGTCGGCCCCGAAGGTGTCGGCCAGGAAGTGCTCGAGGATGGGTGAGGGTGTTGTGAAGTCGGGTGTGGCGGTGGTGCAGCGGGTGTGGAGTGCGGTGGGGTCGGCTGGGCGCAGGGTGCCGGCGGCGAGGTTGATGATGCCGCCGGGTGTGTTGAGTTCGTAGGGGTTGGCGTCGAGCTGGTCGATGTGGACGACGTGGGTGCGGTCGGATTGGGCGTGGCGGGCGATGCCGGTGACGCCGGCGGCGGACATGGCGCGGCGTTTGTAGGCGGCCCAGCCTTCGCCGGCGGGCAGGTTGCGGGCGATGGTGCGGATGAGTTCGCGGTGGTAGTCGGAGGTGTCCCATTCCCAGCGGTGCCCGTTCCAGTGGAGCCAGGAGCCGCGCTGGGGGCAGTACCGCAGGGTTGCTGCGTGGAGGTGGGTGAGGGCGCGGGCGGTGCCGTCTTCGGTGGGCCCGTAGTAGGCGCCGACCTGGGTGACGTCTAGAAGGACGGGGCGGGGCGCTATGGCGAGGTTGCCGATCTGTGCCGGTGCGGGTTGCTCATATTCCGTTGTTTTCGGGGCTGGGGGGCTGTTGATTTCGCCGAAGGGTGCGGCGCCGGTGATGTGGGGGTGGTTGCCGAGTTCGCGGGCGATCCGGTCGTCGGGCATGGTCGCGACTCGGGCTTGTCCCCAGCTGAACGCGTCGGCGATCTCGCCTGGGGTGGGTTTGCGGGCCGGTGCCAGGGTGGTGAGTTGTTCGAAGTGGGCGGCGAGCTGGGTGCGGGCGTGTTCGTGGTCGGGTGCGTTGATGCAGCCGTGGGCGTGCATCGCGGCGAGGCGTACCGCGGCGGATAGGAGCCAGGGGTGGCGGGCGTCGGGGGTTTCCGCTGCCCATGCCCGCGTGGTTTTGGTTGTGTAGGTGCAGGTGGATGGCGCCCAGGCCCATTCGGCTGGCACGGTGAGGGCTTCGCCGAGCTGCTCTGAGTCTTCGGGCTGGGTGCTGATGCCGTAGGCGTCGAGGGCTTCACGGAGCTCGGCGAGCTCGAGGGGCCGTCCGGTGTCGGGCAGGGTGAGGACGGCGACGGGGTCGGCTTTGTGGTTGACCGATCCTGGTGCGCGTAGGACGCGGGCGAGGTCGAACACGGAGTCGACGCGGGCGTTGTACTTTTCGGCGACTGCTGCGACGAGGCGTCCGAAGCGGCGCAGGAGTGCCCTGATTTCGGTGCTGTTGGTTTGGGTGTTGGTGTCGGGGTCGTCGGGGTCGATGGACCAGATGGGTTGCATGCCGTGCCCGGAGTAGGTCAGGGCGACGGGTCTGGCGCCGAGCATGGTGGACAGGGTGTCGGTGATGGTGCGGGCGGTGTCCATGTTTGGGCAGCCGCCGGGTTTGATGTCGAGGTCGGCCCAGAGCGCGGCGAGGCGGGTGACCTGGTCTGCGGTGCCGCGGCCGCCGGCTTCGGGGGTGATGGGGTTGACGCCGAACCACACGTTGGCGTCGTCGAGGCCGCTGATGCTGGCGTGGTCTGCTGCCGTGGTGTGGGCGGTGAACCTGTTGCCGGGGTGTTGGTGACAGATGGAGACGTGTTCGGCGGGGGTGAAGTTGAGGAGCTCGAGGACGTCGGGTAGTTGCAGGAGGCTGTTCATCGGCCGCGCTCACCATGCTCGAAACGGGCGGAGCGGGCCGCGATGTAGGCCTGTGTCAGTTGGTGGCTCGAAGAGGTGTCAGGTTGGCCTACGACAGCACGGGTGAACGGATGGCGGGTGTGCCAACGCTCGCCGGAGTCACACGCGAACTTTCTGCCCCCCGGGGCAATGTCTACCTGTAGCCCTGCCCCGCCGAGAAGTAGTGCCCTGTTCTGGGAGTAGTCACCTTTGTGGAACCAGATCGCCCAGTGTGAGCAGTACCCGTTTTGGACGTCGGGCAGTGGTCCGAGGATCAGGAGCTTCGGGCCGTTGCGGGTGCTGTCGACGTATGGGGTGCCGTCAGGGTCTCGGGGTAGCCCGAACCCTGGGGTGGCTGCGTCGATCATCAGCTCTACGTCGAGCGCGTCTTCTGATCCTTTGACCTCAACCCAGATGCCGGGGTTGGGTAGGTAGAAGTCGGGCAGGTAGTAACGCTCGGGGCTGCCGTTGACGCCGCCGACCTTGAATCCTTGCGGCTCGTACTGCCAGGTGATGCCGAGGGTGTCGAAGAGCACCGCGTATCGGGCTTCCAACCTGGAGCGGAACCTGCATCCGGCATACCTTGTCTCAATTGCCTTGATTCTCTGCGGTGGCTCGTTCATGGGTCTGGTTTCTGCGAGGTGTGCGAGGTGTGCGAGGTGTGAAGGGCTGTCGGGGCGGGCTCGGGTCAGGGCGGTGTCAGTGCCGCCCGGAGGGTTGTGACGTAGCTGCGGGCGATGTCGTCCACTGCTGTGTGGCCGATCCCCAGCTCTTTGTCCCACCGGTCG
>JBDTWH010000258.1:0-4457 GCA_040006795.1 Actinomycetota bacterium | reverse complement strand
GCGCACGACCTCGGCCTCGATGTCGGACATCCGCGCCGTGATGGGGTCACTGCTGAACGCGATGTCGAGGTCCAGGTGAACCCGGTTCTTGACCGTCTTGGGCTCTGGGACCTTCTGGAAGTACAGCGTGGGACCGGTGCCCTCGGGAGGGCAGATCGAGGCTCCGTCGTTCCACTCTGAGCGCGGCACTCCCATCGCGGCCAACCACGACTCCCAGGTCGCATGGCCTTGCGGCGGTGGCTGCGGGATGTAGTGCAGAGCCGGCTGCCAGAACCGTGCCATGACCCTCGGGTCGGCACAGTCGAAGGTGATCTGGACCGTGATTGCCGGGGCCTCCCCGACCCGGGAGTCGGATCTGCGCGCGCGAGTCAGGTGGTGCTCCTCGATCCGGACGACCGCCGCCCGCCCTGACCCCTCGACCAACCGCACGTGCTCCGCGCTGGGGCACACGGCATCAAGGGGGCTCAGCCCGGCCCTGCTGCCGTCGGCCCCGACAACCACGGCCGACCCGGTCAGCAGCACCAGGACCTGGCTACCGCCGATGGCTATCGGACGGGTCTGCGAGAGGTCTCTGATCGCGACGGCGGCGGACAGCCGGTCGTTGCGCGTCATCACGTTGAGGTCCCGGACCGGTCCGGCGAGCCGGCTGCACTCGGTCCTGCTCGCCCCGTCGAAGCTCAGTGGCTCATACAGGCCCAGGACGTGTTCGACTCCGTCGATCAGCAGATCCATCCCCTCCCCCTCGACCACCGTGATGATGCGATCAACACCGGGGAAGGTCGAGAAGGGACCGGCCTCGTTGACCTCGGCGATGCTGATCCGCCAGTCGAATTCCTGCGGCCCGGACCCGCCGGACGACACCACCTCACGAGTGAGGCCACCGCCGTTGCGCCAGGGCACGGGCGTCAGGTCCTCGAAGCGGACGACCCCCAGACGGCCTGGCCTGCGATCAGCGCCCATGACGGCCTCCCGGCTCGAGCACGCGAGCGATCGGCACCCCGGGCCGGTAGAACAGGTGGAGGTATGAAGGGGCGTCCAGCACCGTGAGGTCTGCACGGTTCCCGACCCGGATCACGCCGATGTCATTGCGCCGCAAGGACCTGGCGCTGCCGACCGTCGCGGCCAGCAACGCCTCGGCAGGAGTCAGGTTCATCTCCCGCACCGCAAGGGCCAGCACGAACGGGATCGAGGACGAGTAGCAGGTGCCGGGGTTGCAGTCGCTGGCCAGGGCGATGCTCACCCCCGCATCGAGCAGCCGCCGGGCGTCCGGGTAGGGCGAACGGGTCGAGAACTCCACGCCGGGCAGGAGCGTGGCAACAGTGGTCTCCGATGCTGCCGCGAGCTGCTCGACATCCTGGGCGGTCAGGAAGGTGCAGTGGTCGACGCTTGCGGCCCCCATCTCGACGGCAAGGCGCACCCCGGGGCCGTGGCCCAGCTGGTTGCCGTGCACCCGCAGCCCGAGGCCGGCGTCCCGACCCGCTGACAGCACGCGCTTTGCCTCTTCCTCGGTGAAGGCGTGCGCGCTGTTCGGCTCACAGAACACGTCGATCCAGCGCGCGTGCGGGGCGCACGCGGCAAGCATCTGGCCGGTGACCAGGTCGACGTACTCCGAGCGGCGGCCGGCGAACTCCGGTGGCAGCACGTGCGCACCGAGAAATGTCGTCTCGGAGGTGAGCTCGGCCGCGATGCGCAGGGACCTGGCCTCGTCCTCGACATTCAGCCCGTACCCGCTCTTGATCTCGACGGTGGTCGTCCCCTGCGCACGCATCTCGGCCACCCGGGCGACGACCATCGCACGAAGCTCGTCATCGCTGGCTCGGCGGGTGGCGGCGACCGAGGTGGCGATCCCGCCGCCGTCGTACCGGACGCCGGTCATCCGGGCCGCGAACTCCCGTGAGCGGTCTCCGGCGAAGACGAGGTGGGAGTGAGAGTCGACGAAACCCGGGATGACCGCGCTCCCGCCGACGTCACGGCGCTGATCCGCCGGAGGCGCTTTGGTGGCCGGGCCGACCCACTCGATGAGCCCGTCCCGCACCACAACTGCAGCATCTCGCAGCAGGCCCAGGTGCTCCGAGTGGTCGGCACCCTCCAGCAGGGCGTCGTTGGTGACGAGCTCGGCAATACCGGTGAACAACGTCGAGGTCATGTGCTCTCCCAGAGGGGCTGAACTGCCTTCTGCAGCAACGCCCCGACGTCGCCCAGCACGTGCTGACCGCGGGCCACCACCGTCCTGCCATCCACGATCACGGTGTCGACGTCGGCGCCGCTGGCGGACAGCATGATCTGCTCCGGTGCACTCCCGGCGGTGCGGCGGCTGTCGAGCCGGACGGCGACCAGGTCGGCGCGGGCCCCGACCTCGAGCCGGCCGGCATCGTCCCAGCCGATGCTCTCGTGCCGGGTCGCTGCCGCCAGCAGCTCGTCCGGATGGAAGCGCCCGCGCTGCAACGAGGTCAGGCGTTCATGCATCTCCAGGGCACGCGCCTCCTCGAGCAGGTCGGTGATGGCGTGCTGGTCGGAACCGAGCGAGAGCGGCGAGCCTGCGTCGGACAGGCGGCGCGCCGGCCCGATGCCGTCCGCCAGATCCCGCTCGGTCGTCGGGCAGAGGCAGGCCGTCGTACGGGTGTGGCCCAGCATGGTGATGTCGGCGTCGGTCAGGTGGGTGGCGTGGACCGCAGTTGTCGCGGGGCCGAGGAGCCCCTCCTCGTGCAGCACAGCGGTTGGCGTCAGGCCGTAGAACAGCTGGCAGGCCTTGTTCTCGGCCGGCTGCTCGGAGAGGTGGATGTGCAGCGGCCTGCCGGCGGCTGTGGCGGCGACCACGGCGAGCTGATCCCGCGGCACTGACCGGACAGAGTGCACCGCGGCACCGACCCGCATGCCGGCGGACTCCTTGAGTTCCTCGACGCGCTGCGCCCAGCCGTCTGCGCTCCCGTCACCAAAACGGAGCTGTATCGCGTCCAGCCGGTTGTGGCCGGCTGCGCTCAGCCCTCCCGCGACGTAGCAGGTATCGAGCAGGGTCAGCCGGATCCCGGCGTCCGCGGCAGCCTGACGCAGCGTCTCTCCCATGGCGTTGGGATCGTCGTAGCGGGCCCCTCCGGGCGCGTGGTGCAGGTAGTGAAACTCCCCGACGGCGGTGATCCCGGCGAGCGCCATCTCGGCGAAGGCTGCCGTCGCCAGCGCCAGGTAGGAGTCCGGGTCCAGCTGAGCCGCCACCGCATACATCCGCTCACGCCAGGTCCAGAAGGTGCCGCCGCCACCATGGGTGCGCCCGCGAAGCGCCCGGTGGAAGGCGTGGCTGTGGGCGTTGGCAAACCCGGGCAGGACCACTCCGGGCAGGATCTCGCCATCACCTGCCGCGGTGCCGGTGGTCACCGCAGTGAACCTTCCGGCGGTGACCTCGAACGTCACGTCGCGGCCCAGCCCGGAGGGCAGCAGGGCGTATGCCGCCCACCAGCGCCGCGCGCCCGATGGGCCGGCCGGGCTGCCGCTCACCGGGCCAGCTCCTCAGTCACGGCCGTCAGGGCCTGGACGCCGCGCAGGCAGTCGTCTCGCTCGGCGAACTCGGCCGGCGAGTGCGAGATACCGGTGGGATTGCGGACGAACAGCATGGCCGTCGACAACCCGGCCGTCGCCAGCACTCCGGCGTCGTGGCCTGCTCCGGTCGCCATCATCGGCGCACCGTCGAGCAGGACCGAGAGCCTCTGTGCCAACGGCACGTCGAACACCGTCTCAGGAGTCCACGACTCCTGCAGCACGACACCCTCGGACTGTGCTCCCACGCTCTCCACGACGGCGCGGACCGCGTCCTCGTCCGGGCCGCGGGCGTCCAGCCAGGCCGTGACCCTTGACGGGATCGCGTTGACACCGTTGGGTTCCACCCGGACCTTGCCAACGGTCGCAACACACCCGTGCGCCGTGGCGGCCGCGCGGGCAGCCAGCACCGCCGTCGCCAGATCGAGCATCGGGTCGCGGCGGTCCTCCAGGCGCGTGGTGCCGGCGTGGTTGGCCTCGCCGTCCAGGTCAACCCGCCAGCGCCCGTGGGGCCGGATGACGGAGCCGACCGCGACCGGGCGGCCCAGGTCGACCAGGCCACGTCCCTGCTCCACGTGCAGCTCGACGAAGGTCCCGATCCGGCGCATGGTCTCCTCATCCGGACCGATGTGGCCAGCCGGGTGGCCCGCCAGAGTCATCGCCTCAGCCATCGTGACGCCGTCGGCATCACGCAGGCCACGGGCCTTGTCTGCGTCGAGCTTGCCCGTGATCAAACGGGATCCGGCACAGGCGATGCCGAAGCGGGCGCCCTCCTCGTCGATGAAGTTCGCCACCGCGATGGGCCGCGACGGCACGAAGCCTCTCGCCTTCAACACGTCGACGACGGCCAGCGCCGAGACGACTCCCAGCGGGCCGTCAAAGGCCCCGCCGTCCGGGACCGAGTCCAGGTGTGAGCCGATGACGACTCC
>JBDTWH010000257.1:0-7472 GCA_040006795.1 Actinomycetota bacterium | reverse complement strand
CTTCAGCGGCTGCCGCTCGGGTAGCCGCGTTCAACGCCGTCATGGCCCTGAGCTGGGCAAGTGAGCCGTTGAACAGGCTCAGGTCGATGCTGGCACCTGCACCAGCCATGTGCCCCGACCCGGTGTACTGCCAGAAGGTATAGCTTTCCCAGCCGCCTATGCGGGCAGGTTTGGAGACGCCGTAGGCGGCCAGCCAAAGCGGGTGGGCGGCATAGGCTGCTGAGTTTCCCATTCTCTTCCGCCAGAAGGTTGCGCCTGTGTAGATGATCGGCGTACGACCGGTCAGCTTCGTCATCCTCGTCAGCCAGGTCTGCACCCACAGCGACAGGCCGGGTGGGTTGAGACCCCCCGCATCCTCAAGGTCCAGCACGGGCGCCAGGTTTCCCGGACCGTTCAGGTCGCCGATGGCCTTGCCGAACTGGGCAGCCTCGGCGTTCGCGTCGCGGGTGATCTCGTGGCTGTTTGCCCCACCCGGCCGGGCGTAGTGGTAGGCACCCCTGATCAGACCGTGCTTGCGGGCCGAGGCAAAGTCCGAGGAGAAGCGCGGGTTGCGATAGTCGCCGCCCTCGGTCGCCTTGATGAAGGCAAAGGATGCGCGCCCGTGGCTGCGGATGGCTTTCCAGTTCAGCGAGGCGCCCTTGTCGTGGTTGTGGCTCGACACGTCGGGGCCGATCACTGCGGCGGTCGCCGTGCTCACGCCGGTTGCGGTCATCGCCGACACGAGGCACATGGCGGCCGCGGCCCGTACAAGGGCCGCGACTGGACGTCTGAGCCGGGAGGTGGTGCAGGCGGGCAACAGCGGTTCCGGGCACTGGTGCAGGTGTGACTTCGACACGCCGAAAATCTCCTTCTGTGTTGAGAGACACAACACAGATCGAGAGTTCGGCGGAAGGAACAATCCGTGCTTTTGCAACTCCAAGACTGCCGGTGGCCGGCACCGCGCGTAGTCATTTTTCCAAAACTCACAGGGTCACTGGCGGTCGCGATTGCGCCGGCGGCTGGCTCACGCCGGCTGGCGGGCGTGCTCAGACAACCCGTTCGGCATCCGTCTCGCGAGCCCTCCGATCTTCGGGCCCTTCCCCAAAACGCCGCTCAAGAGCATGCTGAGAGAAGGCCCAGAACTCACCACCAGCATCGGAGGAGGACGCCATGAAGGCACAAGTCGGGGACCGCATCATCCTGGCCGGCACTCGGGTAGATGACCCTGTTCGAGACGGCGAGGTGCTCGAGGTCAAGGGCAGCGGCGGGGGTGCGCTGTACACCGTCAGATGGAGCGATGGGCACACCGGTCTGGTCTACCCCGGGCCCGGCGCAGTCATGCGGGTCGAGAGTGCGGGAGGAGCACCAGGGGGCATCGAGGACACCATCAGGAAAGTCGAGAGGTCCAAGACCTGGCGCGTCCAGGTGTCCGTGGTAGAGACGGGGGACAATACCCGTGCCAGCGCCCTGCTCATCTCCGATCAACCCGGTGAGTTCCAGGGCCACGGCGACAGCCATCGCAGCCCCAGAGACGAGCCCCTTGGTGCCATCGGCGACGAGGTTGCCGTGGCCCGTGCGCTTCGCCACCTCGCGGACTCGATGCTGGCTCGAGCCGAGTCGGACATCCAGGCCGCTACGGGCACGGCCGCCTACGTTCGCCCGCTGTAGCTGACGCGATCTGACGAGCACAAACTCATCAGAGCCACGACCGCCGGAAGCTCAGGGGTCGTATGCCGCCGCGACGGCCCTGCTCAGAGCCTTTCGGGGCCATCGCGAGCCCAGCAGCAAGATCGCCAGCAGGCTTGCCGCGGCGCAGCTGGCCACAGCGGTGGCCGGTGATGTGAGCTCGGCGAGATAACCCGCTACGAGGAACGCGGCACCGCTGGCGGCCACGGAAAGCGCACCGCCGAGGCCGAACACCCTGCCGCGCATCTCGGCCGGGACGACCAGCGAGAAGGTGGACTGCAAGGGCAGCATAAAAGCTTGCAGCACTCCGCAGGCGAACCACAACAGCCAGGTGATCGGTAACGGCGGGGCAAACACGGTTAACAGCAGTGGCAGCGGCATCAGCAGGGCCATGACGATGATCCGGGAGTTCTGGCGTTGTGGCTGCCAGCGTCCGACCATCAACAGACCTGCCACCGCGCCAAGGATGGGGGCCGCCATTAGCAGTCCACCCAGACGAGTTGATCCGGACTGGTCCTGTGCATAGGCGATGGCCACGGCCTCCGGTGCTGCCATCGCCCACACAGAGCACAGACTCAGTGCGAGCAGGGACATCAGCACAGCGTGCCGGAAGAGGTAGCTGGCGCCCTCGCCGATGTCACGGAAGAACCCGACGACGCCAGCCGAAGGCGTGCCGCGAACCGCCTGTGCCTTCACGACGACGCTGATAACCAGTGCTGAGAGCAGGAAGGTTCCCAGGTCGAATACCAGACCACGAACTGGGCCGAGCCACGCCACCACGAAACCACCGATGGTCAGCCCGATGGCCTGGTTGACCTGCTCGCTCATGGTGCCCAGACCAAGAGCGCGCGCGTACAGCCGGCGATCGCTGAAGAGGTCGGTCATCAGGATCTGGCCGGCGGAGACGGCCGGCCCTCCGACCAGCTCGATCAGGAACAGGAGGCCAAACACCGTCCACAGGGGCACCCGGAAGCGCTCATCAGCGCCCGTATCCAGGGCAGCCATCCTCAGCGCGACGATCAGGACGCCCACCAGGACAGCCCGCGAGATGTGAGCAACCACGAGGACGTACTTGTAGGGGACGCGGTCGGCGATCGGAGCCAGGAGACTGCGGCCGAAGATGCTGGGCAACAGACTCACGGCGAACGTTGCCGCTGCCGCGAACGGCGACCCGGTCCGCTCCAGCACGTAAGCAGCGACCACCACCCTCGCCAGGTAGTCGCCCCACGTCGACAGAGCCGCCGCTAGGAACAGCGCAAGATAGCCCCGGGTGCGGAAGACCTCGGAGTAGGGGGGCATGGCACGGCCCTGGTCCGGGGTCGGCTTCTCCTGGAATCCCGCCATCAAGCGGACCGTATCAGTTAGATCGACTCATAGAAGCTAATGGTGACGGCTGCCCGGGCACGACGGGCCAGACGTCGGTAGGCCTCGGCCAGCTCGTCGCCCTCCCCTGCCTTTCGACCCACGATCCGTCCGATTCCATCCGCGTCCTGCAGGTCGCTGGGCAGCGCGTCGACCGGTCGGCCCCGCCACAGCACAGAGGCGTTGCGCAACGAGGATGCGAAGCGCCAGGCCTGCGCCATCGTCTCGACATGCTCGGGCGGGATGAAGCCCGCCTCGCCGGCGGCAGTCAGTGCGGCAAGGGTCCCGGTGGTGCGTAGTCCCTCGACCTGGTAGCCATGTCGAAGCTGCATGAGCTGTACGGTCCACTCAACATCGGAGAGCCCGCCCAGTCCCAGCTTGAAGTGCGTCTTCGGATCTGCGCCCCGCGGCAGGCGCTCGGACTCCATCCTCGCCTTGAGCATGCGAATCTCGCGTACGGCCTGCGTGGAAACTCCACCGGCCGGCCACCTGATCGGGTCGATCAGAGCGCAGAACGCGCGCCCCAGATCGGCGTCACCGGCCACAGGAGCGGCTCGCAGCAGCGCCTGAGCCTCCCAGGTGAGGGACCAGCGCCGGTAGTAGGCCGCGAACCCCTCGAGCGAGCGCACCATCGGGCCTCCCTTGCCTTCTGGTCGCAGGTCCGTGTCGATGACCAGCTGCGGGTCCGGACCAGCCACCCCCAGCAGACGCCTGACCTCCTGAACCACCAGCGTGGCCTGCTTCTGTGCCTCGTTCTCGTCCACCCCGTCGTCCGGCTGGTGGACGAAGATGACGTCAGCATCCGAACCGTAACCCATCTCGCCACCTCCGAGACTGCCCATCCCGACCACCAGAAGGCGGGTGCCGAGCGGCTGGCCGGACTCGTCCTCGACTCGCCTGGTGGCGATGTCGAGAGCGGACTGCAGGGTAGCCGAGGTCAGGTCGCTCAAGGCTGCCCCGACACCGGCGAGGTCCAGCTGCCCGGTGAGATCCGCGACCGCGATACGGAAGAGCTCCAGGCGCCGGACAACGCGTGCCGCCGTCATCGCGTCGTCGACCGTCTTCTTGCGGCGGGTCGCGGCCCTCATGGTCGACAGGAGCGCAGCGCGACCGTGTGGCGTGGAGCCACTGGCATCCCCGAGCAGGGCAACGGACTCGGGCGCACGAATGAGCAGATCCGCGGCATAACGACTTCGCGCCAAGACATGAGCAAGGCGTTCGGCGGCGCTTCCCTCGTCGCGGAGCATGCGCAGATACCAGTGGGTGGATCCCAGCGAGTCACTGATCCGCCGGAATGCCAGCAGCCCGGCGTCCGGATCGGCCTCGTCCGCGAACCAGCCGAGCATGACCGGTAGCAGGGTCCGCTGGATCGCGGCTCGCCTGCTGAGGCCGCCGGTGAGGGCCTCGAGATGGCGCATCGCACCGGCTGGGTCGCGAAAACCCAACGCCGCCAGCCGTTCTCGTGCGGCCTCCGGGGTCAACCTGGCTTCAGTACTGCTGAGCCTGGCGGCCGCGATCAGCAACGGACGGTAGAAGAGTCGCTCATGAATTCGTCGCACCTCACGCGCCTGCCGCTGCCATTGCGCAACGACCGCCGCCCCGGGGCCACTGCGATGGCCGACTGCCCTGCCGAGCCGCCGCAGATCCGGCTCGGCTGTTGGCATCAGGTGAGTCCGCCGCAAGCGAAAGAGCTGGATCCTGTGCTCGAGGGTGCGCAGCAGCCGATATGACTCGTCCAGGACTGCCGCGTCCTCCCGTGCGACGTACCCACCCCGGGACAGCGCCGCCAGAGCCTCCAGCGTGGTGCCTGATCGCAGGCTCATGTCCGTGCGACCGTGAACGAGCTGAAGGAGCTGGACACTGAACTCGACGTCGCGCAGCCCGCCCGGACCGAGCTTCAGCTGGCGTGCGGACTCGGCTGCGGGGACGTGTTCCTCTACCCGCCGGCGCATCGCCTGGACGTCCTCGACGAAGTGGTCGCGACTTGCCGCCTGCCAGACGAGCGGGCTTACGGCATCAAGGTACTCGCGGCCGAGGACGAGGTCCCCGGCAACAGCTCTGGCTTTAAGAAGCGCCTGAAACTCCCACGTCTTGGCCCACCGCTCGTAATACTGCAGGTGGCTGGCAACCGTCCGGACCAAAGGGCCGTTCTTGCCCTCCGGACGCAGTGCCGCGTCCACCGGCCAGAGCGTGCCTTCGGCAGTTGACGCCGAACAGACCCGGATCAGCGCTGTCGCGAGCTGGGTCGCTGCGGCGAGCGCAGCCCTCTCATCGGCGGGGTCCCCGCTGGCCGGTTCGGCCACGAAGATGACGTCGACGTCCGAGACGTAGTTGAGCTCGCCTCCCCCGCACTTGCCCATACCGATGACCGCAAACCGGCAGACATCAGCACCGGGGCCAACCTCAGCGCGTGCGATCATCACGGCGGCCTCCAGCGCGGCTGCGGCCAGGTCTGCCAGAGCGGACGCTGTCTGCGGGAGCTCGTCGACCACCTTCTGCGCGGTCAGGTCCAGGGCGGCGATCCCGAGCAGCTGGCCCCGGTACGCGACCCGCAAAGCGTCGCCTGCGGGAACGGCCCCGGCGCGGGCCAAAGCCGAGGTCACCGCCCCGACCACCTCGTCGCGACGTTGTTCGGCGTTCTGGCGCGTCGCCCGGATAACCGCCCGCCAGTGGCCCGGATGGGTCACCAGATGGTCGCCGAGCGCCGAGGACGCCCCGAGCACGGCCAGCAGCCGGTCACGACCGGCGCTGGCATGCCGCAGTGCGGCGATCAGCTCCCTGCCATAGTCCTCGTTGTCGCTGTCGACCTTGCCAAGTGACTCCATCAGGCGAACGAGCCCTTGCAGTGCGAGATCGGGGTCTGCCACCTGGCTCAACGCGTCGGGCAGACCGTCGGCAAACACCTCGTCCAGCGGATCAGTCAGGCCCACCAGCGCCGGATCGCCCAGCAGCGTGTCCGCCCGCCCGGGGTCGGCGAACCCCAGCCGGGCAAGTCGCCCCACGCGGCTACCGGACCGTGCGACGTGGCTCACGCGGTCCAACCTACCCAGCGCGGCACCAGCTGTGCCCCGCGGTCTCTACAAACGAGGGAGATAACGCTCGAGCTCGAAGGGGGTGACCTGACCCTTGTAGTCGGCCCACTCCGCCCTCTTGTTGCGCAAGAAGAAGTCGAAGACGTGTTCGCCCAGGGTCTCGGCCACGAGGTCGGAACCCTCCATGACGTTGACCGCCTCGTTCAACGACGCCGGCAACGGCTGGATGCCCATCGCCCGTCGTTCGCCGTCGGTCAACGTCCACACGTCGTCCTCTGCCTCTGCGGGCAGCTCATAACCCTCTTCAATGCCCTTGAGCCCGGCCGCGAGCATCACGGCGAACGCGAGATACGGGTTGCAGGCCGAGTCCAGTGACCGCACCTCGACCCGGGTGCTCTGAGGCTTGTTCGGCTTGTGCATGGGGACCCGGACCAGGGCGCTGCGGTTGTTATGGCCCCAGCAGACGTGGGCGGGCGCCTCTCCCCCGCCCCACAGGCGCTTGTAGGAGTTGACCCACTGGTTGGTGATCGCGCTCATCTCGGCGCCGTGATGGAGCAGGCCCGCGATGAACTGTCTGCCAACCTGGCTGAGCTGGTAGGGAGCCCCGGCCTCATGAAAGGCGTTGCGATCGCCTTCGAAGAGCGAAAGGTGGGTGTGCATGCCGGAGCCGGGGTGATCGCTGAAGGGTTTGGGCATGAAAGAGGCAAAGACGCCCTGCTCCAGGGCAACCTCCTTGATGACCGTGCGAAAGGTCATGATGTTGTCGGCCGTCGACAGGCCGTCGGCATACCGAAGGTCGATCTCGTTCTGACCCGGCGCCATCTCGTGGTGGCTGAACTCCACCGAGATACCCATGCTTTCGAGCATCGCGATGGCGGCTCGACGAAAGTCATGCCCCGTCCCGTGGGGCACATGATCGAAGTAGCCGGCCTGGTCCACCGGAATCGGCGGCGCTCCGGCCTTGATCGGTTGTTCGAACAGGAAGAACTCGACCTCGGGATGGGTATAGAAGGTGAACCCGAGGTCGGCGGCCTTTGCCAAGGTCCTCTTGAGGACGAATCTGGAGTCCGCAAAGCTCGGAGAGCCATCGGGCAGCATGATGTCACCGAACATCCGGCCGGTACCCGGGTTCTCGCCACGCCAGGGCAGCACCTGGAAGGTCCCCGGGTCGGGCTTGACCAGCATGTCCGCCTCGTACACCCTGGTGAATCCCTCGATGGCGCTGCCGTCGAAGCCGATGCCCTCGGAGAAGGCCCCCTCGAGCTCCGCGGGGGCGACGGCCACCGATTTCAGCTGTCCCAGCACATCGGTGAACCAGAGCCGCACGAAGCGGATGTCGCGTTCTTCAATAGTGCGTAGGACGAACTCCTGCTGACGATCCATAGCGCGATCCTGCCCTAAGAGTGTTTCGTG